>CAZWPS010000034.1:0-11175 GCA_964635775.1 uncultured Zetaproteobacteria bacterium | reverse complement strand
GTACATACTTGGCTACCAGATGCACATACCGAAGCACCGACAGCAGGTTCGGTCATTTTAGCGGGCATTTTATTGAAGATGGGTGCTTATGGCTTTTTGCGCTTCTCTTTGCCCATGCTGCCTGATGCCTCACAATATTTTGCACCGATGATGATTGGCTTGAGTTTGGTGGCGATTGTGTACATTTCTTTGGTTGCGATGATGCAAACGGATATGAAACGTTTAATTGCTTATTCTTCGATTGCCCACATGGGTTTTGTCACCTTGGGAACATTCGTTTTTACGCAAGTTGCACTTGAAGGTGCGGTGATTAACATGATTTCACATGGTTTTGTTGCCGCTGCATTATTCCTTTGTGTGGGTGTGATGTATGACCGTCTGCATACCCGCGAAATTGCTGATTATGGTGGTGTGGTCAATGTGATGCCTGTTTTTGCGGCAGTGATGTTGTTATTTTCAATGGCGAATATTGCGTTGCCTGGTTCATCAGCATTTATTGGTGAGATTATGGTCTTGATTGGCACATTTGCTTCAGACCCATCACAACTGACTATTTCTGCGAAATGGGTGGCGATTGCGGCAGCGATTAGTGTTGTTTTATCCGCGTGTTATACGTTGTGGATGTATAAACGTGTGATCATGGGCGAAGCCATTAAAGATTCAGTGAAGTCGATGAAGGATTTGACATTGCGTGAGTTTTCCTACTTTGTACCCCTGATTATCTTGGTGGTTTGGCTTGGTTTTTACCCCGCACCTGTGCTTGATTTATTGCATGCATCGGTTTCACATTTGGTTGAGCAAGCAACCACAAGCAAGCTTGATGCAGCAGCATTACTAGAACATCCAGCGGCGCTACACGCCGTTATACACTGAGGTTAACCACATGGCAGAGGTCGTTTTTCCCTTTCCGTTTCCACAACATCTGGAGCTAATTCTCCCTGAAATCATTTTGGCTGTGATGGCTATGGTGACTTTAATGATGAGCGTGTTTTTATCGACAGCGCGTCAAAATATAGTCGCATGGGTATCCATTGCCACTTGTGCAGCAACTGCTGCCGCGGTGATTTATGCTTCTGGATCAGATGGTAGCACTACATTTTATGGTTATTTTGTACTTGATCCGTTTGCCGCTTTTGCCAAACTATTGATGATTATAGCCACGGTTTTCGCCATGTTTTTATCCTTGGATTACATTAAAGATGAAGCCAATGTTGGTGAATATTATACCCTGATGTTGTTTGCTTTATTGGGTATGATGTTGATGGTTTCGTCCACCAACTTTGTGACCATGTACCTTGGTTTGGAGTTGATGGCATTATCTATTTATGTGTTAGTGGCATACCAACGTGATGTCCTACGCTCTACAGAAGCGTCGTTGAAATACTTTATTTTAGGTGCTTTATCCTCATGTATGTTGTTATATGGTTTAACCTTCCTTTATGGTAGCACCAGTAGCTTCATGTTTGTTGAAATGGGCGAGCTTATTGCGGCAAGTGGTGATGATTTACGCTTTGCCGTTTTAACGGGCATGCTGTTTGTTTTGGCAGGTCTGGCATTTAAGGTGTCGGTTGCACCATTTCATATGTGGACGCCCGATGCTTATGAAGGTGCGCCCACACCCATCACTGCTTTTATGTCGGTGGCACCTAAAGTTGCAGGTTTGGTGGTATTCATGCGTGTTTTGCATGATGTTTTCCCTGGGTTACAGGCGGAATACACGTCAGTATTGATGATTTTAGCAGTTTTATCCATGGCTGTAGGTAATATTGCTGCCATTGCACAACGTAATATCAAACGCATGTTGGCTTATTCAACCATTGGTCATGTTGGTTTTATTTTACTGGGTTTAATTGCGGCAAATGAAAGTGGTTACACGGCGATTATGTTTTATATGACCGTGTATTTATTCATGACTATGGGTGTGTTTGCCATTATTATTATGATGCGCAGGGATGATATTCAAGGCGAATTAATCGATGATTTTGCGGGTTTGTCTAAGGTTCGTCCTGGTTATGCTTTAGCGATGGGTTTGTTGATGTTTTCGATGGCAGGCATTCCTTTCTTGGGTGGTTTCTGGGCAAAAGCATTCGTTTTTATGGCACTCATTGAGACGGGGCACATTGTTTTAGCAACATTAGGCGTTCTTTTCTCGGCTATTGGTGCGTTTTATTATATTCGTATTGTTAAATATATGTATTTTGATGATGAACGTGTTGCTTTTAACTTTGTTCAAAATGGCGCTTTACAAACGATTGTGGTGTTAAGCACTTTGATTATTGTGGCAATTGGTTTATATCCAGAGCCTGTGATGGCAATTTGTAAATTAGCGATGGCGAACTTCGTTTAAGTTTATATGTGAACAAAAAAGCCCAGCAAAGGTTCGCTTTTGTTGGGCTTTTTTATGTTTGTGAGCAAAGCAGAGCAATATGAACAGTTACAGGGGTAAAATGGGTTCTTTTAAGCATGTTAAAAAGTGCTGAATAGGGGCTTATATTTTTTAGCTTTTTTGTAAGGGGAGATGGCATGCGTGAAGTAAAATATATAATGTATGGTGATGCTTTAGGGCTGTTGCTGTATTGTAGTTTTATTTTTTATTTATCGCACCAGTCTTCGTTACCAGTGGAAGCATGGTTTGAGCATCAAGATAAACTGATGCATGGCAGTGCATATGCTGTGATGGCGATATTGGCTTGGCGGCTGTTTAGGCATATTTTGAGCACCCATCATAAGCTGATTCTGATGGGTGCATGGTTGTTTTGTTCTTTGTATGGGGCAAGTGATGAGTTTCATCAGTCATTTGTGTTGGGGCGTGATGCTGATGTGTGGGATTGGCTGGCAGACACACTTGGTGCCGCTGTGGCTTTGCTTTGTTTATGGCAATGGCTGAGGAAGAGAGCATGATTGCAGGTGTTGATGAGGTTGGGCGAGGCCCATTGGCAGGGCCAGTCGTGACGGCAGCAGTCATCTTAGACCCCAATGATCCGATGTTGGGCTTATATCGAGATTCCAAAAAACTATCGGAGAAGAAACGGCTGCGCTTTTACCATCATTTAAGGAAACATGCGGTGAGTTATGCGGTAGCTGCGGCGAGCTTGAGCGAGATTGAACAGCTCAATATTTTACATGCCACCATGTTAGCGATGCAAAAAGCAGTGTTGGCTCTGCATATAGCCCCCAGCAGTATTATTGTGGATGGCAACCGTGTGCCACCTGATATGCCAGCACCAACGGTGGCTGTGATTGGCGCGGATGACAATATTCAGCAAGTTGCAGCAGCGTCGATTATGGCAAAGGTGGTGAGGGATAGACTGATGCGCGCTTATGCTGTTCAATATCCAGCGTATCAATTTGCCAAACATAAGGGTTATGGTACAAAAATCCATATGGAGGCGTTGCGTCAATACGGTGTTTGCCCGATACATCGTCAATCATTTGCCCCTATCAAACGATTATTGCAACAGCGACAAACACAGGTTTAACCATGATTCATGAGGCTGCTTAACATGGTCGTCATTTCTTGCTTATTGTAGGTGTAATTGGGTTTAAAACGAATCAGCGGCAGTGCGGCAGCTTGAAAAGCACGGTCAACGAACTTCTGATGCCCTTCTAAGAGAATAACCGCCATAATTTCTAAGTTTTCGGGTTTGCAGAGCACAAAATCAGCACATTTCCCCGTTATTTTCTGTAAATAAGCGGCTTTTGCCGATTTGGAGATATTCTTTTTGACCATAATTAAATCGTCAATGCCCACTTTAAGCAAAATATGATATTGATTTCCGACTACTGATTGTAGGGTTTGATAAAAAACGTGTTCGCTATTGCTTAACAGCAAATCCTTTTTGACATACGGAAAGATACCGCTGGGCATAATGGTTTGTTCAACGATTACTTTTTTATCACGGTGATAACGCATAAGCCCAAAGAATAGTAGTAAAATAAAAACTGCGGTGACTGGATCCATGTGTGATACCTCATCATTGACGATAACCTATACTTATTGGAAAGGTAGTTGATGCAAAGCAGAAAAGCAAAATGACATATTAGGGGCATGAGGGAAATCGCATTTAAATACCACTGTCATACTGTGGCTCTATCAAATCCCTCAACTGCATTTGGAATGACAATCATATAGTTTAGGCTCAAGTTGTAGATAAAAATTGGCTCTTTTGAAACTTTAATGCAACTGTTTTGACAACTTGGGGTGCTGTATTCAGCGTTTATCTAATACAGACTGCATTTTTTGTGTAATCATATCAGGTTCAATGGGTTTCATTAAAAAGGCATTCATGCCAACATCTAAACATTGCTGCCTGACTTCATCGCTTGCATGGGCACTCAAGCCGATAATCGGTGTTTGCTGATTGATGTTTTCTTGTTGACGTATATGTGTGGCGACTTGGATGCCATCAAGGTGGGGCATTCGCAAATCTAATAAGACCAAGTCAAATTTCTGCTGTTGAATGATGTCCCAAGCGACTTGACCATCTTCAGCAACGGTGACTTCAAATCCAGCACGGGTTAAGCGTTTGAGGGCAATACGGCGACTAATATCATCATCTTCAGCAACCAATACTTTCACGCCTGTTAATGGCTTAATCGCGGGTTTTGTAGCGGCGTTGATGTTGTTGTCAGGCTTCATTTTTGGGCTTATTGGCGGCACATCTTGTACAATCAAAGGCTGAGAGCTTGTCATTTTAATCACACGTTGGATGTGCTGACCTTTTGTTTGACACTGGATTTCAAAAGAAAAGGTTGAGCCTTGATGAAGTGTGCTTTTGACCTTTAACTCACCCCCCATTTGTTGAACCAATGCCTTGGCAATGCCCGCGCCTAAACCTGTACCATCATATTGGCGATGCATACGATTTTCTAACTGCAAAAAAGGCTCAAATATACGTATTAAATCTTCTTGAGTCATGCCAACGCCTGAATCCTGCACTGTAAATTGTAAACATTGCAGACTGGCTTGCGCTGATGTTGCTTGGCGTGCTTGCACTTGAATCAAGACGTTGCCATTGGCAGTGAATTTCACGGCATTACTGATGAGATTGACTAAAATCTGCTTGAGTTTTCCTGCATCAGCATGGATGATGCTTGGAACATGTTGGAATTCGACTGATACCTTGGTCTTTTGCTGTTTGGCCATAATCAAACAAGGCAACATGGCATCATGTATACATTCCTCAATGTGAAAATGGGTGTTTTTCAGTTGGATTAAGCCTGATTCAGCTTTGGATAAATCCAAGACATCATTGACCAAACGCCGCAAAGAACAGGCGGCTTGTCGCGCACTTTTCAAATCGCCTCGTGCCTCTTTATTCATCCGTACATCTTTTAATAAGTCGAGCATACCAATCAAGCCATGAACAGGTGTACGCATTTCATGGCTTACCATGGCTAAGAAATCACTTTTGGCACGGTTTGATGTTTCGGCATCGTTTGTTTTGGTTAATAATGTCTGTTGAATGCTCTTTTTTTCATCTTCTACTGTTTGCAGCTGTTGCGTTAAATGTTCATTTTTTAGGCGAATAACCATGCTTTGATGAAAAAACATGCGTTGTTTATTGATATTGACGTGGAGAAAAAACAAAAAGAATATCACGGTAACAAAAGCAGCCATATAGATGGTTTCATGCTGAAAACTCAGCCACAATAAGATAGGCAGCCATGTTGTTTGTGCCATTAAGGTATAAGGATTGTCCATCACATAACCCAAGCTATCCATTGTGATGAGTAGAAAAAAGAGCAGTAAAAAGACTTGTTTTTCCAAGCTAATATCAGCTAAGATAAAGAAAATACCAGCGCTGCACAAACAACATTGTATGACATTGTTTTGCCATAAATATGTGTTGTGTTTTTGTATGTTTGATGCAGACATTTCATCAATATGTGTAGGGGTCAATTGATGACGTATGATGACGAGCAAAACCATGCTACTTAACCATAATAAGATATAAAGATGGGCAATGTCATGCCATAATAACCAAGCGATGACGGGGATGAGCATCAGTATCATGCTGTTGTTCTTTTTTAAAAAGAGCGCAAGGCGCAGCTGCTCACTTTGCAAGGTGGGTGGGTTGTTGTTATCGTTTGCTGCTGTTTGATTCATGCTTGATTTCCCCCGACTCCTCTTAGGGTAGCACAACATCATTCAAACAGGAAGTGAGAAGGTGTCAGTTTAATGGTATTTCATTGATGAATGTTATGGCAAGGCAGATGAGATATGGATGTTTTTATAGGGTGAATACATGAGCGTATTGGATCAAAAGTGGATGCAGCTGGCTTTAGCTGAAGCTGAAAAAGGTGTGGGCAAGACGCACCCTAATCCGCGTGTGGGTGCGGTGATTGTGCGTGATGATGTGGTGTTGGCTAAGGGTTATCACCATGTTTATGGTGGTGATCATGCTGAGCTTGATGCTTTAAAATGTGTGGCTGGGGATGTTGTGGGGGCAACGATGTATGTCACGCTTGAGCCTTGTGCGGCAACAGGGAAAACACCAGCTTGTACCACGGCATTGATTGAATCGGGTATTCGCCGGGTGGTGTTTGCATCTTCAGACCCTCATCCTGTTATGGCTGGCGGCGGACAAATTTTGCGGCAAGCGGGGTTGGAGGTGGTTGAGGGTGTTGAGCAAACACGTGCGGACAGATTGAACCGCCCTTTTTTTCACTATCTACAAACAGGACAACCTTGGTTGATTGCCAAAGCAGCCATATCTTTGGATGGTAAATTGGCAACACGCACCCACCATTCGCAATGGATTAGTGGCGAAGAATCGCGGCAACATGCACATCAATTACGTGCAATATGTGATGCGATTGTAGTGGGTGTAGGGACATTATTAAACGATAACCCCAGCTTAACAGTGCGGGGAACACCTTGCAAAGGTGAGCCGCCGTTGCGTGTGGTGATGGCAAAAGAAGCACCGCAACCCTTTTCAGATTGTCAGTTGTTATCCGATGCAGCAAACACGCGCTTTTATGTGACCCAGAGCAGTGCATATGATCAAAGATGGCGTGATTTAGGTGTGGAAGTGGTATATCAGCCTGATTTAAAGGCTTGTTTTCAACATTTGGCGACAAATGGCTGTTTGCAGGTCTTGCTTGAGGGTGGTGGTCAATTACATGGCGCATGTTTGGCGGCAAAGTTGAGCCAAGAAGTTGTTTTTTATCAAGCACCAATGTTGATTGGTGGCTTAGATGCAGTGAGTTTTTGGCATGGTTTGGGTGTGGCAAGGATTACAGATGCACTCAGGTTTGAGCACTTGCAATATCAAGCATTAGGGGATGATATGCTGATACGCGGAGATATTATTTATCCAACTTAAACTTAATACCTTTCCCCTGCTTGTTCCAGCTTGTGCTTTGGTGCTGGGTGTGGTGTTGGCGCGTTGGGACACCATTTCCTTGCCGTGGTTTGCTTTATTACTTGCAGGATTGCTGGTTGTGGGCTTACTGTGGCGAAAGTCGTTTGTTTGGTTATGTGTATTGGGGATGGTGTATGGTTTGTCTAGCCTTTGGCTGGATGTACAGCGTATTGAAGTGGATGAATCATGGCTGAACCATAAAATTCAGGTGACGGCAAACATTGCTGAAGTGCGTGAAAGTGCGCGCTATACACGGCTTAGATTAAGTCATATCAGTAGAGACGATGGACAAACCCTAGCAGGTTTTGCGGATGTATATGTGTACCGTAATCGTTTTGATTTTAAGCCTGATATGTTGGTTCAACTACGCACCAAGTTTCACTTACCACATAATAAGTTAAATCCTGCCACGTTCGACTACGCAACCTATTGTTTTGAGCAACATATTGCAGTGTTGGGCAGTGTGTATGGTGAAGTGCAGATTCTTGAGCATGATTTGTCATGGTTGACACAGTTTCGTTTGTCTATTCGCCAAGCAATACAGGCTGTTGATGAGGAAGCGCAAGGCATATTGCTTGCTTTATTACTTGCTGATCGCAGTCGTATTCCGCTGCATATTGATGATGCTTTTGCGGCCAGTGGGGCGATGCATTTATTAGCGATTTCAGGCTTACATGTTGGGCTGGTGGCAGGTTGGGGCTTTGTGTTGTGTTGGTGGTTACTGACGCGGCGCGAAGTATGGATTGTAAAATTGCCTGTTCGGGTTTTGGCATTAAGTTTTGGTGTTGTTTTGACCTTATTATACGCCACTTTAGCCAGCTGGCCTATTCCTGCCCAACGGGCTTCGTTGATGTTATTTGCCGCCGTGTTGGCATGGTATTTTAGGGCAAAACAAGTGCCGCTGAATACCATGTTGGCGGCATTGATATTGATTGTTTTGTTTGACCCTGCATCGGTATTGTCAGTCTCGTTATGGTTATCGTTTGTCGCAACCACATCGTTATTGATTTGGGCGAATGCAAGCAGTCAAAAACCAGAGAACTTGCTGCAAAAGGCTATTTTTTGGTGCAAAGCGATGTTTTTTGTGTCGCTGTTTGCCGCTTTAGCCACATTACCCTTGATTGCAGCCGTATTTGAACGACTTCCAGTGTGGAGTTTGTTGGCGAACACACTACTACTGCCTTTGTATGCATTTTGGGTGCTGCCACTGGCTTTACTTGGTGAATTATGTGCGGTATTGGGTTTGACGCATGCTGCGGAGATGGTATTGCATGGCTCTGCGCTGGCGATTACTTGGGGCAATCACATATTACTGTTGATTTATCAGTTGCCAGCAGGACACCTTTGGTTACGCGCTGATATGGATATTGCGCATGTTTGTTTAGCCTTATCGCTGTTGCTTGCAGGGGTTTTATTGCTGCAACAACATCAAGGCGCAGCACTTGCCCTTTTATTTCTGACATTACTGATTTATATCAGTGTTTTAAGCAGTGAACGCCAAGTAAAACAGCCTATGTTACATGCATGGGATGTAGGGCAGGGGGCATCAGCACTGTTGCAGACACCAGGCTTTAAGTTGCTTGTTGATGTGCCTGGCAAGCGTGGCAGCAAATTTAATGGTGGCACGATTGCCGCAGCCAATGCGAGAGCTTTGGGTATTTTAACGTTGGATGCGGTGGTTTTAAGCCATGCTCAATCAGATCATGCTGGCGGTATTTTGCGCTTGTTGGCTTCACTGTATCATGTGCAAGAACTTTGGCTGGCAGATGTCCCCGATAATCATCAATATCCAACGATACAAACGGCAATACAATATATTCAAGCTCAAGGTGGTCAGGTGCGCTGGTTACAGCAAGGGGATGTGATCGCACTTGCCGATGGCACGAAGATTGATGTGCTTTGGCCGCCTCAAGGTTATCAACCAAGTAATGGAAACAATACTTCTTTGCTGCTTGCTGTGCATTTAACGACAGGGCAACGCTTGCTTTTTCCTGGTGATATGCAACGACAAGTTGAGCGTAAAGTCACTGCCAAGCTACAAGCTTTTGATGTGTTACTTATGCCTCATCATGGCAGCAAAACATCAAGCACCAAGGCTTTTGTGCAAGCAGTTCAGCCTGATATTGTCATTGCGCAAACGGGATACCGTAATCATTATGGGTTTCCTAAAGCGGAAGTTGTGGCGCGTTATGTGGCGGTGGGGAGTGAGGTTTTGAATACTGCTGAAGGGGCTGTATCGTTGTCTTTTAGTCGGCAAGGTGTGACGGTGGAGCAGTTTCAAGCGCAAGACTTGACGAAGCGTAAGGTTTTGCAACAGTGGTTTGAGGCACTGCCTTAAGGCGAACCATGTACAACATCACGCATGTTTTCATCGGTTTCAACAGCGCGCCAGCGGCGGTGCATCCATAACCATTGTTCGGGTTGATTTAAGATAAGCGTATCAAAGCTGGCACATGCTGCCGTCATGACAGCAACATCATTATGGTCTTTATCGTCGCCTGTTTCGGGTTTGGCAATGCGCCAAAAGCGGAGCTTGAACTCAAATGTAAACCCAACACGCTCTAAAGCCATGCCAACCATGGGGGTGTTATTTTTATGCACAAAAGGTGCGGGTAAAGCTGTGGTGCTGGCAATATGCCCTAAAAAAGGTGCTAAAATGCCATTTCCTGCCCCCATATGTTGATCCAAAGCAACAATAATGCAGTGGTTGTCTTGCAGGGCTTTAAACAACCAGCGTAAACCTTTGCGCCGTGAGTGCATGTGTGTACCAAAACGGCTACGTGCTTGTTGGGTGAGGGCATTTAAACCTTGTTGGTTAAGGGGTCGGTAAATGGTCGAAGTTTGAAAGCCCAACATGGAAGGCAATAAACCCATAAGTTCCCAGTTGCTGTAGTGGGAAGCCATTAAAAACACACCTTGTTGCTCATCAAGGGCTTGTTGTAATATATCTTGCCCTTCAATGCTGACATGCGCCAATAAATCTTGTTGATGACGCATGAAAACAAGGGGAATTTCCATTAAAGTATAACCAATATGGCGAAAACATTTTTTTGCGATTTGGCGACGTTGTGCGCTGCTTTTTTCAGGAAAAACACGCGCCAAATTACGCAAAGTGGTCTTGCGATGTTGATGGTCTAAATAATAAAAAGCACAACCGACAAATGAGCCAGCGATATGCAAGCAAGGTATGGGTAACTTACTTAAACATAAGAAGATGAAGTGTAAGTAGCGCGGTGTTGAAGACATATGCTTAGCTCTTAGCTTAGAGGCGTGGCGATGAAAGCATTACGTTTTGAGGCAAGTAGCTTCATCAATGAGCATGACAGGAATATCGTCACGAATGGGGTATTCGAGCTGGCATACCGCACAGCTTAAGCCCGTTTTATTGGCATTATAGGCAACATCCCCTTTACACTTGGGGCAAGCGAGAATAGCAAATAAATCTTTATCAATCATGGTATGACTCCGTTACACATCATGCTTGGCGAAGTATAGTCATGATATGGCTGTGATGAAACATTGAACTTGAGAAATAGGGTTTTATCGTCCATGCTCTTTCTTAACGGATGATGGATTGAGGGGTGGATGATGCGTAAATTAAGTTATAAGGTACATCAAAAAGAAGCATTGTACCGTGGTTTTTTTAAGCTTGATGCTTATGAATTGGAACACGATTGTTTTGCTGGCGGTTCGCTGCACATTCGGCGCGAACATTTGGAGCGCGGTCAAGCGGTTGCGGTATTATTGTATGATCAAAAGCTTGATGAAGTGTTGCTTATTGAACAATTTCGTATTGGACCGGCCGTGG
>CAZWPS010000033.1:7465-11401 GCA_964635775.1 uncultured Zetaproteobacteria bacterium | reverse complement strand
AGAAAACACTTGCCACTGTTCATCTAAACCCAATAAGACTTGCCCTTCACGCACATCTGTAAGCAATAATTTATCGTCACTAATTTGAAGGGCACTTGAAAAACGACGCTTTTCAGCATCTGTTACAAAAGATACAGGTGGCTCACCTTTGCGCCAGCGATGAATTTTCCCTGATTCATCCGTAATCCACAGTGTGCCTTGCCGAACGGATATGGAGGAGATGTTGTTTAAGGCAATGCCTGTAAGTTGAGGTTCACCCAAGCTATCTACCAGTGTTGCCGTGGCATGCGCAGCATAGGGCAAGGTAAAACCCATTAAAAAGATCACTGCATAAAGCAGATTTTTCAAGTTAAGTTTTTGCGGATCCATTCTTTTCATCCCACCAACTCCTCAACGATTTTTCATTTTAAACACACAGCACTTCACGCAAACGTTGCCAATCGTGTTCAGTGTTGGGCAGACCCAAGCGTACCCATCCTGCCAGCCCCTGCCATTCAGGGAACGAACGGACGAGTATGCGTTGCAAAGCAAAATCAGGCAACCTTTGCGGTGGTTTTGCCAACACAAAACTTGCTGTTGAAGCACGGGTTTGCCATCCATAGTGTTTTAATAATAATGTAAGACGCTGGTTTTGTGCAACAATGACATCATCTCTAAGCATAGATTCTTTGAGTAATTTGGGCAAGAGGTGTAAGCCTAAAGTTGTACATGGCCAAGGCGGCAACCATGTTTGCAAACGCTGAATCAAATCAGCTTGAGCAATGACATAACCCAAGCGTAAGCCTGGAATGCAAAATGTTTTGGTGAGTGAACCCAAGCGTATGACATGGGGAATCACAGCAAGCTGTTCGCGCTGCGCAAATGGCATATACGATTCATCCAACACCCCATGCCTGTCCTTAGGAAACGTCTCAACACTGCCGCACGGATTATGCGGATTGGTTAACCAAATGGCATCGGCTTCTTCTGGCCAAGGCTCAAGCATGTCACAAGCAATCACAGCGCAACCTGCCCGCTCAGCTGCCCGAATGGGTTCACTATAACACGGTTGACGAATTGCTAAGCTTGTCCAAGCCAATGCTTGTGGTAAGATTTCAATGGCAGCTTGAGCACCAGCAATCATCAGCACTTGTTCAGGCAACACGCCCATAAAATGTGCCAAAGCCGAACGGGCAGGCTCACCTTGTTGATTCGGGTAATGGGCAATGTAGTGGGCATGTTCTTGCAGCCATGCAGCCAGCCAAGCTGGTGCGCCACTGGGGTGTAAGCCTGTGGATAAATCAAGAATATCTGAGGTTTTACAATGCCAACGCTGCGCATAGGTCTCAATATTGCCACCATGAGGTAAGTTTATGTTTATATGAGCCAAAAACAACCCACGATAAGCAATAACATCAATAACACTGTCTGATGAGTGATGCGAATACCTTGCTGAATATGTGAAGCACTCAATATTGTTTCGGTCACGCCAAACCAAGCACGTTGTTCCACATAAGTTATGCGTTGCACAGGTCCGCCAAGACGAATCCCCAACAAAAATGCCATGCTTGTTTCAGGATACCCCGCATTGGGCGAGAGATGTTGACGCGCTTGTGCGCTGATGGGGCAAGACCACAGGGCAGGGTAGGGCAGCAACATCAACACTGCCGTCAGTCGTGCAGGCAACCAATTAAGCACATCATCAATCTTTGCGGCACAGTAACCAAAGGATTGATAAGGTGTATGGTGATAACCCCACATCGCATCTAAGGTGTTCACCATTCGATACAACCAAGCACCCCACACACCAAACAAAGCAAACCAAAACAAAGGGGCAATAATCGAATCTGAAGTATTTTCAGCTAATGTTTCTAGTGTTGCCCGCTGTACATCTTGGGTATTCATTGTTTGGGTTTGACGACCAACAATCTGCGCCACACGCTGGCGTGCTGATAATAAGTCAGGCGCTTCTGCAACCACTTGCACATGTGTTATCAGTGATTTCCAACCCAAACTTAACCAAAGTAAAACCGCCTGAAAAAGCATGCCTGAAAAGGCATTAAACATGCAGCTTATACGCCAAAAAATAACCATTATCGCCAGTCCAACAAAGACGGCTAACAACCAAGCCAGCACGCCTGACAAACGATTATCTCGCCACATCAACGCTTCAACATATGTCAGCCAACGCCCAAACAAGGCTACAGGATGCCATTTTGTTTGGGGGTCAGCAAACAGATATTCCAACAATAATGCCAACAGCAACACCGACAACAAATGGTTTGTCGTGTCCGCATCAAAGGCAAACATCAAATGACTTGAATCGGAATAATATCATCCCTATGCTTATATTCCGCATCTTTATACCAAGCTTGGGCATACAACGCCTCAAAAGTAGCATAAATACGTCCATCATTGTTACAAAAGTGTTGGCTATAATGCTGCTCAATATGCCGCAATAATGAGCGTCCATACAAACCACCTGAACGCCCCTGAATCGCCGCTGCCGAAGCACCAATGCCCTTGAGTTCGCGCACCAAAGCCATGGTGTCAGGGTAAGTTAAGGTGAACACATCAGTGTCTGTGACATGATCTTCCACAGCGCAAGCTCCCAAACTATTACCCAAACTCATCACATCGGGAAAGGGCAACACAGCATTGCTGCGCCCTTGATTCACCACCGACAAGGTTTGTTTAAGCTCTGTTAATGTTCGTCGTCCAAATGTGGAGAACAACATTAATCCGCCTGGTGCCAACACACGGCGCATTTCTTGCATCATACGCTCTGGCTCAGGCACCCATTGCATCGCTAAATTAGATGTTACAAGGTCAAAGGAGGCATCTTGAAAAGGTAAACAAACAGCATCTGCGACCACATGCCCATCACGGCCCTGCCAAGGCCAGCGCCTTGTTTTATTTTTCTGGGTGTGCTGAACCATGGTGTGAGAAAGGTCAGCGGCACACACGGCTGCTTTTTTAAATTGCTGCGTTAAAAGGCGGGTGAAAAAACCCGTGCCACAACCCACATCCAGAATTGTCTTAGGCTGCAATTTGGTAAACGCCAAATGCGCCAATAATCGACGTCCAATTTCACGCTGCAACTCAGCATGACTATCATAACCAAGCGTCGCACCTGAAAATGCACGACGCACTTGCTTCACATTGATATGTTCTTCCACCACCGCTCCAATTCTCGATTAAATGCGCCACTCTGTGTAAGAAAGGGTGCATGTCCACAGCCTTGAAAAACAAAGCTCTCCGCCAACGGGATATGTTCTGCCAAATAACGCCCAGCTTGCACGGGTACAATGACATCTTGCTCGCCATGCATCACCAATGTAGGCACATCAATATTGGCTAATGATTGGCGCATATCAAGATGTGATAATAAGTGTAAACCTGCCGTTAAGCCCTCAACGCTAGGCGGATGACAAGAATCAACGGCTGCTTTTGCGAACATACGCACTTCGCGGCGTGTTAAATCATCACCGAGCAACATCATCTGAAAAAAACGCTGCATCAAGCGTGTATCTTGTGCCATGGCTAGGCGCTCAAAGTCTGCCCATACGGCATCATCACAGCCCCATAACCAAGCCTTAGCTTTATCTTTTTGCTGACGAAAACACGGTGTGCTCGATACCAAAACCAAGCCTTTAAGCAAGATGTTGTGGCGTAATAAATCATGCAGTTGTATTGCCAACTGCCCGCCCAACGACCAACCCAATAATACCACTTCTCGCCCTGCAGCAACATATCGAATTTGCTCGGCTAAGGTAGGCAACCAAAGTGCTTCGGCGACATCTTCTTGTCCGCCATGCCCTGGTAAATTGAAGGTTTGCATCAAGAAATGCTGATGAACATTGGTTTGATACCATATGTGTTGCGATTGTCCCCAACCATGTAACAAGACCAACAAGGGCTTAGGCTGATGTTGCATCACTAAAAACGCATATGGGG
>CAZWPS010000033.1:0-7365 GCA_964635775.1 uncultured Zetaproteobacteria bacterium | reverse complement strand
AACAAGACCAACAAGGGCTTAGGCTGATGTTGCATCACTAAAAACGCATATGGGGGCGAAAGTTCGTTTGTAAGACATCCAAACGGTATTCAAAAGCAAAATCACGCATCAAATCATCTTCATTTTGTGTAAAGTCAATCCTATCGCGACGAACCCCTAACATTAAAGTATCCGACTCGCCATTGCCTTGCCCTTTTTCATATAACGAAGGCTGTTGTTCACGAAGATATACCCCTAAAATGGGCAAAGGATTCACACTTAATTCCAACACTAAAAAATCTGGAAGTAAACTGCCTGTTAACAACGTATGATACATCGATAATTCTGTTAAATCAGAAATTTCAGGCACTTCTTGCTGGGCAAACCCTTTAATCCAGGAGACACTGCTATAATAAGCATCCCATTCGTATTCAAATTCAACTGTAGTATCGGACACCAGCTCGCTTCCTGCTGCCAATGTGATGGTTGAAAAACAACATAAAATGATGATGGCGCCATAACAAGACTTGATACTTACCTCCGCTTTATGCCACTAATATTTGCCCTAAACGCACGCATTTCAGATTGCATGTTTAAGAAAAGAACTAGCTGCTTAAGAAAACACAGACTAATCTGCGGCGCATCAAATACAATCATCATGCCCATAGGAGCATTGCACCATGCCATATCTTTTGACTATTTTATTATTGTGCACTGCCAGCTCAAGCTGGGCAGCTGGAACCATGCAACTCATGTTTGATAGCCCTCATGTGGATATGGTATACCCTGATGTGGCAGGTGATTATCTGGTTTATTCACAGCGCGTCAACCACCGTTATCAAGTGATGCGGTTAAACAAAAACAACCTTGCTCATGCCAAAGATGTCAGTGAAGATGCAACACGCAGTGTCATCCGTTTTGGTGTTGCTTTGGAAAATGGTGACATTGCTTATGTCAGTAATCGTTTAGGTCATTTATCACCTTGGCTTGCCTTACCTTTTCACCATGAATCCTTTGCGAATGCTATTTTTCAACATAACTTACTACCCAATCATCTGCAAGCTTCGGCGCAAGGTCAGTTTTGGGTCTTTGATCACACCTTTGAAGCCACTCGTCGCGCTAGAATCAGCAACCAACACCTTGATAGCGGCTTACACCATCAACTTTTAGGGCAAGCTTGGCGTATGTACCATGAAAAATATTGGACATTCAGAAGTGCTTATCCAGCAACCACAACGGGAACTTCCAACAAGTTCAAGCAGCCCAAGTTGTTTTGGTTTAGTAAGGGCGAGCCGAGTTTGCACATGTTGGGCGATGGTTTTGATGCTGATATTTCAAATGATGGGCAACGTGTGGTTTTTGTGCGTGAAAACAACGGCAACTTTGACCTATGGTTACAAAACACGGATGGTTCAGGTCTCAAACAGCTCACCCATAATCGTTATGCCGACTTAGAACCCAGCTTTAGTGCCGATGGTAAATATATTACGTTTATTTCGAACCGTGATGCCTTGGGCGATGTGCAACAAACGCACATTTACACCTTAGAACTGGCAACATCCACATTGCAAAAGATGACTTCAGGCATGGGGGTCAGCGATGGTGGTCCAGCTTGGTTAGACGAGCATACCATCATTTTTCACAGCAATCGCGATCCGCAATCACCACACAACAACACCGTTGATTATTGGTCTTTATGGACTGTTCAACTTTCATCCTCTCTGCCAAAAGCGTCAAAATAAAAACAAAGGCTTGCTTATCAAAAACAACGCGTCATTATTTTGACTTCACGGTTGGTTTGGTGATAACCATAAGGAGTTTATTGTGAAGCAATCTGCTTATATTCTACTTGTTGATGATGAAGAAGAGCTTAGGTCTACGCTGCAAGAGTCGTTAGAGCTATCAAAGTTTCACGTCACCACTGCCAACAACGCCATGCGTGCTAAAGATGCTGTGGAAAAAGGAAAATTTGATATTGCGGTGCTTGATATTCGGTTGCCTGACGGTAGCGGACTCGATCTGCTTAAGTCCTTTAAGGCAAGTGACCCTGATATGGGTATTATTTTGATGACGGGTTATTCTCAAGTATCTTCAGTTGTTGAAGCCATTGATTTAGGTGCAGATGACTTCTTGAAAAAACCATTTGATCCCGAAGAATTATTGATTCGTATTAAAGGCTTACTTAAAAAACGCAAGCTTCAACAAGAGCATGCCAAACTCAAACAAACACTGCGCTCAGAACAAAGTCAGCGTGGCTTGATTGGTCAATCTGATGTCATCAAGCGCCTTCGTGAAACCACAACCATGCTTGGTGATTCAGATAGCACCGTGTTAATCAACGGTGAATCTGGTACGGGTAAAGAAGTGTTGGCAAACATGTTACATCAATCAGGAAATCGCGCCGATAAACCTTTTGT
The DNA here is from genome assembly GCA_964635775.1 of uncultured Zetaproteobacteria bacterium. Lineage (GTDB taxonomy): Bacteria > Pseudomonadota > Zetaproteobacteria > Mariprofundales > Mariprofundaceae > Ghiorsea. Next base: position 4,969 of record CAZWPS010000033.1, on the reverse strand, counting down.
TTCCATCAACTGCGGCGCTATTCCTGAAGAACTTTTAGAATCTGAACTTTTCGGACATGTCAAAGGCGCTTTTACAGGCGCGATTCGCGCACGGGCTGGGCGATTTGAAGTGGCAAATGGCGGCACAATATTTTTAGATGAAATTGGTGATATGAGCCCGAAATTACAGGTTAAATTGCTGCGTGTTTTGCAAGAGCGTTGCTTTGAACCTGTGGGTAGCCATCAAAGCATTCATGTTGATGTACGCGTGGTTGCTGCCACCCACCGTAATTTAGAAGAAGAAATCAATGAAGGGCGTTTTCGTCAGGATTTATACTACCGCCTGAATGTTATTCCGCTGATTTTACCCGCCCTGTACCAACGCGGAGATGATGTCATTATATTGGCAGAATATTTCCTAAACAACTTCAACAACCTCAAAAACAGTCAAATTTCTGGCATTACTGATGCGGCTACAGAAGTCATGTTACGTTATCGCTGGCCAGGAAATGTGCGTGAGTTACAAAACCTTGTTGAACGCGTCACCACATTGAAGCGCAGCGGCAAAATAGATGTCGAAGACTTACCATCACGCATGTTAGACTCTACAGAACGTGCTGTGCAAGGTTATCGCATCAATGTCGATGAGCATAATACTATTGATTTTAAAGGCATTGTGGAAGAATTTGAAAGCCATTTGCTGACCAGTGCTTTAGAGCGTTTTAATTGGAATAAAAATCGTGCTGCGAAGTTTTTATCCATGAACCGAACAACGTTGGTGGAGAAAATCAAAAAGAAAAAACTCACACCTCTGACATAGCAAGGTATATCTCAAGCCATGCTGAATCATGAATGATTTGCAATAAGCCAACACAAAATCGGCATTACTCTTGCGTTAACACTTGTATGCTGATGCGCACAGTCCTTTTTTTAATATGCCTACTTTATTCTACCTCCGTTTATGCGGCGGGCGAAAAAGCGCAAGCTGTGCGCACTTATCTGTATAATGGTAATCCTGTACAAGCAATTCAAACAGCACAAACCTTGCTTACCAACGCAGGCTTACAAAATGATGAACGGCAGATTTTATTTGAATTGATTGTTCAAGCAGAAAGTCTCATCAGTAAAGCACAGCACTATGAAGATGTGAGCGCTGCTGTTCAAGCGATTGAAACCTTGCTTAAAGAGTTTCCTAACACCACCAATGAAGCGGCGTTGCGCTGGGAAATTGCCACACTATACTGGAATCAAAACAACCTCGAAGAAGCGCAAACTACCATTACAGACCTGCAAGCACGATTCCCGCATCATAAAGATACTGAAGGAAGTTGGATGATGCAGGGGAAAATTCACTTTCTTAACAAAAATTACAGCGAATCACGTAATGCTTTTTTACGCTACGCTATACTTGTGCCGAGTGAATCAAAACAAGGGTATGAAGTGCAAATGTGGACTGCCTTAATTGATTATGAAGAAAAACGTTATCGAACATCATTAACCACATTAAAACATATTATGCGCCAACAACCTCAGCTGATTACCCAACAAGAAAGTATTTATGCCCGTTATATTTTATTATTAGACATTCAAAACGAAAAAACATTAGCCTTGAAGCATGCTAAAAGGTTTATCAAACAGTATAAACAAGGTCGTCACTCCGCAGCAATACGCTTATTAGATGCTGATTTGCGAGCGGCTTCACCTCGTGCCAACAGAGAAAAGATACTAAAAGCATACGGTCTTCTTGCGTTAAAGGAAGCCGATACTGTAGTTGGGCGTAAAGCTTTTATGCGTAAAATGATGCTGCAAACACAAACAAAAAAAACATATAGGGCCATTAAACCCGTCATCATTGCCCTCAAACGTATTGCCAACCAAAATCAACTTTCTGAAATTGAAGATGAAGCATTTCTACACGAAGCAAGTTTATGGGAAAAAGTGGCATTGAATGATAACAATCATGCACCTAAGGGGGCTGCAGAAGCTGCCTTACGTCAATTTACCCAAGCTTCATCATCTGTAAACCATCGCATTGCTAAACAAGCCCAGAGAAAAGGTGACATTGCCTTCAAACGGCAAATGAAGCAGTTAATTAAACAAAAACAATGGCTTAAAGCTGTCTCTTTATGGGAGAAATACCCAAATTTCAGACCGCCTAGCGATGAAGCCGCGAAGCTACGTTATGATGTGGCGCATGGTTTACGCTTACTCATGGAATATGAACAAGCAGAGACCATTCTTAAACAGCTTTATGGTTATGCCGATGGCAGTGTGTGGGGTGAAAAAGTGATGCTTGAGCGCGCACGTTTATGGCATGATAAAAATGATCCACAAGGCGTATCTCATATCATGCGCTGGTTGGACACACATGAATACACGCTTTATCGCCCTGAAATGTTGGTTTTGGTCGCCCGTATGCAGCTACAAAACAAAGATGCCGTAGCCGCAGCCCACACCTTGAAATTTGTCTTACCTGAAGACATAGCACCAGATGCGCAAGCTGAATACTGGCAAGTGGTTGCGCGTTCTTCGGAGCGTCTATCGCGCTGGCATATTGCAGCCCGAGCATGGCGAATGTATGCCAAACAAGATGTTGATGATCTTCTTCAAGCACAGCTTAATGAAGCCAATGCTTTGTTTAAGGGTAATGACTTTATACCTGCTGAGCGTTTGTATGAAAAGACACCCAAATCATTAAAAAATGCCACTTGGAAATACCGCTATAGCATTTGCCAACTCAAAAGTGGCAAGTGGAGTCAAGCCTTAGAACGCTTGGAAAAATTAAAGTATGACCCTGATGCTGGTATTTACGCATCCATGGCAGCTTTAGAGCTTGCCGAACGCGAAGGTGATCGCTTGCTGGAGGAAAATCGATGAACGATAAGCAACCCATTGCCATTGTTGGCTTTCCTATTGCGCAACTAGCTGATTTACAAATTCAGCTAGGCACACTCATGCGTGATACGCCTATCGAACCTGTCATACAGTTACAAGATCATATGATTGCTTCATTTCGCTTATTTTTCCTTTGGGATGATGTGACCATTACAGGTGTAGTACACCGTATTTTTAAACAATATCCTCAAGCCAGCGTGGTTGTTTTAGCTGAACACGGACACAGTGAACGCGCCCAAACACTGATGGATATGGGCATTATGGATTACCGAACCTTACCTTGCCCTAACGAAGTCTTAGAAATTTATATCCGCAAGTCAGGGCATCAATCAGCTTTACATGATGTTGCCAAACAACAACAACAAGGCTCTGATGTGTTTATTAGTGAAGATATTGCAACCCGTCGTTTGCTGGATCAGGTTGCTTTGGTTGCGCCAAGTAATGCATCGGTATTTGTTGTTGGCGAATCGGGCACGGGCAAAGAGCGTATGTCACGCTATATTTATCAATGTTCACAACGCAAAGACAATGCTTTTATTGCCTTAAACTGTGCTGCCATTCCTGATGGTATGTTAGAATCTGAATTGTTTGGACATGAAAAGGGTGCTTTTACAGGTGCTGATAAAGCACGAGCAGGCAAGTTCGAATTGGCGCACCAAGGCACACTACTCCTTGATGAAATTACAGAAATGCCACTGCATCTGCAAGCTAAACTGCTGCGCGTATTACAAGAAGGCGAAGTGGATCGGTTAGGTGGCAGCAAGCCTATTAAGGTAGATGTGCGTATCATTGCCACCAGCAACCGCGATGTTGAACAAAGTGTGAGTGAAGGAAAATTTCGCCAAGATTTATACTATCGTTTGAATGTGGTGACCGTCGTTTTGCCTCCCTTACGTGCACGTTTGGTGGATATTCAGCCTCTAGCCCATCATTTTTTAACTCACTTTGCTCAGATGTATCACCGTGATGTGCCCAGCCTTAGTGCTGAAAGTTTGCAACGACTGCAACAACATCCATGGGAAGGTAATGTTCGGGAATTGGAAAATTGTATGCATCGCGCATTTTTAATGTGCCTCGATGGCAATATTCAGGCTGAACATTTAGGTTTGACTGGCATGATTTCAGCTCAAACCAATGCCGAGCCTGAGCCAGAAGCTTTGGCTGTTCAAGCAGGCATGAGCATTCGGCATATGGAGCGTGCTTTGATTGAACAAACGCTAGAACATGTACAAGGCAATCGCACCGAAGCTGCCAAGCTACTTGGCATCAGCATTCGTACCCTACGCAATAAGTTAAAAGAATATCAAACTGGGGCAGTGATGGCTGCTGCACCCCTTTGAGGTGACATGACCATGAAAATCCAATCCACTTCAGCAAAAAACATCAGCAAGCGCAAAAAAGCGACAAACGCTTCTGATTCAGGTCAGTTTCAAGCCTTATTTAGCCAACAAACTGAGCAAAAAAGCAGTGTGCAAGCACGAAAACAAGCATTTGAGCAGCCAGCCCAGCAAGAAAAACAACAACCCATCATTGAAGATGCGTTAAACACTTTAGAACAAGCTATGCTACAATTGGATGAAGGCGAAACAATGTCTGAACAAGCTTTAGCGGCTATTCATGATTTACGTCTTGCCCTACACAACAACCCACAACAGCTCTCAACTCAAGCGACAGCAGAGGCTGATACATTGCTCGCTGTTGAAGCCAAACGACTAGAAAGATTAAATAAAATTTAAGTTTATTTTATGATAAGCATCACATTCGTATCATATTGGCTTGTTATGATTTGCCCTATAAGGAAGTGCTGAACAACGTATAATTGATGATACGATATCGCAAACAAACGTTTGTTGGCACTTTCAGCGTAAGGTATTCAAGGAGTCTGATATGCGTCAGTTTACTAAAAAATTAGGTCAAATGCTTTATCGTGATGGTCCTATGCTGGTTGTTAGCACTCTATTTGCCGGTATTTTTCTGCAAAACCTCGCTCATATGTCGAGCTAACATCTGATTCAGAGTATCCCGCGTCAAACAGGGAAATTGATTAAAAAACCAACGCTACGTTGGGTATTTAACTACTTTCAGAACATACAGG
>CAZWPS010000032.1:0-11505 GCA_964635775.1 uncultured Zetaproteobacteria bacterium | reverse complement strand
GGCATAAATTTCACCAGGCATATCAGACCAGTTTCCAGTTTCTAAAGCTTCAAGAAAAGATAGATTGAATTTGAGATCATCAACCACATCCTGATGACTTCGTTTTTGCTGAATTCGTGCCGCTTTTAATTTTTCACCAAGTTCAAGAATCAATGTTTCTTTGTTGATTGAAAGCTGTTCCTCTGAATTATCTTTATTACTCATGGCGACCATCCTTGGTTGTTGATAAACGTGCCAGTTCATCTTTTGCCCATGCTTGTTGCAAGGTGTTTGCTGTTGCTTTGATAAAAGCTTTGATAAAAGGTGTTAAAGCTTGAGACTTTTGTTCATTATTTAATAATTGAATCAACGCTGTCAGTGCGGGTTGGTTGCTGGGGTGCTGGCGCAGAATCGTTTCATATAAAGCTTGAGCATAATGAAGGCGGTTGTGTTGAACATAAGCGGATGCTTCGCGTAGTTGAGGGAAAGTTTGGTTTGGTGCCAACATATGTGCTTTTCGATATGCCGCGACAGCTTGTTCAAACTTGCCTAATCCCAACAAGGCATCACCAAGATTGGTAAAAGCATAAGCTTGATTACGATAACGTGGATCTTCTAACGCAATATGAAGGTGTTTTATTGCCAAATGATAATCACCAAGTTCAATGAGCAAGCTGCCGTAATTATTGTGGGTTGCAGGACCAGCATTTTGACCGACGGCCTGCTCATAATATTTTTTAGCTTGTTTGATGTTGCCTCGAATCCGCCAAGCGTGGGCAAGAGCGTCAAGTGTGTCGGCTTGTTTGGGTAAAATCTGATCTGATAATAACAATTCTTCAAATGCTTTGGGTAAAAAGCCCTTGTTTAAAGCATCAATACCCAAACTGTAATGTAAAGCGGCACGTTTGATGATATCATTTTTATCCTGTGCCTTTTTAGCGCTGCTTTGACAACCCATTAACAAGAGTAATAAAAGGGTGCTTATCACTATATTTTTCATAACAAACGCTCCACAAGTGCATAAATGGGGCGTAAAGCATCATCATCTTGCGCTTTTAAGTCGGTAAAAATGCTGTGGTTCAGTGTTTGTTGGCAACTACATGTTGTTGCTATTTTGTGTTGTGCTTTAAAAAAACCTTTGAGCATGGCTTTGGCTTGCCTCACATTGCTGTGCATCACTTCAATCACTGAAGTCACTGAAACATCACCTTCACTTTCATGCCAGCAATCATAATCAGTACACATGGCAACCGTAGCATAACAAATTTCTGCTTCGCGTGCTAATTTTGCTTCGGGCATATTGGTCATACCAATCACATCCATAGCCCAATTACGATAAAGCTGGGATTCAGCGCGGGTTGAAAATTGCGGCCCTTGCATGACTAAATAAGTGCCGTTTTCATGGGTGTTGATATCTTGTTGTTGGCAGGCTTGTAATAATTGTGCTTGCAAGCAATGACATACGGGGTCAGCCATAGATACATGAGCGACCACTGGCCCATCAAAAAATGTAGAAGCACGTTCGCGGGTTTGATCAACAAATTGATTCACCAATACAAAATCGCCAGGGGCAATATCTTCGCGCAGTGAGCCAACGGCTGAAATAGAGATAAGTTGCGTGACACCAGCGAGTTTCATGGCATAAATATTGGCGCGATAGTTGATTTGATGTGGCGGAATGCTGTGTGTTTTGCCATGACGCGGTAAAAAGACCACTTCCTGACCATGAATATTGGCTAAAGTCAGTGTATCTGATGGTTTCCCATAAGGCGTGTCAATGTCTAGTTCATCAATGATTTCAATGCCTTCAATATGGTAAAGCCCACTTCCCCCAATAATTCCTACACGTTGCTGCACACATTTCCCCTTACTGCTGTTGTTTTGCTGTTTTAAGTTGACCGCAAGCGGCCATGATATCATCTCCCCGAGACCGCCTCACCGTTGCACGAATGCCTTGTAAAATCAAGCCTTTTGCAAATTCATTCACCCTTTGGCTGCTGCTTCCCGTAAATTCGCTGCCAGGGTAGCTATTAAAACGAATCAAATTGACACGTTCTCGTTCTGGATTGACAAAATGAAGCAACGCCTGCAAATCTTCTTCTCTATCATTCACATCTTTGAGCATCACATATTCTAACGTAATGTGCCGCTTCTTTGCCAAAGGATAAGTATTTAAACACTGACGAAGTGTGTTTAAATCATGTTTTTGATTAATCGGCACCAATTGATTACGCAATGTATTGTTTGCTGTATGCAATGAAATGGCTAGATTAACGGGGTAAACTTCGCCTAAGCGTTTGATTTGTGGCACTAAACCTGAAGTTGATAGGGTAATGCGGCGGCGTGAGAGGTGTAAATACTCTTCTGACATTAGCAAACGCAATGATTGAAATACTGCATCTTCATTGGCCAAAGGCTCGCCCATACCCATATAAACAATATGGGTTACATGATTGTGTAAATCTTGTGGCATAGGGTCTTCCAACAAATCATGCTTCACTGCTAAAACTTGCGCTACGATTTCAGCAGGGGTGAGGTTGCCCTCAAATTTTTGTGTTCCCGTATGGCAAAAAGGACAATCTAAAACACAGCCTGCTTGTGAAGATATACACACCGTACCACGTGCCAAATCAGGAATCAAAACGCTTTCAATGTGCTTTGATGTTTGATTCTGGCGCGTTAAGGAAAATAAATATTTGCGTGTACCATCACTTGACTTCTGCTTGCTAACAAGTTGTAAAGATTCAATATTTACATGCTCTTCAAGTATTACTTTAACACTGTTGGGGATGTTTTTCATTGCCGCTAAGGATAAAATACCTTTGTTGCGCCAATCCATGACTTGCTTGGCACGAAAGCCAGGCAAGCCCCATGTTTTCATGTTGCTTTGTAGTTGATTTAAAGTCATGCTTGCTAAAGATAAGGTGTCCATGTCCCCAATATTAGCAGCAAGCGAAGAATTGGGTAGAGTAGGGCGCATGACTTTAGCTACTCTAACCCCAGTTCCAATTCGTAATGATGATTTTCAAACCATGTTGAAGTTTGCGCGTTGTATTAATCAGTTGGAAAAAAATGCTGCTTATATTGAACAATGTTTATCGAAATTACCTGAAACAGCAAAAAAGAACCCGAAAATAGCTTCTATGCTCATGGGTTATGACTTTCATTTAACAGAAGATGGACCGCAGCTTATCGAAATTAATAATAATGCAGGTGGCTTATTTGATGTTAACGATGGGTGGATTCCCCAATGTCAACATGAGGAAATGCCCCATAATCTGCAAACAAGAGTGACCAGTATGTTTCCTCAAACATGGCAGCATATTGCGATTATGGACGAGGATATCACAAGCCAATATATGTATCCTGAAATGCAAGCTTATGCCAAGCTATTACAAGAACAAGGACGGCAAGTTAGCTTGGGCAGTCCTGAAGATTTTCAGCTTCAAGGTGATATATTGTATCTTCATGGTATGAAGGTTGATGCCATTTATAATCGACATACTGATTTTTACTTGAATGATGCAAACATGTTGCCGATTCGCCATGCTTTTATGCAAAACACGCTTGATTTAAACCCTTTTCCGCGCAGTTTTGCCTTGATTGGTGATAAAAGTCGCATGGTTGATTGGTGGCGAGATGGTTTTTTGGAAACAATCATCAGTGCAGAACAGATTGATTTTATTCGTCATATTGTCCCTGAAACACATTTATTGGCAGAATATCAGGCTGAACAAGCATGGCGCACACGTAAATCATGGGTCTTTAAACCAGCAGCAAGACACGGGGGGAAAGGTGTTTTGATGGGTAAGTCGATTACGCGCAAGCGTTTTGCTCAAATGGACATGCAAAGTACGGTCTTGCAAAAAATGGTGCCGCCCAGCCAGATTGAAATTAATCATGAGACATTTAAATTCGATGTGCGTCTTTATATGCATGGTCAGCAGCTTATTGGGCTGGCGGGAAGGGCTTGGCAAGGGCAAATCACTAATTTTCGGGAAGAGGGGAGTGGTTGGACAGCGATTCAGGTACAAGATGTTTAGAAAAATACTGGTTTGCTCTGCTTGGATGCGTTTGTAATGGGTGAGTGTATTGTGATTCCTACAAACACACAGCCCAGCATATCCATTATTGTGCCTGTTTTTAATGAAGAGAAAGCTTTGTCCGCTGCTTTGCCGATGTTGCTTCAGCTTGTTGAGGTTGAAATTATCTTTGTCGATGGTGGCTCAACGGATAAAAGCAGGCATATGATTCAAGAAGCTGGTTTTTTATGCTTAACATCAGGGGCTGGACGCGCCAAACAAATGAATACTGGCGCAAACCATGCTAAAGGTGATATTTTCCTTTTTTTACATATAGATACATCAATAAGTCAATCCAATTTATCAAGTATAAGAAAATCTTATACAGAAGGATTTAACTCAGGCAGGCTTAATGTTTTACTTTCTAAAAGAGTCTTAAGTCACTGTATTATAAGCTTTTTTATCAATATAAGGTCAAGGGTTAGCAAAGTTAGCACAGGTGACCAAGCTATGTTTGTACGCCAAGATATTTTTAGACAACTTGGTGGTTATGCAGACATAGCACTCATGGAAGATGTTGAACTATCTAAGCGTTTGAAGAAAGTAGGTAAAGTAGCTTGTTTGAAGGATAAAGTTGTGACTTCTAGTCGTCGTTGGGAGCAATATGGCGTCTTAAAAACGGTCTATTTGATGTGGAAAATACGCTTTTTATACTGGATTGGTGTTTCGCCAACGAAGTTAGCCAAATTGTACCGTGAGGCACGTTGATGCAAGTGATTATTCTATGTAAAGCACCCATTGCAGGGCGGGTAAAAACACGTTTAATGCCTGCATATAGTGACGTAGAGGCCGCGAAAATACACCAGCAAATGACTGAAACGGTGTTGCGTAAAACAACGCTTATTTTTGACGATGTATGGCTGGCTGTGGACGATGTTTCACATCCATTTTTCGCTAAAATGAAGTTAAAGTATCACTTTAACTTGTGTTTTCAGGGTGATGGCAATCTTGGTGAGCGTTTAAAGCACCTTATGCATCAATCACTGATTGAAAACAACGTACAAAAGCTGATGTTTTTAGGCACTGATTCGCCGCATATTCCTCTGACGCGTTATCAACAAGCTATTACGCAGTCGCAAGGCGCTGATATACTTATCGGACCTGTTGAAGATGGCGGATATGATTTAATCGTTATTAAACAATCACTTGATTACATTTTTGAAGGTATAACATGGGGCTCTGAACATGTTCTTGAGCAAACGTTGCATATTTGTAAACAATATCAGCATCAAGTCGAGCTGCTTGATATCTCTTTTGACCTGGATCGCGCCGAAGATTTACAGCGAGCGCCTGTACATACTTGGTTTGATCGTGAATCATGAATTGCATGATCAGAGCAGCATCATTGCACGATATGCAAACAACGCCAATCCACAACCCAAACATCCCAATTTTACCGCGACATAATGTTACATAATATATATTATGCGACATTAGATTGTAACCATATCGGGTTGGTAATCTGCATCAGCATCTGCCGAACAACGTGCCTAGCAACAATCAATATCGCGTTTTTGAAGTGCTTGCTTATACTTCGCCACCATGAATGATTTAGAGTTATGGCAATATATCGCAACAGCTTTCATCTTTGTATGGACAGGTTTTGTTCGTTCAGGCTTGGGATTTGGTGGCGCAGCTTTGGGCTTACCTTTATTATTGTTGGTCATCGACAACCCTTTAATTTGGTTGCCATTGATTGGCATTCATTTACTCTTTTTTAGCGCCCTTACCGTGGGCACACGCTTTGGTGATGTGGATTGGTCTTTCCTTAAAAAAGCATTTATAATCATGTTGTTGCCGCAACTTGCTGGTGTCTTTGGTTTACTGACCTTACCTGCAGGCTGGATGGTCATTTTTGTGTATTGGATTACCTTGTTTTATGGTGCTTGTTATTTGTTTAATTACCAAATCAAAAGCCAAAGCCGTGCTTTTGATGCGTTATTATTGATTATTGGTGCTTATGTTGCTGGTGCATCGCTGATTGGTGCGCCATTGATTGTCGCTGTTGCCTTGCATAGGGTTGCCAAAGAAAACTTACGCAATACCTTGTTTATCCTTTGGTTTGTTTTGGTTAGCATTAAACTATCGGTATTTGTGGCGGTCGATGTTGAGTTTTGGTGGTTGAGTCATGTATGGCTGCTGCCTTGCGCTGCCATTGGGCATGTTGTTGGGCTAAAACTACATCAACAATTAATTTCTGGTGATGCAGTATTTTTTAGACAATGTATTGGTGCCGCCTTAATCGTGGTATGTTTGATTGGTTTATTACGTTAAAAAAAGGAAAACTTATGCGATATATCATCTATTACATCCCCCTACTCTGCCTACTTTCAGCATGTGTCAGCTCACCTCAGCCCGCACCTAAAAGTGAAGTCATATTACCAGAAAAAGTTTCACTCTCCCCCCCTACTATCATCGATAAAAAAGTTGAAAGTATTCGTATTTCAGCCGTGGGTGATATTTTTATGGCAGGCACATCTGCCCCTATCATGCAAAAGCGTGGTTATGATTATCCTTTTAGCAAAACCAAACATTTATTTCAAGATTCTGATGTTATTATTGGCAACTTGGAAGGTCCATTAACATCCCGGGGCACAGCGAATCGAGACAAAAAATATGTATTTCGCTCACCTGCCCGTCATGTTGCTCCAGCATTAAAGGCTGCTGGTTTTAATGTGGTTACTTTAGCTAATAACCATACCATTGATTATGGCATTATTGGTTTAAATGACACCATACAAGCGTTAAATAGCGAAAAAATTGCCTATATTGGCGCAGGAAACAACCTTGAAGAAGCGCGAAAACCATATATTTTTGAAAAAAGTGGTTTTAAGGTTGCATTTTTAGGTTATTCCTTGACCTACCCTGAAGAATTTTGGGCAGACTGGAATAAAGCAGGTACAGTATTTGGTTATGAACACACCATACGCCAAGATATTCAACGTTTACATGGTCAAGTTGATAGTATTGTAGTGTCTTTTCATTGGGGGCGTGAAGGAACAACCAAATTGCGTGCTTATCAGACTCACTTAGGGCGCGTTGCCATTGATGAAGGCGCAGCATTGGTCATTGGTCATCATCCGCATATCATGCAGGGCATAGAACGCTATAAACATGGATTGATTCTTTATAGTTTGGGTAATTATGTGTTTGGTTCATACAGTAACCGAAGTCAATTTGGCGGTATTGCGAATGTGGTACTCAATCGAAAAGGTGTTGTTGCTTTGCAACTCACCCCGATTGATACCAACAACTTCCGTCGTCATTTTCAGCCCATACCTTTAACTGGAAAACGTCTGCAATCTGCCTTATCTGCTGTACAACAACTGGCGCAAGATCGGCACACAAACTTAGCCATTAAAAATGGTCAGTTAACCTTAGAAAGTACGGATTAAAAAGGTGTTCGTATTGGGTTTTTGTGCTGACTGGCAAACGCCTCCATCACACAAACTGAATGTCCAGCGTGCGCATATAGCTATGTAATCCAGCATCTTGCACTGGAAACACATAAGCATCATGATTCGATTCGTTATGATGGGAGTGCCACCAGCCTGGCGGTGTCACAAAGACGGTATTGCTTTGCCACATCACTTTCACAGGGTCGATAATATCACCTGATTCATTCACCCTTTCTCCCAATAATGTGTAAGTATTTTCATCAGCAAACACTGCCAAATCAAGGGCAACAGAATTATGCCGATGTGCGCGTTGCATGCTTCCTTTAGGTAATAAGTTAAACAATGACCACATGGTATGTGTCATGGTTTTTGTTTTGCTATGCGCCGTATTACCCAAAATAATGCCCACACGATTACGTTTTTCTTGAATCGCGACTTGGCGCAAGTCTGCCACGGTATTCATTATATATTGTTGGCTGTAAAAAGCGGGTTTAAACTGCGGTTTAGAGGGGGAAACGCCCAAATATTGCAGTAAAGGGGCATCGTGCGTCCAGTATAAGGCAGTGTCTTCATCGGCAAAGTGTTGTACACCTTGATTGCTTGGCAAGGTAAAGACATCCCCTTGTTGCCAAGTGATATGCCCTGATTCAGTTTCTGTTCGCCCTGCTCCGCGCATAACAAAAAACACTTCAGATGTGGCAGAGACGACCGTTTTAATGGCTTCACCTGCACAAATGCGAATATAATTGGCTAATAAATTGGGTGATGTGGCTAAATAAGGCGTTTCAAGTGCTTGGGATAAATCCAAGCTAATCACACGGGTTTCACCTTGCTCGTGCAGCGATGCAGGAAAAGGTTGAATGGGTACAGCATTTAAATCAGGCGTGGCTGCCGCTGAATACTCCCAACTCATCACCTGTTGTGCCCAAGTCTCGTTCAAATTGCATTCTTTTTTACGCATGACTACTCCTTACGCCCAAACAAACGATCTAAATCATGCAAAGATAACTTCACATAAGTCGGTCGCCCATGGTTACATTGTGCAATATTTGGGGTTTTTTCCATTTCTCGCAATAAGTGACCTTGTTCTTCATGCGATAAATCATGCCCTGCTTTAATGGCACTTTTACATGCTCTATTACCCAGCCAGCGTTCTAAAATACGTCCTAAGCCTGTTTGGTCGGCCTCACTTTGAACACCAATCAACATACATGAGTCAATCAGCTCTTCAACCAAAGCAACAGGTGACTCTTTGCTCAACATTGCTGGAACACTTTGAATGTGCACGTTTTCTTCATCAATTAAATCAAGCTGCACACCAAAAACCTCTAAAGCATCTGAATGATCGGCTAACCAAGCGATGATGGTCGCATCGACGGTAAGGATTTCGGGCGTGAGCAACATTTGAGCAACAATATCACCACCTGTAAGTTGTGTTTTAAGCTTTTCATAACGTATGCGTTCGTGGGCGGCATGTTGATCAACCAAAACCACACCAGACATGGTTTGTGCCAACACATAACATTGATGCAACTGTGCTAAAGGTTGTCCTAGATCGAGATCAGCATCCACTTGATAAGTTGACGATGGCTCCCCTACTTCACCCGTTGAAAACAATAAACGCTGCACATCTTGCGGCATGCTTGGTGGCTGTGATGTTGAGCGGGTATAACCGCCTTGATGAGCAGAAGCCAACTGAGCTGGGAGAGGTGTTTGATGCTGATATTTGATTGGCGATTGCGATGGTGTGTGGTTTGGTGTGGGTTGCATGGATTGTAAGGCTTGGGCAGTGGTGGTTGAAGAAACACTTTGCCCCATGCGCTCAATACCTACACGAACACAAGCAACAATCGCGGAAAACACAGCTTGTGGTGATTTAAAGCGAACTTCACGTTTTGCAGGATGAACATTAACATCCACATCAGCAGGATCAATTTCAAGGCGAATCACTGCCACAGGGTAACGGTCATGAAACATCACATCTCGATAACCTGCCCTTAATGCAGCAATCAATTGTTTATCACGAATCACGCGTCCGTTCATTAAAAACATCATGCGTGTACTGTCTCTGTGATGAAATGTAGGCAAGCCAAGGAAGGCAGACACCAAGATATGATCATGTTCGATGCTTTGTTGTAGATGATTGTCAGCAAAGTCTTTGCCTAAAATTGTAAACACACGCTCTTTTTCGCTCTGCACAGCAAAATCCAAGCGTTTTCGTCCATCGAGCTCTAATGTGATGGCAATATGAGGCTGGGCTAAAGCCAATGCCCGCACCACTTCTACAATCGCTGCGGCTTCGGTTTTATCTGTGCGCATAAATCGTAAACGTGCGGGCGTATTTAAAAATAAATCAAGAATTTCAATTTTTGTGCCTTGTCTGGGTGCTGCGGGGCGTGTTGTGGTGTCTAAACCACCCTCAACGCGCACTTCAATGCCTTCTTGACTATTTTTAGCACAAGTAAACATGCGAAAACGTGATACCGAAGCAATCGAAGGCAGTGCTTCGCCGCGAAAACCATGCGAAGCAATGCAGTGTAAATCTGCAGATGTTTCAATTTTACTTGTGGCATGACGCTGCAAAGAAGTTTTCGCATCAATTTCTGACATACCACAGCCATTATCTTCAATTTCGATGCGTTTTTTGCCTGCTTTTTGAATGCGTATATGAATTTGCGTTGCACCAGCATCAATGCTGTTTTCCACCAGCTCTTTGACCGCCGATGCAGGACGCTCGACCACTTCTCCAGCAGCAATTTGATTGGCAATGTGGGTGGGTAAAATGTGTATGGTTGGTTGAGGCATCAAGGCTTCTCATCAATATATATTTTTATTCAGATTGGCGCATTATTATGGATAATCGATAGACTAGCAAGCCTGCTTACACACCTTATCATGCAAGATGCCTCAACGGCGTTTGGGATGACAAACATGTGATTTAAACTCAAGTTGTCGGTGCAGTTTTAATACGATTATCCTAGAGTAACCTCGGAAAACATGGTTGTTTCGCCAAACCTGTGCTTTTCCATATCTTGCCATTGAACGAATATTTTTCGGGCTTCCCCTAGATGAACGCCAAATTAACGGTTTCTGTATTGAAGGTTTACAAGGCACAAAGCCATGTTTTAAAGCGATTTAAGGGGCTTGTGTTGTTTTACAAGAGATGAATGAAAATAAATGCTTGACCCTTTTTAACACGCCGCTACATTTCGCCTCGTTCAACGCGGGTATAGCTCATTTGGTAGAGCGCGACCTTGCCAAGGTCGAGGTAACCAGTTCGAGCCTGGTTACCCGCTCCATATCATAAAGGGAGTCTTGATTGTCTTTTGGACTCAAGCTCCCTTTTTTTATGATAAGAACGTTTTTTGTATGGCAGGGTGGCTCAGTGGTACGGCGGGGGATTGCAAATCCCTTATTCGCGAGTTCGATTCTCGCCCCTGCCTCCAGTTATTCTCAGCATATTGCTGATGGGTATAGATGTAATGCATGCCGGGATGGTGAAACTGGTAGACACAAGGGACTTAAAATCCCTCGGACTCACGTCCGTGCCGGTTCGACTCCGGCTCTCGGTACCATATAGTAGTGTGATAAAAGCCTGTAAACCTCGTGTTTGCAGGCTTTTTTTATGAACATCACGCCCCTATCTGTATACTTACATGCGATATGGAGCTTGACTCCCCCCCCCCCAATATTAAGCTTGCACTTCAAAGTAGTGCTGGTTGACGCAATATTAACTCAACACACTTTTCTAACAAAAAATGGAGATAATAAAAATGATATTACGTAGTTTGTTTATAATTGCAGCTTTAGCTCTGCTGAATGGCTGTGCTGCTGGGGGCGAAAAATTTAGCGGACTAGAAAAGGCAACGGACAGCTTCGCTCAGGTTTATCTTTATAGACCATCTGCATTTATGCAATCAGGGAATTATCCTAATATTTCTTTGGGTGACAAAGAAATCGGTCAGCTAAAAACAGGGGGGTTCCTTACCTTTACCGCTGCTGCTGGCAAACACATGTTAACGCTTCAAGGGTCTTCTATCATGATG
>CAZWPS010000031.1:0-11707 GCA_964635775.1 uncultured Zetaproteobacteria bacterium | reverse complement strand
CCAGGGCCTGGAAAAGGATGACGATAGACCATTTCACGCGGCAAACCCAAAGCCACACCCAATTCGCGCACTTCATCTTTAAACAATTCGCGTAAAGGTTCGAGCAGCTTCAAGTGCAGTGTATCTGGAAGACCGCCTACATTATGATGGCTTTTAATGGTGTGTGCTTTTTTGTTTTTACCACCTGCAGACTCAATCACATCAGGGTAAATCGTGCCTTGCGCCAACCATTTTGCTTTAGGCATGCGCGCCGCAACATTTTGAAAAACCTCAACAAACTCGCGCCCAATGATTTTACGCTTGGCTTCAGGGTCAGTAACCCCTGCCAAATGCCCCAAAAACACCTCCGAAGCATCAATTCGCTCAACATTGACCCCCAAGTTGCCCGCAAACATAGCCATTACTTGCTCGCTTTCATGCAAACGAAGTAAACCATTATCCACAAAAATGCACGTCAACTGATTGCCAATCGCTCGCTGCAACAAAGCCGCTGCCACCGAAGAATCCACACCACCAGACAAGCCAAGAATGACATCTTCATCACCCACCTGCTGACGAATTTCCGCCACCACCTCATCAATATAGTTGGGCATATTCCAATCACGTTTACAGCCACAAATATCATGTACAAAGCGCGACAATATCGCCGTGCCTTGTGTGGTGTGTGTGACTTCAGGATGAAATTGTAACGCATAAAAATGACGTGTTTCATCGGCCATGCCTGCAATGGGTGTTGCATCATTACTGCATAACACTTCAAAACCATCGGGCAACCCAGTCACCTTATCGCCATGACTCATCCAAACATCAAGCCCAGCATCTTGAGTATCGCTCAAATCAGACAACAATAATGAATCTGTATTGGGTTTGATATGTGCATAACCAAACTCACGTTTTCCGCCCGTTTCAACCTTACCGCCCAATTGCGCTGCCATCGTTTGCATACCATAACAAATACCCAACACAGGCACTGCCAAGTCAAACACACAATCAGGTGCTGTGGGTGTTTCGTCTTCATACACCGAGTTTGGACCGCCCGAAAGAATAATTCCCGTAGGCTGAAAAGCGCGAATATCCGCTTCACACATGTCCCAAGGGTGAATTTCACTAAAAACTTCCGCTTCACGCACGCGTCTGGCAATCAATTGGGTATATTGTGAGCCAAAATCAAGAATGAGAATCTTATCAATATTATCAGTCATGATTCGCTTAAGACTCCATTCTGTAGTTGGGTGCTTCTTTAGTGATGGTGACATCATGCACATGCGACTCACGCAAACCTGCACCTGTAATACGCACAAATTTCGCCCCTTGATGCATATCTTCAATCGTTGCCGCACCAACATAACCCATCGATGCTCTTAAACCACCCACCAACTGATGCAAGGTATCACCAAGAGGACCTTTATAACCCACGCGTCCTTCAACACCTTCAGGCACCAATTTCATTGCCTCATCCACATCACCTTGAAAATAACGATCCTTACTACCCAACTCCATCGCACCAATCGAACCCATACCTCGATATGACTTATAAGTACGTCCTTGAAATAAAATCTTTTCGCCAGGCGCTTCATCTGTCCCTGCAAACATCGAACCAAACATGCATGTATTCGCACCTGCCGCCATAGCTTTGGCAAAGTCACCCGAAAATTTAATGCCACCATCTCCAATAATGGGTACACCAGCATCTTTTGCAGCTTGAGCACATGCCATAATCGCCGATAATTGAGGCACACCCACACCAGCGACCATACGTGTTGTACAAATCGAACCAGGACCAATACCCACTTTCACAGCATCCGCACCTGCATCAATCAATGCCTTGGTGGCTTCGGCAGTCGCAATATTACCCCCAACAATCTGCACATCATCGCCATATTGTTGTTTTAATTCGCGAATTTGATTCACCACACCTTGAGAGTGACCATGTGCCGTATCGACAATCACGGCATCCACGCCCGCTTTATACAACGCTTCAAAACGCAATAACTCACTCTCACCAACACCCATTGCCGCCGCAGTTAACAAACGTCCGTAGTCATCACGCACAGCATGAGGGTGTGCCGATGCTTTTTCAATGTCGCGCACAGTAACCATGCCACACAACACACCTTGATCATTCACTACAGGCAGCTTTTCAATCCTATGTTCACAAAATAAACGTTTGCACACCTCAATATCAGTGCCTGAGGTAATGGTAATCAAGCGATCTTGAGCCGTCATCATGTCCAACACGCGTTTGCGACCATCTTTTTCAAAACGAATATCACGATTGGTAATAATACCACTTAACTTACCGCGATCATCAACCACAGGAAACCCAGAGAAACCACAATCTGCGGCTAAGTGACGCACTTGTTCTAAGGTCATATTTTCTGTAACCGTCATAGGGTCTTGCACCACACCAGCTTCATAACGCTTAACACGGCGCACTTCATTGGCTTGCTGTTCGACTGTTAAATTCTTATGAATAACACCAATGCCACCTTCTTGTGCCAAAGCAATCGCCGTACGCGATTCAGTTACTGTATCCATAGCCGCAGAAACAACAGGGATATTTAAGGTGATTTTATTGGTGAATCGTGCGGTTGTAGATACTGTTTTTGGCAAAACATTGCTTGCTTGCGGCACCAGTAATACATCATCAAATGTGTATGATTCTACAATGGGGTTTCCAGATAATGGGGTTAATGAAGACACGGACTTCCTCCTAAACTTGAAGTCGTGCGCATACTATAAGAGCCCAAGCAATGCACAACACTTTCAATGTTATGCTTGAGGGCAATCGCATTAAAACACCCCGTGTTTTACGCACCTATTTACAGCGCATTACGCTCACTGTCATGTTGAGCTTGCCTACACATTTTGCTATTCAAGCGCCCTCAACTGCGTTCGGGATGACAAATATGTGGCTCTTTTGAAATTCAGGAGAGCAGTGACATTTTAATAGGCTTGTCCAAGATTATGCTTAGACAATTGCTGATAAACTTATGATTTAATTTGGTTATATCGTGAATCATGGATGCCCGATAAACGTATTTGAGCATGATGATACATTAATAATGCGGCGGCGGACAATCTTCGCTTACTTCGCCTGATTGCTCGCCTAAATCATGCACATAGGCTGTCATCTGCGTCATCATTTTCGTTAAGTGCTCAAGCTGTTGTTGTTGCTCAATAATCACTTCATTGAGTGATTGAAGCAAGTGCTCTTGGTATGCACTTTTGGTTTCTAAAGCCACGATGCGTTCTTCCACTTATCTAAACCCCTTCCCTTTAAGCTTGTAAATACAACACATACAAATAAGCCATGAAACTTGATAACAACAACGAGCCTTCCATTCGCGTAATCCGTCCAACCTTCTTAAAGCCATATGCCATCACCAATAGTGCAAGAGAAAAAGCCAGCATCACTAAAAAATCACGCGATAATGTCGCTTCATCAAAATTACCTGGGGCAATTAAAGCCGGCATACTCAAAACTGCTAACATATTAAACATATTCGAGCCTACAATATTACCAATCGCTAAATCAGCTTCATTTTTCAACACACTCACCACCGAAGCCACCAATTCAGGCAAACTTGTGCCAATCGCAACAATGGTCAAACCAATGATTAAATCACTCACCCCAAATAGGGTCGCCACTTCAACAGCGCCCCACACGACCATACGTGAGCTCAACAATAATACCACCAAACCCACCAGCAACCACATCACCGAAGACTTCGTATTCATGTTTTCAGGTATGCTTTGAGCAAATTCTGCTTCCATCAACGCATCACGCTCTCGCATGCCCAAACGAAATAACCAGTAGACCAGAGCAGCCAAACTCAGCAATAAAATCACACCATCAAAGCGGCTCAAGTTACCATCCCACATCAAAGCCAAAACCAAGAACATAATCAAGAAAAGCACAGGTATTTCACGCTTTAATAGTGTTGAACGCACCACCAAAGGTGCAACCAATGCCGTAAGCCCCAAAACCAAACCAATATTGGCAATGTTTGAACCAATAGCATTACCAATACCCAAATTGTTATTACCATCCATGGCTGCCAACGCTGCCACCAACATTTCAGGCAACGATGTGCAAAGGCTGACAATTGTTAACCCAATCACCAGCGGCGGAACCTGAAAGTTCTTCGCCAAACCCGAAGCACCCGCAACAAAACGATCCGCACTCCACACCAGCAGCACAAAACCTAAACCAATCGTCGCACAAGCTATCAACATACCTACTCCTTCTTTCATTGCACCATCATTGCATACATATACATAACGATTCATCTGACCTCTGATTTGCCCGATGGCGGCGTTAAAAAATGCTCGCTTACAGTCGTAAGCTGTGCTTTTTCGCCTTGTCCTCGAATAAATCAGAAACAATCTGAACCGTTACATGTTGTTTTACATCATGCTGAAGAGTGATTATTATACTTCAACAAAATGGGCTAAAGTTTCTCCATTACTTTCCTATAAGTCATTGTAAAGATAAGAAGAACACCCATGCAGAACCTTAGCCAGTTACATCAAAATGAAAAGCAACATATCAAGAAAAAGAAGCGATAAACACCCCCTAGTGTGCGATTTCGCATGTAAAACAAGCAGTTTCTACGATAAAATATTAGCCATCATCGTATTATTGCTTACAATCCTTGCCTTGAATCCGCTTGTTTTATATGCAGAATGACAAATCATGCGTTGAGCAGCACTTCCTTTCACCAAAACACGCAAAAAGAGAGCACAACATGAAGTTTGAACAATATTATATTTCCAATGAAATCAAAAACAATCTCGCCAAGTTAGGTTTCAAGCGCCCTACTGACATCCAATTCAAAGCCATCCCCTCTATTCTTGATGGTGAAGATGTGCTGGCAATCGCCCAAACAGGGACAGGAAAAACCGCCGCCTTTGCGATTCCTATCATTGATAAAATCCATCGTTTTAAAACCAGTAAACGCGCTTACGGCATCAAATGCGTGGTTTTAGTGCCTACGCGCGAGCTGGCCTTACAAATTGGTCATGTCTTTCAAAGTATCGCCAAACACACCAAAGTAAAAACATTTACCCTGCATGGTGGCATTGAACAAACACAGCAAATCAATAGCATTCAAGATGGTATTGATGTGTTAATTGCAACACCTGGTCGCATGTTTGATCTTATCCATCAAGAAGTGATTAATCTCGAACGTGTCAGCACACTTATTTTAGACGAAGCTGATCACATGTTGGACTTGGGTTTCATTGAAGACATCAAATACATCAAAAAAATGCTCAAACGTCGCCATCAAACCTTGTTTTTCTCAGCAACCATCAATGATCATATCAAAAAACTGGCTTATTCCCAAGTTAAAAGCGAAGCGATTCGTATCCAAGTCTCACCCAAAGACCGCGTTGCCAAAAATGTAAGCCATGCAGTCATCTTTGTTGACTTGGATGATAAACGCTTCTTTTTATCACGCTTTCTTCAAGAGCATTCAGCAAACAAAGTGATTGTTTTTGTGCGCACCAAAATTCGCGCTGAACGTGTCGTTAAAGCCATGCACAAAGCAGGCATAGAAAGTCAAAATATTCATGGTGATAAAGACCAACAACAACGCACTGAAGTGATGCAAGCATTTCGTAATGGTGATTGCCGTGTATTGGTTGCCACTGATGTCAGCGCGCGTGGCATTGATGTTGCAGACATTGATTATGTCATTAATTATGACTTACCCGATAAAGTTGAAAATTATGTGCACCGTGTCGGTCGAACAGGGCGTGGCATCAATAAAGGCGATGCCATTTCTTACTGCTGTGAAGAAGAAAAAGACTTGCTCCAAGCCATTGAAGACTTTATCGGCAAACCCATCAATATCATTGCCGTTGGTAAAAGCACTTACACTGAAATCACCACTGCCCCTGAACAAGCTGCCCAAGATTTAAAATCACTGGTTGCTGAACATGATACTTGGCTACAAGGTAAAGGTAAAAAAAGTAAAAAGCGCAAAGCATAAAACAATATCATTACCACGCAATATGTAGGCAAACTCAACATGACAGCCTAGCACAAGGCGCTGTAAATAAGTGCGTACAACACGAAATGTTTTCATGCGATTACCCTAGAGGGAAGATAGACCAAGAAAGCATCTTCGTTGCCAGTCAGCTCTTGGGTTTAAGCTCTGTAGTAAGATTGCCGATACATAAGGTGATATGAACAGCACTTATAATATACAACAAGCCGCTGTGGCGTTGGGTTATGATCATGATGCGGGGGGAGCACCACGTGTTTTAGCCGCAGGGGTTGGTGAAATTGCCAAATCTATTCTTGCTTTGGCGCGTGAACATGATGTGCATATCCATCATGATGAACAACTTGCCACATTATTAGCTCAGCTGCCTGTTGGACAAGAAATCCCTGAAGAAGCCTACCAGTTGGTCGCAGAACTATTGGCATTTTTATACCGTACCGATCAAAATCTGCACCACCCACCCTCTTAACCCAGACTAGCCATGAACCGCTCAGATTCATGGTGCTTAAAGATTAAATCTTTTGAAATCCAAAGCCACAAAGCATGCGATGTTCAGCTTGGCATGCTTCTCGCTAACCCGATATACCATCATTCATTTGAATGTATTCTGAGGAGGCGACACCGTGGATATTGCTACAATTATAGGTATCATCGTTGCATTTGGGTTGGTTTTATTTGCCATTGGCGATGCTGTTCCAGGTTTTATTGACATCAACTCGATTGCCATTGTTGTCGGTGGGACAGCAGGCGTGTTTTTAGTCGCTTATCCTTTAGCTAACGCCATTGGTGTCATCAAAGTGATACTCAAAACAATTTTAACGAAAGTCACCAGTGGTGGGGATGTAGTGAGTGAACTCGTCGAATTGGCACAAATTGTACGCAAAGAAGGCATTTTGGCTTTGGAAAGTAAAGTTGGTGATATTGAGCATGATTTTATGTCCAAAGGCTTGCAGATGGCGATTGATGGGCAAGAACCCAGTGAAATTGAAAATATTTTATACATGGAAATGGATAAATTGGGCGAACGTCACTTGCGTGGTGCTGATATGATGACGGCATTAGGCACATTTGCACCATCCATGGGCATGATTGGGACATTGGTTGGTTTGGTTCTTATGTTATCCAACATGGAAGACCCCTCATCCATTGGTCCTTCGATGGCAGTTGCTTTGCTGACGACTTTTTATGGTGCGCTGATGGCAAATATTATCTTCTTACCCATGGCCTCCAAGCTTAAAACACGCAGCAAAGAAGAGCTTTTGGTGCATGAAATCATTTTAACGGGCATTCAATCGTTGGTCGCTGGTGAGAATCCAAGGGTGATGGAGCAGAAGTTATTGGGTTATTTACCGCCTAAAGACCGCGCATCATCATTTGAGTAAGATAAGTTATGGCAAAGCGTCAAAAAAAACCTGACCCCATTCCCCCACCTTCTGACCCTGGTGCAGCTTTGTTTCTTGAGTTAATGATGCAAATGTTGGCTTTCTTTATTTTGCTGACATCCATTGCTGTGATTGTTGATGAGCGGCGACTTGCTGCTCTTGGCTCTTTGGCAGGCACATTTAGTCCTTTACCCAAAGGCGCAAACTTAACTGAAGGCAAAGGTCCATCCATGCCAGCCCGTGATATTGTTGATGGCAGCCGCGCACCCAAGCGAACCGCCAAAGAGTTGACAGACGTAGCCCGAGAACTGGGATTAGGTGATGCGATTCATGTGTTACCTTTGGATCAACGTACCGTGCGTGTGCGTTTTCCTGAAAATATTATCTTTTCGACAGGGCATGTTGATATTACACCCAATATGTACCCTCTGATGGATAGATTAGCGCAAGTTTTTCGGCGTCCTGAGGTCATTGAAGTTCGCATTGAAGGGCATACGGACGATACACCTGTGCGCGGCTCATTATTTCCTTCAAATTGGGAATTATCGGCGGCTCGCGCGATGAGCTTTTTTCATGCGATGGCACAACGCGGTGTTGCAAACGGACGCATGGTTGCAGCGGGCATGGGAGATAAACACCCCATTGCCAATCAGCCTGCGCTAAGCCGAAGAGTTGAAGTGGTATTGAAATTTAGACCCGTGACTGTCAAGGAAGGCAGTATTAAAACAGGTGGAACCTTAACACCGCCGCAACGCCCTGCAGTTGCCCCGCCCATGAAGAGTTTCTGATGGCACGCAAAAAGAAACTCGAACCTGAAGTTCTTCCTGATCCAGAAGCTTGGATGACGACCTTTGCCGATTTAATCAGCTTGATGCTCACATTTTTTATTCTGCTTGTTTCGATGTCAACATTAGACAAAACTGGGCTACAAGATATTTCAACTTATTTTACACAGGCTGTATCGGTGTTAAATGCAGGTGCAGGCACTGAAATTATCATTATTCCACCATTGGAATTACAACGTATTGTCACGCCTAGGGAATTGATGCTGGCAATGCGTCAAAATAGTAACGTTGTGCTGAAAAATAGCACCCTACAACACCATGTTCGGGCATTAATTGTAAAAAATAAACTCTACCTTCGCATGGAAGATGCCGCTTTATTTGATGAAGGTTCAGCAATATTTATAATAGAACATATTCAAGCACTTAGAAGGCTAGCAAAGATGTTAGCAACCTCACCAGGCTTGATTAGTGTGAATGGGCATACCGATAATCGTGCCCAGTTAAGTGCACAATTTACTGACCCTTGGAGCTTGAGTTTAGCAAGAGCGGCATCAGTCTTGCATATACTCGAAGCAGAAGGTGTCACACCGCATCGCTTATCTTTGGCGGGTTACGGTCCTTCATTACCTATATCCACTGATGCGACAGTATATGGGCGCGAAAAAAACAGGCGTGTAGACATTGTTGTCTACCGCTGAACACATGGCAAAGGAGTTGAGGCATGGCTAATGACAAAGAGGAAGGCGCAGCAGAAAATAAGAAAGGTAGTTTGCTGCAAATTATTAATCTTATTTTATTGTTGCTGGTGTTGGGTGTAGGCGGATTTGTCGCTTGGAAAATGATGCAAGTGGACCAGCCCGTCACACAAGAAGAAGGCACATCCTCTGAAACCATTGAAATCCCTGAACCTGAAGAAGAGGATTCAGGGCTGCCACCTATATTTGTTGATATTGCTGATATTACCATCAACTTAGCCGACACAGAAGTGAGCCGTTTTTTGCGGGCGAAAATCAAGTTGGAATTGCGTAATGAAGAGGCTAAAGGTGCTGTGGAACAAAATATGGTGAAAATCAACGACATGGTGATTACCTTACTTTCCAGCAAAACATTTGCTGAAATACGCACACCGCAGGGAAAGTATGAGCTTAAAGAAGATTTGGTTTATCGCATTAATCGTTTGGTCAGCGGCAAACCGATTAAAAATTTATATTTCACTGATTTTGTATCACAATGACAGAAGCCCCAACTTCCAGCAGTCCTCAAGAGCCTATTCTTGCACCTGAAGAAATTGATGCTCTGATGCAAGCTGTAGCGCCTCATGAACATGCACAAGCATTGTTGGCAACATTGCCACCGATTGCCCAACCTGAACATGTTGAGGACTTTGATTTCGCTTCGGCTATTGAGGATGGACCAGACCGTTACCCGCTGTTTAACAATTTGCAACAACGCTTGGCAGAAGCATTAAAAGAGCAATGGACCGATGTGTTTAAGCGTGAAATATCTGTGGGTTCTTCGCAGATAGAGCGGCGTATTTACCAAGATATTCTTCAAGATGATGTGAAAACACCACAGGTATTTTTTGTATACGATGTGGAGGGCTTTGGACGCATGATGGTGGCGTGTGATTTAGCACTTATTGTAGCGTATATTGATGCGATGTTGGGCGGACATGGTGAAGTCTTTGGTGAAGCTTCGGATGTTTTATCACCTGTTGAACTGGGTTTATCCAAGCGTATTGCCACATCATTTGAAAAGTTGCTTGAGAATATGTGGAAGCCTGTGAAGGATATGAAGTTTTCATTGCTTAAGCTGGAAGTTGACCCTCAATTTTTAGCCGTTGCCTCTTCAACTGACCCTTGTTTTTCTGTGCAATATGAAATTAAAACATCTGAAGAGCTGCGTGGGGCTTTTAATATTCATTACCCTCGCTCCTTCCTTGAACCTGTGTTGGATAGTTTGCGTTCAGCAATTTCAGATGAACCTGCGGCTTTGGATGAAGAATGGGAAAGCACACTACAACAAAGCATAGAGCAAGTGCCTTTGTCATTGCGTTTGGAGTTGGGGCAATGTCATTTAGATATTAAAGCGTTTTTATCACTGCGTGCAGGCGATTTTTTACCGTTAAGCAAAAGCGAACAAGAACCATCGACACTTTGGGTCGGCTCTATCCCCATGTTTCAGGTTATGCCGGGCAGTCAAGATGGCATGTTAGCTGCAGAATTAATGGAAAAATTAACCAATTGATAGGGAGAATATGATGGCAGATGCTGAAAACACCGAAAACATACAGACTGCGGCTGAAACTGTGCCCAATCACCCTGACAATCCGCAACAGGTCAACCTTGAAGCAATTATGCATGTTCCTTTGGATGTAAGTGTTGAGCTAGGGCGTGTACAACTACCCTTGCATGTGGTTGCACGTTTACATCGCGGCATGGTTCTGGATTTAAAAAAAGAGGCCAATGCCGAAGTGGACATTTTGGCGAATGGTCGTGTGTTTGCGCGTGGTGAAGTGGTCGCAGCCGATGGTAAGCTGGGCGTACGGGTCATTGAGGTGATTCCGCCAGGCGATCGTATCCAAAGCCTTTCTTAATGATGCAAGAATCCAGTTTAATGACTCTAATGATTCAATCTATAGCTGCTTTGGCTGTGGTATTGGCGGTTTTTGCAGGGCTGGTTTGGGCCTTACGCAAGCTACAACACACGACAATGCCTAAGCAAAAGCAGCAAATCAAAATCTTACAACGCTTACACTTGGATGCACGCAACAGCGTCGTCGCTATTGAATACCACAATCAACACTATTTATTAGGCGTAGGGCAAGCAGGCATACAAAAGATAACGCAGGTTTCAAGCGATGCTATAGTAAACGATGACAACGATGACATATCCCCTTAAAGCACTATTATTATTAATCTTTTCCTTGATGTTGCCAACGCTAAGCTTGGCTACAGATATACCTACATTAGCCATTAGCTTAGGTGAAAGCGATGACCCAGAGGCATGGTTTACAGGACTAAAAATCATTGCTTCACTGACTGTCTTGGCGTTAGCCCCTTCTATTTTGGTCATGATGACTTCATTTACCCGTATTTTAGTTGTGTTTGCTTTTTTGCGCCAAGCCCTTGGTACGCAGCAAAGCCCACCAACGCAAATTTTAGTTGGTTTAGCCTTATTTATGACCGTATTTATTATGATGCCAGTATGGGAAACCATTGATAGTAAAGCAATAACCCCATATTTAAATGAAGAAATAAATCAGTCAGAAATGATAGACCAAGCGATTGCCCCACTGCGTCAGTTTATGCTCAAACAAACACGAGAAGATGATTTAATCTTATTTATCAATGCCGCCAAGATGGAAAAGCCGAAAACTGCCCAAGAAACCCCCATGCATGTGTTGATTCCAGCTTTTATTATCAGCGAATTGCGTACGGCATTTGAAATTGGCTTTTTAATCTATATTCCTTTTGTGGTTCTTGATTTGGTGGTTGCCAGTGTTTTGATGAGTATGGGTATGATG
>CAZWPS010000030.1:0-11728 GCA_964635775.1 uncultured Zetaproteobacteria bacterium | reverse complement strand
GCTGCAGGGCAGGTTGATGTACATGATGCATCTACGCTTATGAACATTGTGGATGATACGCTGGTGGATTCTCAGGTGGCACGTTTGGTTAAACGCCCCCTTCAACCATCGGAAACAACATCGTATATTAAAATTATAAGCCCAACACCAGTTGATTTTGCTGGATTCACCACTGGTACTATCAATGCAACGTGGTCAATCCCTACGGGGTCACGCGCATCGTCTGTAAATTTATTACATTTTAATACTGCAACCAATTCATCTCAGTGGGTTGTTGAAAAGGAAGTGGCAGCTAAAGCCACATCGTTGACGGTTACAGCCCCATCTTTAGCCGCGACAACGGTGAAACCAAACCTTTATATTTTTGGTTTTGATGTGTTTAATCGTGTGACAGCAACGCACATTGATTCATTTTAATAGCAACCGCTGATATTGAGGCTCTGTATGTTTATTTAACTACAGAGCCTTTAATCTAAAAAAGAAAATGATGAATGCATGATTACTGGGTTGGATATATCGGGCTGCATGCGTAAAGCCAAGTTGGGCTTGGAGTTTTAAGTTGAGTCCCAATCACCTAAACCTGGGCGGAGAATTTCAGGTATATCTGCACATAAATCCACAATCGTTGTGGGTTGCAAACCTCCCCATCCAGTATCTAAGAGTAAAGCATCCAAGTGTTTAATTCTTGATGCAATGACATCAGGGTCAACTTCAATGGCATCCGCATCCGCAAATTGCATAGAAGTTGCTAATAAAGGCTCATTTAACGCCTCTAATAACATGTGACATACCTGATGATCAGGCATGCGAATACCCACATCTTTACGCTTACCAAACACACGTTTAGGCAGCTTAGAGTTGGCAGGTAAGATAAAGGTATAAGGTCCTGGTAAATGCTTTTTTAAGATACGATGGGCAGGGTTATCAATGCTGACATATTGGGCAGCTTGCGATAAATCAGCGCAAACCAGCGACCACAAATGTTGATCATCTAAGCCGCGCAACTGCCGTATGTTGGCTTGAGCTTTCAGTGCCGAAGGTAATACCATCAAAGCATAGGTCGTTTCTGTAGGGACGACGGCAAACAAACCACGATGTAAGCTTTGAGCAATATGACGGATTTGACGTGCTTGGGGGCGTTCAGGATGTAAACGCATATGTTCAAAAGTATGCATATTTAGAAACTGAAACCTTTAAGGGCATTTTTAAGTTTATCTTCGGCTTGTTGTTTGAGCTTGTCTTCGAGCTGTTTTTTCAGACGTGCTTTTTCATCGGCTAATTGTTTCTTTAATTTGGCTGCCAACTTCTTCTTTTCGGCTTCGCGTGTTTTTACAAAACCTTGCTCCAATATCTGACCCGCCACACCGCCAATTTTGTTGCCTGAAAGCTTGTTTAAAGCCGCTGCGCTTTCCAACAAGGCATCTTTGTCCATTTCTATAGTAATATTAAGCTGGTCAAAAGGTCCTGAAATATGCAGGGGAACCACAATACCTTTTTGCTTGCCACCACCTTGCCCTTCTAAAGATTGAATGAGTTTCGGACGAACATGGTAATCAACTTTTAATGGCGTAAGGAACAACTTGCCTTTCCCTGTCAAACGAAATAAAGGCGATGCCATATAGAGGTCTTTATTGCGTAGTATGCCTTTTTTGACGGTAAAGCTGCCTTGCATTTGTGCAAAATCAGTGTTGTTGTGTTGCGGTGAAGCTGCGGAATTTTGTAAAGAGCGGATTTCTTGTGCGATATTTAAACCTTTAACTTTGCCATCTTCAAACACAAACTGTCCATAACCTTTTAAATGTTGGCGTATGGTATCTGGTAATAAACCTTTGCCTGTAAAGTCTGTGTTCAGCTGACCTTCACCCGATAATACATCCACATCAGCCAGTGCTTTTAAGATAGGTAATACCTGCACACCTGTCATACGCATGGATTCTTGCCATGTTACAGGATGATTTCTTGCATTGAGGGTGAAATGTTCTGTGATTTGACCACCACCAATGTCAAAGCGTAAGGGGTTGAGGCGAATAATGCCTTTTTCAGCACTTAGGGTAAGGCGTAAGGCTTGGATGTCTAATTTTAATAGATGCAACGCTTGAATATTAAGCTGCAACGATACATACCAAGGTTTTAAAAAGCTTAAATCAGGCTCTATGGGGGTAGGGCTTGCGATTGCTGATGCGTGATTAGGCTTTGTTGAGGGTTGCTTTTGTATGGGTTCGGCTTTGCTTTGGGGAATCCAAGGGTCAAGGTGTAAAGACTCGCTGGTGATGCGCAATTGAATATCTGGTGCTTTACCTAATACGACATTGCCCGAAACTTGTATCGACTCGTCATCAAGCTGTAGTTGTAGGTTGCGAATATCCAACAACTTACTGTCCCCTGCAATAAAGGCATCAAATTGAATGTTTTTCCATGCTTTGGGGTGGTTTTGGTACAACTTTTCTAAGTCTGGAAGGAATGGATTGAGCCAGAGGCGTGATAAAGATGCAGAAGCAAGGCGCATTTCAAAACTTGGTCGCCGTTGCATGTTTTTCACATCACCAGATAAGCTCAAAACAGGTGTTTTGTTGAGCGCAATATCGAATGTTTGTAGATGGAGGTTTTGCAAGTTTTTAACATTCAATTTCCATACGAGGTCAAGCTGATGTTTCATGCGAAGCTGTAGTTTGCCTGAGCTTAACAACTGACCATCTGCATGTTGTTCCATGGAAATATCCATGTGTAGTCGTGCTTGTGTTAAATCACCAAATTGTGCTTGTTGCTCTTCGTTTAAAGCAGGTAACCAAGCACGAAATGGTGCAAGATGAATGCCCTGACTTTGTACTTGAAATGCCATGGGCAGTTTCATCCAATTGATATCCTGAAGCTCACCTAAAGGACCAATATCAGCATGTACAGTGAAACTGTCTTGTGCCAAACGTGCAGATAAATCAATGGCAATAGGGTGTTCGAGTTGTAAATCATGCACTGCCAATTGAATATCGGATAAAGTGATATTGCCATAGATATCGTCTGTCCAAGAGATTAAACCATCGGTTAAGGTCAGCAATTTAGCATTAAAACGCATGGCTAAGGCAGATTTTCCATCTGTGCTTGGAGACGTGCTGGCTGCGGGGGCAGGGTGATTTTGGGTCATCGCAGTTGTGCTGCTTGAGCTGTTAGGTGTTTGGCTTGTTAATTCCCAATTATGACGACCATCACGATGCTGTTCTAACCAAATGTGGGGTGCATGCAACTCAAAACGTTTCACTTCAATTTCTTGGCTAAATAAAGGTACTAATGCCAGTTGCATATCAATGGTTTTTACACGTAAAAGATGCTCGGCCTGAAAGCCAACTTGATTTTTAACGTGTACACCATGCAAGGTGAAACCAAGCCAAGGGAAAACAGATAATTCGATGTGTTCAATGCTTAAATCAAGCCCTGTTTCTTCATGCACAAGTTGGGAAAAGTCATCTTTGTAGTTGTTAACATCAATAAAAAAGGGCGCGGCAAGAAGTGCCAGCATGACCAAGCTGATTGTCAATAACAGCCATTTCAGTGAACGGAAACATTTTTTTAACACGCTAGACTCCCTTACTTTTGAAAACACGATCAATAAAATGCGAAGTGGCTCTATAAGCCGGGTTCTGTACTCTTGTTTGCACAACAGTGATGATCATTCATCTGGACATACTGTTACCAGCAGCCTCAAGCAACCTACCCGAAGCCACGCGCGAGCCACGCTTAACGACTCCCTATTTGGTCTTGCTGCGGATGGGGTTTACCTATGCCTTGTCTTGTCACCAAAACAAGCGGTGCGCTCTTACCGCACCATTTCACCCTGACCTGATATCAAATAATGCCAGGCGGTCTGTTTTCTGTGGCACTTTCCTAAGGTTTCCCTCACTGGACGTTATCCAGCATCCTACTCTATGCAGCCCGGACTTTCCTCGTTTTAGCAGACTAAAACGCGACCACCCGAGCCACTTCGCTCGCCAAGTCTAATCAATTTGTTGAAAATTACGAATGTTGAAGTGCTGTGGTTATTCCGCCCCTCTCAAAACACCCACTGTTATGTTGAGCCTGCTTAGACATCTTACCCTGTAAGGTTCCTTAACTGCGTTTGGAATGACAACCATGTGACGGCACTTCCTGTGATGTTACCCTTGATTTAAAAAGAAAAAGCTCCTTTAAACATGATGTTTAAAGGAGCTTCTTTGAATGCATGAAGCAAATAATAGATAAGCTACAAAAGCAACTTATTATCGGCTCATATTCAGATTAATGACCGCGTGGATCAGCTTTTTCGCAAGTGTTTTTACCTAATGCTTTATAAATTGGACAAAAGCTAGTTGAGCCTGTTGCAATAAGCACAACACCTAAAACCATTAAAATATACATCAAAACACTGTCTGACCCCAAAAAGCCAATGAAAAACAATGCAACACCCAACACCATGCGTAGCGTACGATCTACAGTTCCTACATTTTCAAGCATATCAAATTCCTCCTTTAAAGTTTCCTCAAAGCGTAAATACGCCCTCATATCCATGTTGATATTAAGCGTATACTAACAAAAAAGTTGCTTTTGCCAATGGTTACGTTGTTTTTGTGGTGGGAATAGCTTCAAAACAACGCTGTTCGCCTTTTTAAGCGGTAAATGATTTACCACAACCGCACTCACCTGTCTTGTTTGGGTTGCTAAATACAAATGCCGAAGCAAGCATATCTTGCTGGTAATCAATATGTAACCCTTTAATGGCTTGCTCATAAAACTGCTGTGCAATAAAAATACGCACACCATCAAATTCAGCACTTAAATCATCGGCATGCGCTTGGTTTTCATAATTTAGAATGTATTCTAAACCTGAACAGCCTGATTCTTGCAAAGAAAGGCGAACCGCTTGTTGCCCCGATTCAGCAAGTTTATGCCGAAACTGTGCAATTGCTGCAGGGCTTAATTGAATATCTGCTACAGGGCATGTTGTCATTTAAGAAGCTCCTTTGGAAATACTTTGTAAGGCTTTGGGAATACTAAAATGTACATCTTCATCTACTGTTTTGAGGTGGATGACCATATCTTTACGATGTTGGGTCAAGACATCCATCACTTCTTGCACTAAAATTTCAGGTGCTGAAGCCCCTGCTGTGACACCAATGCGCACATTGTCTTTGAAGTTTGACCAATCAATGGCTGCCGCATTTTCAATCAAATAGGCTTCACAGCCCTCTTTTTCTGCCACTTCACGCAAGCGATTACTATTTGAAGAGTTCACTGAACCCACTACCAATACCACATCACATTGTGCCGCTAAATCCTTTACTGCAGCTTGACGGTTGCTCGTGGCATAACAAATATCTTCTTTTTTAGGACCTTGAATATGAGGGAAACGCTGTTGTAAAGCCAAAATAATATCTTTAGTATCATCTACACTTAAGGTTGTTTGTGTCACAAAGGCAAGTTTCTTTTCATTTTTTACGTGCAAACTTAACACATCTTCTACTTCAGAAACCAACAACACCGCGCCTTCAGGCGCTTGCCCCATTGTTCCTTCAACTTCAGGGTGACCCGCATGACCAATCAAAATGATTTGATCGCCATTGGCATAATGACGCAAAAGCTCAAGGTGAACCTTGGTGACCAATGGGCATGTCGCATCCATCACCCGCAAACCACGCTGTTTCCCCTTTTCTTGTATTGCTTTACTCACACCGTGTGCTGAAAAAATAAGCACTGCGCCATCGGGAACATCAGAGACACGCTGCACAAATACAGCCCCTTTTTGTTTCAAATCATTCACGACATGTTTGTTATGCACAATCTCATGACGGACATAAATAGGCGCACCAAAGACTTCCAATGAGCGCTCGACAATTTCAATAGCACGCTCTACGCCTGCGCAAAACCCGCGCGGTTCGGCTAAAAAAACAGCTTTAGGTTGGAATGTAAGAAGTTGGCTAGTGGTCTGTTGCTGCATTTTATATATCCTTGGCTTATAATCTCGCCCCTATATTAACATCAAAAAAGCAAGAGGTGAAATGATGACAGATTATAAATTAACAATTGGTGAAACCGCCCCCCTCGATTTAGAAGTGGATGTATACCCAGAAGCCAAATTTAAACTTGCAAGCTTGCGCGGACAATGGGTCATTGTTTATTTTTACCCCAAAGATAACACCTCAGGCTGCACCACTGAATCCTGTGGTTTCCGTGATGCTTTGCCTGATTTTTCAGCTGCAAATGCTGCGATTGTGGGCGTAAGTCGTGATTCGGTGAAATCACATGCTGGTTTTACGGAGAAACAAAGCTTAAATTTCCCTTTGATTGCTGATGTTGATGAAGCTTTTTGTAAAGCTTTTGATGTGATTCAAGAAAAAATGAACTATGGCAAAACATATATGGGCATTGAGCGCTCAACATTTATTATAAACCCTGAAGGTGTGGTTGTTGAAGCTTGGCGTAAAGTTCGGGTGCCTGAACATGTGGCTAAAGTGTTGGCCCGTTTACAAGAGCTACAAGCGGCATAAGATGTTACAAGGCAAACGTATTCTTCTGGGTATAAGTGGTGGTATTGCTGTTTATCGGGCGGTAGAGCTCATGCGTTTGCTTCAAAAACAAGGGGCAGAAGTCAAGTGTGTGATGACTTCTGCAGCCCAAGAATTTGTCACCGCCTTAACCTTTGAGGCATTGTCTGGGCAAAAAGTGCATGTGGACTTATTTGATTTAACCGAAAACCATGGCATGGGGCATATTCAGCTGGTTCGCTGGGCGGACCTTGTGCTGATTGCGCCAACAACATCCAATATGATGAGCAAATTCAGCCTAGGGATTGCCGATGATTTGTTAACCACCCTGCTCTTAGCGTGTGAAAAGCCAATCGCACTGGCGCCTGCCATGAATGTATCGATGTGGCATGCCAGCAACACCCAACATCACCTTGCGCGGTTAAAGTCGCGTGGTGTTTTTATCATCGAACCCGTTGCTGGAGCGTTGGCATGTGGCGAGCAAGGCGAGGGTCGTTTGGCTGAACCTGAACACATCATCAATATGGTGCTACCACTGCTCACACCACCAATCCTACAAGGGCAATCTTGGGTGATTAATGCTGGTGCAACTCAAGAAGCATGGGATGCTGTTCGCATCTTGACCAATCGTGCAACAGGTACACTTGGTATGTTATTGGCCAATGCCGCAGCGATACATGGTGCAGATGTTCGTTTAATTGCTGGTGTTGGCACGCCGCCAGCTCACCCATTGGTACAATGTCAGCAAGTTACAACGGCGCAAGAGATGCTGCTTTGTTGCGAACAAGCCGCTGCCGAAGCTGATGTGTTTGTTGGCACGGCTGCGGTCAGTGATTATCGTTTTGCCACACCCCACCAAGGAAAATTAAAGCGCGAAGCTTCACCCACCATACAAGCCAAGCTCATTTGTAACCCAGACATTATCGCCCATATTGCAACCATGCCAAACAGACCAAAAAAGGTGATTGCATTTGCCGCTGAAACAACCAATCATATTGCATTTGCCCAACAAAAATTACAACGTAAACAAGTAGATGCGATTGTCGCTAATGATATATCGACCATGGGAAATCATGATATTTCAGGCTGGTGGATTACCCCGCATAAGCAAGCTGTAATTGATCAAGTCTCAAAACAAACCTTTGCCGCACAGTTGGTGGGCTACATTCAAAAGTTAGAAAGTGCTGATAAACGCGCGACTGATTAGATAATCGTAAGTTGCAAAAATTTACGCTTACCTACTTTTAACACATATAAACCCGCACCCAGTTGTAAATCTTTATCACTTATTTTCACCCCATCCACAGACACTGCACCCTGTTTAATCATGCGCATTGCTTCGCCATTGGATGCGGTTAAGCCACCTTCAGACAAGGCTTTGACCACCCATAATGAAGCGTCTTCTGTTGTGATGGTTTTTTCAGGAATATCATCGGGGACTTCTTTTTTGGCGAACTGATTTTCAAAACCTGCTCTGGCTTGTTGTCCAGCCGCCACACCGTGAAAACGTGATACAATCAAGGTTGCCAATTGCTTTTTTGTTTCCATAGGATGCTGGTCCTTGATGCTTTCCAAATCGATGTCGGTCAATAATTCATAATAACGCAACATCAAAGCATCAGATGCCGACATGATTTTACCAAATTGTTCTTGCGCAGGCTCTTGAATGCCCACATAATTGTTCAAAGATTTGGACATTTTATTCACACCATCCAAGCCTTCAAGCAATGGCATGGTCAGAATCACTTGTGCAGGTTGATTATAAGCTTGTTGTAATTGCCTGCCCATCAACAAGTTAAACTTCTGGTCATTACCACCCAATTCCACATCGGCATGCAAAGCAACAGAGTCATATCCTTGCACCAATGGATACAAAAACTCATGGATAGCAATGGCTTGACCACCTTTATAACGCTTCTCAAAATCATCGCGCTCAAGCATTCTGGCCACGGTTGCTTTGCCTGCAAGCTGAATCAAATCAGCCGCTGACATGTTTGCCAACCATTCCGAGTTAAAGCGTACTTCGGTTTTTTCTTCATCAAGAACCTTAAACACCTGCTGTTTATAGGTTTCTGCATTGTCTAAGACTTCGGCTTGAGTCAAAGGCGGACGCGTGGCACTTTTTCCTGTGGGGTCACCAATCATGCCTGTAAAATCACCAATCAAAAACACAACTTGATGCCCACATTGTTGAAATTGGCGCAGTTTTTCCAGCAAAACGGTATGCCCAAGATGCAAATCAGGTGCAGTGGGATCAAAGCCCGCTTTGATGCGCAATGGGCGACCTTCTTTTGCCGCCAATTTCAACTTTTCTTCAAGGCTGCCTGCTGGCAAAATCTCCAATGTGCCACGCGTTAATAATTGCATTTGTTGTTCGATATTCATCTTCTTCCTCTTTAACCTATCCATATCTCATGGGCATGTAGGCAACCACGATTTATAATATAAAGTCGCTTGCCAGCAGCACCGCAGTGATGGGTATCGCACAGAAATATTAAGTTGATTTATTGCTTGTCGGTTTGCGACGTGGGCGGTTGTTTTTTCCAGCTTGTCCAGCATGACGATGGCGAGCCCCACCTTTTTTGTTGTCGGCGGGGCGTGGTGTTGCGGCATCACCTGCCTTCAAACCTTCGGCTTTGGCTGTAGGATCTGTTGGTTTACCCAGCATTAATAATTCAGCGGTAATTTCTTTAACTGGAATCGCATGCTTAATATATGCCTCAATCGCAGGCACTTCAAAACAATAGCGTTCACAAGCAAATGAAATCGCCACGCCATCAGCCCCAGCCCTACCTGTGCGTCCAATTCTATGCACATACGATTCGGCATCTTCTGGCAAATCAAAATTAAACACATGACTCACTGCATCGACATGAATACCACGGCTGGCGACATCAGTTGCAATCAACAACTTCAATTCACCTTGGCTAAACATCTCCAAGATACGCATGCGTTTGCGTTGCTGCACATCGCCTGAAATAATGCCCACTTTAAAACCATGTTTCGCCAAGTTCGCAGCCAACTTTTCGCCTGTACGTTTTTCATTGATAAACACCATGCCGCGCTCAACGTTTTGATTTTTCAGCAAGTTAATCAATAAAGGCAACTTCTCTTCCATCGCCGTATGATACATGGATTCAACAATGCTTGATGCCGTAATGTCACCTGTTTCAGCTTGAATTTTTTCTGGATTGTTCATGTGCTCATAAGCGAGTTCCATGACCCTATGCGACAGCGTCGCGGAAAACATCAGCGATTGACGCTCATTATATTTGGGTAAGCGGCGCAACAAAAAGCGTAAGTCTTTGATGAAACCAAGGTCAAACATACGATCTGCTTCATCCAAAACCATCACATCAATTGCTCTAAGATCGTAACAATGCTTTTTGTGGAAATCAATCAAACGACCTGGCGTACCAATCAAAATATCCACACCCGTTGCAAAAGGTTGTTGTTGTTTCTCATAGTCCACCCCGCCAAACACGGCATGCACATTGATATTGGTATACTTGCTTAGGTTGACAGCATCATTGGCAATTTGAATCACCAACTCACGCGTTGGCGCAATCACCAAAACACGCGGCTGATTGGTTTTGCGCTCTTTTTTGGCAGGTGTTTCAATCAGCCTTTTAAGTGCTGTAATTAAAAATGTAGCTGTTTTGCCTGTGCCCGTCCGACCTTGCCCTGCAATATCTTTGCCAGCTAGCGTGATGGGAAAAGCAATTTTTTGCACTGCCGAAAGCTCAGTGTACGCCAAATCATCAATCGCATGCAGCAAGGCATTGGGTAGTTTTAGGGCGGTGAATTCAGTGTCTTTATCGCTTGTCCAATCATCTTGAGCGGTGATGGGTTGTGCCAACTTAGGCTGAACTTTTTCAACCTTATGCTGCGGTTTATGCACCTTTTTCTCATGTTTGACAGGCGCTTCATTGCTTTTGAAGTCGGCTTTGGGTTTGCGCTTGCGCGGCGGACGTTTTCTTTTTTCAGGGACAGGCTTTGATGGCTGCGGCATGGTTTCTCTCGCTTCCTCACCCTTCTTTTTATCACCAAATGCAGCTTTAATTTTTGAAACTAGCTTTAAAATCATATGATTCCTTATTGTTTTTTAATTCGTTTTTTATTGTTCAAATGTGGCTACCGTTTCATCCACCCCATAAGGGTCTTCATGAATGATGACTTCTGCATCCAACCACTTTTCTTTTAACATCGCTTCAACAGCATCAGATATATGGTGTGCTTGATGTAATGTTAATTGCCCATCAAGCTCCAAATGAAATTGAATAAAACAGGTTGTACCTGCCTTTCTTGTACGCAAATCATGCATGCCCAACACCCCATCAAATCCACGAACCATCATTTTGATGTCTTTACGCTCGGCATCGGATAGTTCTGTATCCATCAATTCACCCACAGCCATCACACCAATTTCCCAAGCACTGTATAAAATATATGCGGCAATGAGCATTGCAAAAACAGGGTCAAAACCACCCCAGCCATACATTGCCAAGAGCAACGCAACAATCACCCCAACATTGACAAATAAATCAGTCTTGTAATGCAAGGAATCAGCTTTAATGGCTGTTGAACCAGTGTGTTTCACCACATAATTCTGAAAAGCAATCAACACCGATGTTAAGACGATGGACAATATCATAACCATAATGCCGACATCAATCACTTCCAAATCTTTAGGGTGTAATAAGCGATTAATGGATTCCAACAGCAAAAACATCGCTGAACCAGCAATAAACATCGCTTGCCCAAGCCCAGCTAAAGCTTCTGCCTTACCATGACCAAAACGATGGGCTTTATCGGCAGGTTGTAAAGCATGGTGTACGGCAAATAAAGTAATGATTGAGGCTGCGGCATCAAGACATGAATCAATCAAGGTTGCCAAAATAGTGATGGAATCACTCCACATCCATGCAATCAACTTGGCAACAATCAAGATGATTGCAACACTTGCTGAAGCATACGTTGCCAGCCGCATCAACCGCGCTTGGCGGTGGTTGGTGCTCACGGGCGGTGTTGTTGACTCATTTGTCATGGTTTATTATTTTCTCCACGCCGCCAACAAACAAACGTTGTTGTGATATCATGGTTAAGCCTTCAATTGGTAAATCGGCTTCAAATTCGGCAACTTTATCACGTTTACCCCTAGTTTCAGGGTGTTTCGCAATCAAATACGAACATATATCACAATATTCCTCAATAGAAAT
>CAZWPS010000029.1:0-11951 GCA_964635775.1 uncultured Zetaproteobacteria bacterium | reverse complement strand
TATTGGCATCATGCGCATGTTCTGCTGGCATTTCAGCCATCTCAAGCATGCTTAAATCAGCAATCATTGTATCCATACTTGCCGCTTGTATGGCTTGCTGCTCCGCCTCAAATGCCCCGTGCAACTGCTGATGATGCGTTGCTATATATGCTGCCCAAAGCGCACCAAAAATCAGCGCCATCATACCCATCACAAGACCGTGCCTAATGGGTGTAATCATTGAATGATTCATATTTATTCTCCTTTTTTATATTATGTTACTGTTAATTGTCCCATCATACCTGCATCTTCATGCTCCAAAATATGACAATGATACATAAAAGGATTTGCCGCATTTGCGGTATAATCTTTAAATTGAATCAATACCTGAACACGGGCATTGGCAGGTAAATACACCGTATCTTTATATCCACCTTCATAAGCTAAAGGTGCTCCACCATTGCGTGAAATAATGGTGAAATATGCACCATGCACATGAAAGTTATGTGTCATATTGGATGTGTTTTGAATATCCCATATTTCAATATCATTGAAGGTTAATGCTTCATTGATAACATTCATATTCATTGAAGCACCATTGATATAAAAGCTGCCCATGTTCATGGATAATACAAAAGGGCGTGTACGCACGGCTTGATTGGCATTTAACATCGGTAAACTTATCAATGTATTTGGTGTTGAGGTCACTGCTACAGTGTTGCTGACCACATTCA
The DNA here is from genome assembly GCA_964635775.1 of uncultured Zetaproteobacteria bacterium. GTDB lineage: Bacteria > Pseudomonadota > Zetaproteobacteria > Mariprofundales > Mariprofundaceae > Ghiorsea. The sequence continues at coordinate 11,238 of CAZWPS010000029.1, read as the reverse complement.
TTTGAAATAGGCTTATACCACTATTTAAATCTTGAAGGTGTACTTTATCACCAATAGCTGCACTCAAATCAATGATAATTTCTGAACGTTCCCCAGGGCTTAAAGTGATGCTGCTCATGCTGATGGGCTGTGTCAGCAACGATTGATCAACTGCAATTTGTTTGAAGCTTAAGCCATTGGAAAATGCAAGCTGGTATATTCTAGCATTGGAAGCATTAAGCAAACGCAAGCGAATTTCTTTGGCTGGCAAGTCAATCACAGCGTCAATAACACCATTGACGAGATGTGTATTACCTTTTAATCCATTCATTTGTGCTTGGTGGTCAGGATTGTAGGTGAATGTACCGTCTGCATTCATGTCGCGGTCTTGCACCACCACAGGAATATCATCAATACCATAAGTCTTAGGCAAGTCCAAAGCTATTGTATTGGCATCGTCAACAATCAACAACCCAGCAAGCCCTTGATAGACTTGTGATGCCGTATAATGTTGAGCATGAGGGTGATACCAATTGCTTGCCGCACCTTGATTGACCGTAAATGATGCTTGCCAAGTTTGATTCGCTGCAATTTCTTGATGATCACTACCATCCATATTGCTTGGTACACGCATACCATGCCAATGTACTGTTGTGGGTTCTGTTAAAGTATTGGTGACATTAACATCAACATTATCATTTTGCTTGACGCGCAAAGTAGGGCCAAGAAAACTACCATTATAACCTTTGGTTGTTGTGATGCCCTGCCCCGTAAATTGCTGTTGCCCAGCTTGAACAATCAAATCAAATGTTTTTCGACCATTGATGATTGTGCCCGCAAGCTCTGCGGGCACAGCAAATGGGCGCGTAAAAAACCCTGTGTTTAATGATGCTTTCATATTGTCAGACGTCATTCCGCCACCACACGACAACAACGCAAACCCTGGCAAGCTTAAAGCACTCGCTTTTAAAAAATCACGCCTTTGCATGATTATTTCTCCTCTGGATAATACACACTGGTTTTATGTTTTTTTCCGTCGGCTGTTTTGAATAAAACCATCAAGCCATGTTGCCCTTGTTGTCCAAGGTCATAACCTGCCATATACCAATCGCCCATTTTCATTAACATTTTGGAATCCGTAGTTTTATCCGCATAAAAAACTTTAGAATTGACCATGATATCATTCACAAGCACACCATTTTTCTCCACTTTAACCATCAAGTTATGCGAGCCACCATGTTCCATGCCTGCTTTTGCCTTCATCACATGGAAACTCACCGTATAAGCATCCACTTCTTTTTTAAGCAAGAACATGCCACCGTGATTGTCCATGGCTGCATCTATATCCATAGCGTTATCATGCCCATGTTCAGCATGTCTATGCCCACCCATGCGCTCTGCCGAGTTTTGTTTCGCACTATGCTGGTGATGCACTTCACCAGCAAAACAAGCAACGCTGCTCATGGCAAATAAAGTGATCCCCATACTTATCGGTAATATTTTATATATTTTTCTCATTTCTTTCTCCTTTTATGGCATATTGTTCCTGCTTTTGTAGCACCCAACCGTAAATCACGGGAAGGACCAACAAACTTAATAATGTGGCAGTCACCATACCGCCAATCATGGGGGCGGCATGGTGACTGCCGTCATGGCGATGGGGCGAACACGTTGGGTTGTGCCTGATGATACAGCATGATTGATTTCATCATCTTGTATCTCCTTATCATTTAATGTTGATGTTCTAAGGTTGCGCTGGATTCACCACCCATATTATGCTCCCAACCGCTGCCATCATGCAAAGTTGCACAACCACTTAGACCTGCAAGCACAAGAAAAATGAGCATCACTTTATTCATCGTTCATGTCTTCCATATCCATGCCATCATCGGATGAATGCGTCATGTCATGCATCATCATGCCATCGCCATGGCTCATGCTTTCATCATCACTAAACACATGTTTTAACATGCAACCATTGAATGTTAATAAACCCACAACCAGTGTAAGCATCATTAGTTTTGTATATTTCATTCTTTTTCTCCTTGTGTGTGTAACACATTCTTTTCTTTCCATTGTAAAACCAGTCCGTAAATCACGGGAAGGACCAACAAACTTAATAATGTGGCAGTCACCATGCCGCCAATCATGGGGGCGGCAATACGTTGCATCACATCTGAACCTGTACCACTGCCCCACATAATCGGAATAAGTCCGGCAATAATGGCCGTTGCCGTCATGGCGATGGGGCGAACACGTTGGGTTGTGCCTGATGATACAGCATGGATGATTTCATCAGCGGTTAAAGCACCTTTTTTTTCAGCACGCAAACGCGCCACGGATTGATCAATAAAGGTCATCACCAATACCCCAATTTCTGCTGCAACACCTGCCAAAGCAATAAATCCAACCGCAACAGCCACACTCATATTATAACCAAGCAACCAGACCAACCAAAAGCCACCAATCAAAGCAAAAGGAATGGATAACATCACCACAGTCGGGGCAATAAAATTCTTAAAGTTGAAAAACAGCAATAAGAAAATCGTCAGCAAGGTCAAGGGAACCACCACTTTAAGCCGTGCGTTGGCACGTTCCATATATTCAAACTGACCCGACCAAACCAGTGAATAACCCGCAGGAATTGTCACTTGATCTGCAACCATCTTTTTTGCCTCGGCAACATAACCGCCAACATCTGATGTTTTAATATCCACATAAATCCAAGCATTGGGTGTGGCATTTTCTGTTTTAATCACAGGTGGCCCGCGACTTAATTTCAAATCGGCGACCAAAGATAAGGGGATATGTGCGCCGGTTGGTGTGGCAACCAACACCCGCTTGAGTGCCTGCAGATTATCACGCAACTCGCGCGGATACCGGATGTTAATCGGATAACGCTCCAAGCCTTCCACCGTTTCAGAAATGTTCATGCCACCAATCGCCGATTGAATCACATCCTGCACATCACCCGTGGTCAACCCATAACGCGCCGCCTTTTCGCGTTGAATATCGAAATCAAGGTAATAACCCCCTGCTGCCTTATCAGCAAATGATGATAAGGTGTCAGCATGTGTTGCCAATACCTGTGCAATATCACCCGCCACCTTCTCCAATACCTTCAAATCAGAACCCGATACCTTAATACCAATCGGTGTTTTAATGCCCGTGGACAACATATCAATACGGGTTTTAATCGGATACGTCCAAGCATTGGCAAGGCCGGGAAATTGAATGGCGGCATCCATCTCGCTCATCAGTTCTTTGGTTGTTTTATCCGGATTTGGCCATTCAGCTTTGGCTTTAAGGCGAATGGTGGTTTCCAACATGGATAAAGGTGCAGGGTCGGTGGCCGTTTCTGCTCGCCCAATCTTACCAAACACGGATGCAACCTCGGGGAAGGTTTTGAGAATTTTATCGGTTTGCTGCAACAACTCTTTGGCTTTGGTGATTGAAATGCCGGGATAGGTTGTCGGCATATACAAAATATCGCCCTCATCCAATGGCGGCATAAATTCTGAACCTGTATGCATTACCGGATAAGCCGTTGCCCCAAGCAGCAACAGCGCCGCAACAAGGGTGAGACCGCGCCACCGCATGACCAATGCCAATACCGGTGCATGCAATCGTTTGAGCCGCACATTCAACATATTATTATCTTCACTGGGAATCTTGCCACGAATCAATAAACCCATCAGCACAGGAATCAAAGTGACTGCCAATAAGGCTGCTGCTGCCATCGCATAGGTTTTGGTGAAAGCAAGAGGTCCAAACAATCGCCCTTCTTGTGCTTGTAAGGTAAAGACAGGCAAAAAAGAGACTGTAATAATCAATAAACTGAAAAACAGCGCCGGTCCTACTTCTTTGGAGGCAACACAAATTGCCTGCCATCGTTCCGGCGTGGTCAATTCTTGATAATCACCCCCTTGTATACCGCTGCGGCAAGCTTTTTCCTTGCTCGCCTGTTCCAGATGTTTGTGTGCATTCTCAATCATCACAATCGCACCATCAATCATCGCCCCAATGGCAATGGCAATGCCGCCCAAGGACATAATATTGGCTGATAAGCCCTGCCAATTCATGATTAAAAAAGCCATTAAAATACCAATAGGTAAACTAATAATCGCCACCAAAGCACTGCGCACATGCATCAAAAAAAGCAGACAGATTAAAGCAACCACAATGGATTCTTCAATCAGCTTTTCAGTCAAGTTAGCCACAGCCCGCTCAATCAAATCACCCCTGTCATATACAGGAACAATCTCAACACCTTCAGGAAGACCTTGCTTTAATGTCTCCAATTTCTCACGCACCGCCTCAATGGTTTTTAAGGCATTCTCACCAAAGCGCATGATGACCACACCACCGGCGACTTCGCCTTCACCATTCAAATCAGCCAAACCACGACGCAGTTCTGGTCCTAAATGGATATTGGCAAGTTGTTTGAGAAAAATGGGGGTTCCCAAATCGCTCACACCAACAGGAATCATTTCTAAATCAGCAATGCTTTTAATATAACCCAAACCACGCACCATGTACTCGGTTTCACCCATTTCAACAAGGCGACCGCCCACATCATTATTGGAGCGTTGGATGGCTTTTTTAATCGTCGCCAAAGAAATATCAAAAGCAATCAGCGCATCAGGGTTAAGCTCCACTTGATATTGTTTTACATAACCACCAATGGAAGCAACTTCTGATACGCCTTCAACGGTTTGCAGCGGATAACGCAAATACCAATCTTGAATCGAGCGCAGTTGCGATAAATCATGCTTGCCCGTTGTATCAATCAAGGCATATTCATAAATCCAACCCACACCGGTGGCATCAGGCCCAAGTTTCGGGGAAACACTGCTTGGCAAACGATCTGAAGCATAATTGAGGTATTCCAGCACACGCGTTCGCGCCCAATACATGTCCGTACCATCTTCAAAGATGACATACACCATAGAAAATCCGAAAAATGAATAACCACGCACCACTTTGGTCTTAGGCACAGATAACATCGCTGTGGTCAACGGATAAGTGACCTGATCTTCCACCACTTGTGGTGCTTGCCCGGAGAAAGTGGTAAAGACAATAACTTGCACATCTGATAAATCAGGAATCGCATCCAATGGCGTTGCTTTCATCGCCTGAAAACCTGCAAATGAGAGCAGAAGCGTGGTTATCAAGACCAAGAAACGATTTTTGATGGATAAATCAATCAGTGCGCGAATCATGGTTGATGTACCCCATGTTGATGTTGCATATCCATCTCATCGCTTGGCATGTCATGGGAAGGGGCATCGCCCGACATATCCATGTCACCCATACCCATATCATCCATATTCATAACATCAGGCATGTGCATGTCTTCCATGGGCATGGGGGTTTCAGCATCCACACGTTGAGCCTCCACCATTTTAGCCGTGGCTTCTTTAAGTTTGGATTCAGAATCGATTAAAAATTGGCTCGATGTCACCACCACTTCTCCAGGCTTTAAGCCTTCAAGAATCTGAGCCTGTCCCTCTGAATCAATGCCAACTACCACCTTGCGCGGCTCATATTTCCCCGCCTCTCGCCGAACAAACACTTGCTCTTGCTCGCCTGTTCGCACAATCGCTTCTGATGGCACAACCACGGCATCAATCTGTTTAGCCGCTTGAATCAGCACATTGGCAAACATCTTCGGTTTCAAGGCAAGCTTGGGATTATCAAACTCCAAACGCATCTTTACCGTCCTTGTTTTCGCTTCCATATAAGGGTAAATATAACTCACCTTACCCGTAAATGTTTTGCCCGGGATACCTGCAACCGTCATGTCGGCAACATCACCTTCTCTGACCCACGGCAAATCATCTTCATACAAGTCCACAATCACCCAAACACGCGTCAAATCAGCCACCATATACAGCTCTGTTTCAGGTGTAATACGTTGCCCTTCACGCGCTCCGATATGCATCACAATACCATCAAATGGTGAATGAATATGCACCCCTTTCATGATTTTTCGTTGTCTGTTGAGCTGTTTGATTTGATGGGCAGGCATATCCAACAACTGCAATCGCTCACGTGCCGATTCAAGCAAGCTTTTCGCCCCATCTGACACGTCTTTGAAAGGGCTGTTTTGCAATATTTCAGCATTTTTTAATGCCAACAAATACTCTTCTTGCGTGGCAACAAGTTGCGGCGAATAAATGGACATCAGCATCGTCCCCTTACGGACACGATCACCTGTTTTGTCGATAAACATCTTCTCCACCCAGCCATCATATTTAGGGTGTAAGCGAGCCACACGTTCTTCATCAAAAGCAACACGCCCCACCGCACGAATGTTGCGCGATAATGTTTCCAACGTCGCTTTTGCTGTACGCACGCCGATATTTTGGACCACAGTCGGATTGATTTTCACCGTACCAACAGGGGCGGACGAATCACCGTCATCATCGGCATACACCGCAATATAATCCATGCCCATTTCATCTTGGGTAAAAACAGGTGACGTAATTGCCGGATTCATCGGATTGCGATAAAAAAGCACTTGGCGTTCTTTCACTACAGCTTGGCTTGACTTGGCTGTAGTTTCATGGGCTTGTTGAGCAAGCATATAACCAGCAACCAAACCCATGAGCAGTGTGAGTGCAGTGATACCTAATGTCTGTTTATTCATCGTGTCTCCTTACCAATAATGGCATCTAATCTGGCTAAGCTTTGTTTAGCTTGTGCTAAGACCTTCCAGTATTCTGTTTCATAATTATAAAGTGTGATTTGAGCGCGTAATAAGTTAAGAAAATCGACTTTATTCACTTGATATGCTGCAAGCATAGAAGCAACGGTTTGTGCCGCTTGTGGAATAATGCCTGTTTTAAACAATAGACTTTGCGCTTTGGCTTGGGCATAAGCTGCAAGCTCAATATGCATGCTTGCTAACGTTTGCGCCTGCGCATCTGCAAAGGCAAATTCAGCTTGTGCTAACTCTGCTTGCCGTTGCGCTTGTCGCCCATTTTGTTTCGCCGCAGTAAAGAAGGGTAGCGTCATGCTCAAGCGCATACTCGCCAAATCCGCGCGCGCTACACCTGCCGCATCGTCTGCTCGCCGCCCATAAGTCAAAGCAAAGGTGAAATCAGGGTAATCACTTTTCTTTGCCAATGCCACACGACTACGCGCAGCTACGACATAGTGCTGTTGTTGTGCCAATAATGGGCGAGAAGCAAGTGCATATGCCGTTAAATATTCAGGCTCTTCTGCCTCAGGCAACGATTCATCAAGCTCTGAAGGTAGGGTAATCACTTGGGCTGCTGGTTGGTTCAATAACGTATTTAAACGTGCTTGTGTTCGTAATCGCCCAGCTTTGAGCTTGATGGACAGCTCAAGTAATTTAGATAACTCAAGCTGTGCCAACAACACATCTTGCTGCAAGCCTTTACCCACCTTATATTTGGTTTGTACAATACGAATCAATTGGCGCAATAATTCTTGATTACGTATCACCGTTGCTGCGGCACGATCCAAGTAAACCAAATCCCACCATTGCACTTGCACCCGCTGAATCAATGCCAAACGAAACGCATCCACATCATCATTGGCCGCGTGTGCCATCGCATCGGCTGTTGCTTCTTTTAAAGCCAACTTTCCAGGGAAAGGAAAACGTTGACTCATGCCAACTTGCATTTGGCTCATGGCTTCTGTTGATGTGGAAAACGTGTCACTAGGCAAGTTTACAGCCGCTAACGACAATACAGGGTCAGCTAAGCTCCCTGCTTGCGCTGGTTTAGCTGCCCATGCCAAAGCAGCATGTTGCTTCACCCCCAAAGCGGGGTTTTGTAGCTGCACCTGCTCAATAGCTTGCGCTAAAGACAAGACTTGCAGTTGTTTATCTGCCAAAGCAAAGCCTGGCAATAACAATATCACTGCCATCGATGTGGTATAAAAGGTCAAACGAAAGGGAAAGGAATGCACCCAAACCTCCTGCTAAGGAAGTACTGATTTCATCTGGTTTGATGTCCCTGCAATCAAACGGCAAACGATCACAATATGATCACGCCATCATTTGAACACAGAAATTGCTTGTTTGCCTTGTCGCGTCATCAACCATGATTGAAATCAGCACTTGCTGAAATGAATAAACATGGAATATGCTTCCATCATGCCAAACGCAGTCGCGCTTAGCGGATTGACAAACAGCTTAAATCAAACGCGAAAGCGTTGGTTAAGGTGGTGGCTTAAAAGAGAAGTTTGAAGTTGCGGTGAAAAACAAACCGCATATGTCATGCGTAAAGGTAAAAAGACCCTGTTTTGCTCACTCAAGGGTAAGATCAATGCCACATCATCAAGAGAGAATGTTGTTTTATCTGCACTCACAAGTAAGTCAGGTAAATCACAATGCACACAAGCATGTGCTGCATTTTCATCGCTATGATGTTGCTGCATATCTGGCATCACAGCATCGGACATACAGTGCTGCGCCACCTCATTTTTTGTTGGCTCAAGGTCTGCGGCCAAAGATGTCGGCACGCAAAGCCCCACTGCAAACACCTGAAACACAAATAAAAGCATCACACATTGCGCAATGCGTTGTGGTGTAAAAGCTTTTTTCAGCAAGGGTTGAAATAAAGACAACATCAACGAAATATGAAACATTTTTTGTGCAAGTCAAATAGTTTAAGCATATCTAATAAAATAATCGCATTCAAACGCCCCTGCTTACCCACTTATGGGCAACGCTTTACGCCCACGCGCATTGTCATGTTGACCCTGCCTACACATCGCTTGCATGGTAAAATATGTGGGAAGATTCAACATGACAAGGCAGCAACAGCCTCATCCAGTTGCACTTCCAGCTTTTCATCTGCAACACTACGATTCCTGCCATGTTCTTTTGCTGAATATAAGCGGCAGTCGCTTGTTTCAATTAAACTTGAAGGTGAAGCATGTTGCGATGGAATCACTGATGCAATACCAATACTCATGGTGATATATTCAGACACTTCCGATGCCCCATGTTTGATTTGACTCGCCAATAAGTGCTGATGAACTTTCTCAGCCACGGCAACTGCGCCACTTAAATCTGTATTTGGCAACAAAAATACAAATTCCTCTCCGCCATACCGCCCGACAAAATCGACTGGTCTTTGGATGGCTTTTTTCAAACTCATCGCCACTTGTTTTAAGCATTCATCGCCAGCTAAGTGCCCCAACGAATCATTATATGTTTTGAAAAAATCAATATCACACAACAGCATTGATAATGGTGACTCTGCGCGCAAACAATGCTGCCATTCTTGCGTTAAATAAAGGTCAAAACTTCGACGGTTAGGGATTTTGGTTAAACCATCTAACATGGATTGCTCTTCAAGGCGTTTTCGCAAACGTATTTCAGAGGCATCATGGTGACGAAACTTACGAATTGAATAATAAACCAAGAAAATAATCACCATAATCACAAGCGCATGCGTTACATCCAGTTCAAAGAGTTCATCACGTAGCGCTTGTTGCAGTGATGTTTCCACTTTATCTGCGCCTTCCAGCAATGTTTCAAATACAGCATCAAAGTCACTATCTAAAGCAGTGCCTGCTTTTTCTCCGCTCAGACTAAGGCGGTGCATCATCTGACCTTCAAATTTATTGATGTTTTCAAGTAGTTGATGAATCGCCACGCGTAAGTCATGCGCCTTTAACGCAATAAATGTCCCCTCACCATTTGAGCCACCTTCCAACATCGCCATAGCATACCATTTTGCCTCAGCCAAATGTTGTTTTATCGATTCAATTTCAACCGACATATCACCTGCCAAGCGTTCTTCAAGCTCAAGGTGAGAAAGTGCCAATTCATATTTAATTTCCATGGTTGCATTAATGAGTGGCGCATGGGTAGTCACCATCAAACGCCCTGAATACATGGAATAAATCGTTGATAATAATGCAACCAAACCAACAAGCAATAATGTCATATAAAAACTTTTTGCAACTTGTGCCATCACTAACCTCCAATACCCACAAACGCTGAACCAAATCATCAGTTTCACGCATGCGGAGTGCCCAACGTGTTACTTAAAGCAACATATCATCGACCTCATCTTTTAGATTCTTTTTTATATGCTCCAAATAAACATGATTCAGCTGATTAATACAATCTAATGCTGCCATTTTATAACATTCTGCAAGTGTAGGATAATTAAACACATGTTGTGCCAAATCATCGACATCACCATCCAAATTCATCACCATCTGCCCTAAATGAACCAGTTCGCTGGCAAGCTCGCCTACAATATGCACACCTAAAATCTTACGGCTTTCTTTATCCACCAATAACTTCAACAAACCGTCATGATCACCAATAATCTGACCACGAGCCGATTCCGCATATACCCCTCGCCCTGTAACATAAGCGCAGTTTTGTGCCTCCAAATCCATCGTGGTCTGCCCCACCCATGCCACTTCAGGTATGGTATAAATCGCCATAGGCAAATGATTCACCGTAATGTTCGGTTGTATATCACAGGCATGAATTGCTGCAACACGCCCTTGTTCCATCCCTGTGGCTGCCAGTGAGGGAGGGCCAATTAAGTCCCCTACGGCATAAATATGTGAAATGTTGGTTTGGAAGTGGCTGTTTACTTCAACCCAGCCTCGCGGCTTACATGCCACTTCGAATTGTTCGAGATTTAAGCCCTCTGTATTGGGTATTCGCCCCAAAGCATATAATAAACAGTCACTTTCAATACATGTTTCATCTGTTTGCAGCAATACTTGTTGATCTTCAATGATGATGGATTCAATCGTTTGCCCCATCAAAAAACGAATGCCCATGTCAAACATCGCTAACTTAAGATGTTCGGCAATATCAGGGCATAAAAAGCCTAAAATAGATGAATGACTATCGACAATCGTCACGTTCACACCCAAAGCGGCATAAATCGTGGCAAACTCACAAGCAATAACACCGCCCCCAACCACGGTTAATGTTTCAGGTAAACGCTGCATCTTTAAAATAGAAGTGCTATCCAACACCCTTTTTTTATCAAAAGGCACATCATCGGGGCGACGAGGTCGTGAGCCTGTTGCTAAAATGATGCTATCAGCGCTGTCTCTTTTACAAATCTCCGAGCCCACGAGACTAATGCGAATCTCGTATTCCGTCTTCTTCTTGAAAAAACAAAAACATACACACACTAGAGTAAATATATTACAGAAAATAGAAATAATAACAATAAAAACAAAAACAAGACTCACAATAATAACAAACATACCTCAACCCATCTACATCTAAAGACAACA
>CAZWPS010000028.1:0-12500 GCA_964635775.1 uncultured Zetaproteobacteria bacterium | reverse complement strand
ATACTTCGGGCAGCTTGGTGGTTGCAAAAACAGAGCAAGCACATCATGGTTTATCGGCATTGTTTGCGCAGCATGATTTAAGACGGGAGTATGTGGCTTGGTGTCGTGGTTTTCCGCGTTGGTTAGAGAAAACAATTGATTTACCTATAGGCAGACATCCGCAGCACAGGCAGAAGATGTCTGTGAACACGCATGGCAAACAAGCGGTGAGTCATGTGTTTTTAGAGCAACGCTTTGATGAACACTTTTGTCGCTTGCGCTTACGTTTACATACGGGGCGAACGCATCAAATTCGCGTGCATTTAAGTCATGAAGGCTTGCCTGTATTGGCGGATACGATGTATGGGCGAAAATTCAACCCTGCTAAATCCATGCCTGATAGAGCGCGTGACGCACTGCTAAACCTGCATCGCCAAGCATTACATGCAGAAGTTTTAGATTTTATACACCCCATTACACAGGAACAAGTATGTTGTATTGCGCCGCTGCCTGAAGAACTTTCCAACTTAAACCAAGCGTTGTCTACCTTAGCTTAAACCATGTTTACAACATCAGCATTGATGGCAGACGCGGGTATTAAAGCAGTGTTTAGTCATCGTGAAGGGGGCTGTAGTTCTCCCCCTTTTGACAGCCTTAATTTGGGCATTGGTTTGGGCGACCAAGCGGAACATGTGACCACGAATTTAACACGTTTTTGCCAATCAGCAGGGCTCTTGAGACCACACCAAAGTCAGCAGGTGCACGGGGTGACTGTTTTGCACTGTTCAGGTGCGGGGCAGATGCATGATGATGATGCAGATATTTTGCTCACCACTGAACTTAATACACCACTTGCAATACGAACGGCTGATTGTTTGCCGATACTTTTGGCAGATAAGCAAGCGCAAGTGATTGCAGCTGTGCATGCAGGTTGGCGAGGGACTGTGGCACAAATTACGCAAGTTGCTGTGCGTGAAATGCTTGCTTTAGGGGCAGATGTAGAGCGGATAAGGGCAAGTTTTGGTGCATGTATTGCACCTTGTTGTTTTGAGATTAACGCATCGATTAAGCAAGCTTTTTTGGCTTGCGGTGATGAAGATGTGTGCGTATGGCGCGACCATCGTTGGTATGCGGACTTGGCATTAAGTAATAGATATCAGTTGATGGCGTGTGGTTTGCCAGCGCAGCATATTGAAATGACGGCTGCTTGTACGATGTGCCATAAGCAACCTAGCTACTTTTCATATCGCCGTGATGCAGGGCAAACAGGAAGGCAATTATCGGTGATTGTGTTGGAATAAGTTGCTCATCGCTGTTTTGCGTTTTAAGCTACCGATGATGTTGCGTTATGCTGTTCTTTTTTTCTTATTGCTTCCTGCGGCACATGTCGCTGCCGAAGAAGCACAAAACATGCAGCAAACAGACATTTATTTCACCGATGACATTTTATATTGTGATGTGCAAACATTTGACCAAGAAGCCTATATTTTAAAGGTCTTGGCAGGTGGTTCTGCGATGACAGTTGCTTGGCAATTTGCGGTTCAAGAACAGCGCAGTTTTTGGTTAAATACATCAGTTGCTACAATCGAACTGGGGCGTCAGGTGTTGCCTGATTTGGTGACTAAGCGTTGGTTAATGCGCGATTTAAGTGGTGGGGTAGTGCATTATACCACAGATGTGCAGGTGGCGATGCGCTTTTTAACGGAAATGCAACACATTGCAGTGCTGGATACATCCTTATTAATAGCTGATGAAGATTATGTTTTGCTCATAAGCATTGCGATGAATGAAGGTGAGAAAAACACTGAAAGCTGGTGGGCGTCTTGGTTTGGTGGTGGTGAAACGGTGAGCGAGGTTGACTTTAAGCTCGCTCAACATGCTGATGTGTTGCCGTGAAGAAAACACGGAACAAAACATGAATATCGCGCATAAGCCTCAAATCGAGCGCGTCTTTGCGTCAACATGATGAATAATCAACACTTACCCTTGTTTTACGTATTGATGTTGCGGCGTTGGTTACCGTTAGGTGTGGCTTTTTTGCTGCTTTTGCTGACAGCTTTGATGTGGCCAGACAATGATTATTTTGTACCCATTGCACTGCATTGGATGAACATTGTGCTGCTACTTGGGGTGAGTTTGGCATTATTCATTTTTGTTTTTCGCAGCTTTAATCAACAACAACATATCCGTACAGGTTCCTATTTACGCACTAAATTGGTCACTGCCATGGTGCTGATGGTCTTGGTGCCTGCTGTTGTGTTGCAAATCACGGCAAATCAGGTGATTGAAAAAGGAATGGATGTTTGGTTTGACGTACGTGTGGATACATTGCTGGATAAAGCAATGAATCTGGCGCAAGTGTTTTATGCACGGGTTGAATCGGATATGGCAACCTCCTTAGAAGCAGTTGCCGCAAATGATGAAGCTTTGCTTGAAGCTGCCACCCTACCTTTGGGCAGCATGGGGTTAAGTCATTATTTAAATACGTTGCTTGGTCAACACCAATGGACCAAGGTCGAAACTTTTGATGTGAGTGGGCGCGTGACTGCTGTGGCACAGCGTGCATTTCAAGGTCAAAGTTTAAACTCTTTTAAAACGCGGCACTTATCGGAAACGGGTAAGGTGAGTATTGCTTTGGGGCACTATACGATTGAACATGAAACGCGTGATGATGGGGAATATATGGTGGGTTATTTACCATTGTATACGCATCGCCGTTTTGAGATGTTGTTGCGTGCGGAAGTGCAGCTACCAGAAGGTGTGGTATCTAGTGCGCGAAGCATAGAAACAGATTACCGAACCTATCGTGCGTTAGAGCGGCATAGACAGGGCATTCAAGATACATTTCGCCATACATTGATGATGGTTACCATCTTGATTATGTGTTTTGCTGGATTTTTTGCTGTTTTATTTGCGCGTAAGTTAACGATGCCTATTGAAGCGTTAGCCAAAGCGCTTAAAAAGGTGGAAGGTGGAGACTTTGATGCGCTGGTATCGGTTCATTCGCGTGATGAATTGGGTTCATTGGCTGCATCATTTAATAGTATGACCATGCGCTTGCAGAATAATGTATCTGCGCTGCAACAAACGCAACTGGAGTTAACCGATGCTTTGGTGAGCAGTCGTCAGCGGCGTTATGTATTGGAAACATTGCTGCAGAACTTACAAAGTGGGGTCATTTTACTGGAGCAAGATGGGCATATTCGTTTGATTAATCAAACATGTCAGCAGCTTTTCAGCCTTGAACATCATCAGTTGGAAAAAACATCAATGTTTGATTTTACAGAAGCACATTTATCGCCTGTACTCGATTTTTATCAGCACTTACATGCAGAACAACAAAACACTTTGCAACATGAGTTTGAGTTGTCCTTTGGGCAGAAAACAGTGCGCGTTTTAGCCAGGGGAACCTTGCTTGGTGAGCAAGAAGATAGTTTGTTTAAAGGCTGGTTATTGGTGTTTGATGATGTGACCCAGTTAGCTGAAATGCAAAAGCATCAGGCTTGGTCAGAGGTGGCGCAACGTTTGGCGCATGAAATCAAAAATCCTTTAACGCCGATTAAACTTTCAACAGAGCGTTTACAACGCCGTTTTCGCCATCAAGTCGATGATGAAGCAGTTTTTGATACGTGCACCCATGCGGTGATTAGTCAAGTGGAGCGTTTACAACGCTTATTGAGTGATTTTTCTGATTTAGCCACCTTGCCTAAACCCAAGATTCAGCGGGTGAGCATTGCTTCTTTATTGCAGGAACTGCGTGAATTATATAGTGCTTATCATGACCTATGCTTTGAAGGTTTGCCTGAAGGTGATGTTTATTGTGATGTGGATCAGATTCGCCAAGTGTTGATTAACTTGATTGATAATGCGTTGGCGACGCAAAGTTTAGTGCGTGTATTTGTGGAAATCACAACGGAGCACACTTGCTTTTATGTGCAAGATCAGGGGGTAGGTATTGATGAGTCAACGCAACGTCATATGTTTGAAGCTTACTTTTCGACTAAAAAAAGAGGCAGTGGTTTAGGTTTAGCCATTGCACAACGGATTACCGAAGAACATCATGGGCAATTGCTATTATTGTCCGCAGCAGCACCAACGTGTTTTTGTATGCAGTTGCCGCATGTCCATGAGACAGAGGAGGTGAATTAAATGACATCACGCATCATGATTGTGGATGATGAACAGCCTATTCGTGAATCGTTAAGTGGCATTTTTGAGGATGAGGGTTATTTGGTGAGTACGGCGCCATCAGGTGAAGAAGCTGTGGCGCGTTTTCGCAAACAGCCTGTGGATTGTATCTTTTTGGATATTTGGATGCCTGGCATTGATGGTTTGGAAACCATGGAAAGAATTAAACAACTTGATGGGCAAGTGCCTATTATTATGATGTCAGGTCATGCGACGATTGATACAGCGGTGCGGGCAACGAAATTGGGCGCCTTTGATTTTGTTGAAAAACCGTTTTCGGCTGAAAAGTTATTAATCTTATTAAGAAATGCAGTTGAAAAGCGGCGTTTAGCCTTGGAAAACATGGATTTGAAGTTTGAAAACCAGAGCGATTGCCCACTGTTGATCGGAAAGAGTGCATTGATTTTAGAGGTCAAAGCATTGATTGCAAAAGTGGCAATGAGTGATGCGCCAGCGCTTATTTTGGGTGAACATGGGACAGGAAAGTCCATTGCAGCGTGTTTGCTGCATGAGAAGTCTAGCCGTAAAAGTGCTTCATTTGTGAATTTTAATGTGGCAGGCATCAACGAAAAACACCTTGAATCAGAGCTTTTTGGACATGAAAAAGGCGCATTTTCTGGTGCGTTGCATGGTCAGCGTGGGCGTTTAGAAGCCGCGCATCAAGGCACCATGTTTTTTGATGAAATCAGTGATATTCCATTGAATATACAAGCCAACATTTTACAAGTCATGCAGCAAAAACGGTTGCGCCGCTTAGGTAATCCTAGCCCTGTATCTTGTGATGTGCGTATTATTGCTGCCTCCTTGTTTGAACCTGAAACATTACTCAAGGATGAGTTGTTGCGCGAAGATTTTTATTACCGTTTGAATGTGTTAACGATTCAAATGCCCAGTTTGCGCGAACGCCGTGAAGATATTCCGCTATTGCTGGATTTTTTAGCGGCTGAACAGGCCGACGCTTTAGGTGGTGAGGCGGTGACCTTTGAAGAGGATGTGATTGCGTTATTACAAGCTTATGACTGGCCAGGTAATGTGCGTGAGTTGCGCAACTACATGGAACGCTGCCATATTCTTTGTTCGGGACAAAAGCTTAGTGTGCGTGAAATGTTGCCTTTGGATGCTGGAGCGCAGCCTACAGCCACATTTACGTCTGTTCCTGATGATTCGGTATTGTTGGATGGTTTCCATGACGCACGAAAACGTTTTGAATGCAGTTATATTTTTCATCATTTGACTAAAAATGAATGGAATGTAAGTAAAACAGCGGCTGATATTGGCATGGAGCGCAGCCAACTGCATCGAAAAATAAAAGCTTATGGTTTGACGGAAGAAAGCAAATGAATATTTTGGTATTGGGTGCTGGAGAGGTTGGTTTTCACATTGCATCCCGCTTGGCAAGTGAAGGGCATGATGTGGCTGTGATTGATAATTGCCCAGAGCGAACGCAACGTGTTTCAGATACCATGGACGTACGCACGGTGACGGGTAATGCCGCTTACCCATCAGTATTGGAGCAAGCAGGGGCTAAAAATGCAGACTTGCTGATTGCGGCTACGGCAAGTGATGAAACCAATATGTTGGCATGTCAGGTTGCCCACTCTTTGTTTAAAGTGACCACCAAAATGGCGCGGATTCGCGAGCCTGACTTTGCCGAAAATAAGGGACTCTTTGGGCGAGATGAATTGCCCATTGATTTGATTATTTCACCAGAACATGAAGCGGCTAAGGCGATTGTGAAACGTTATCAAGTGGCATCGGCGATGGATGCGCAGAGCTTTGCTGGCGATCGTGTACAATTGCTTGGCATGATGATTCGTGGCAAAAGTTTATTGGCAGGTTTGGCGCTGAATGAGCTGGCGGAAGTGATGGGTGAGAACCGTGTTTATGTGGTTGCTCATGAACATAATCGCCGCTGGAAAGTGCCCACATCGGATACTGTATTATTGGCAGGGGATAGTGTTTATATTGCTGTAGCAAGCACACAAGTTGAGGCGGTGATTGAAGCCTTGGGTGATGGTAAACAAACAAAATCGAAGAAGCGCAACGTCATGTTGGTGGGTGGGGGAAATGTTGGTTTTGCAGTCGCTCAAGCTCTTGAAGGCTTGGGTGCATCCATTAAAATGATTGAATTTAATCGTGAACGTGCAATTTGGCTTGCTGACCACCTTGATTCAACCATAGTCTTGCATGGTAATGCTTTAGACAGGGATTTACTCGAAGAAGAAGCCATTACCAGCATGGATGACTTTTTATCGCTCACCAATGATGATGAAACCAATATTTTAAGCAGCTTGATTGCGCGCAAATATAAAGTGCCGCATGTGGTGACGTTGGTGAATAGGGCGATTTATTCGGATTTGGTGCGTGAAATTGGGCTTGATGTGATTGTGTCACCACGGTTTACGACAGCAGCATCAATTTTAAGGCATGTGCGTAAAGGTAGGATTTTAGGCATGGCACCTTTGGGTGATGGTACATTGGAAGTGATTGAAGCGGAGGCTTTGGAAACGGCGGTAATTCTTGACTTACCACTGAAAGATTTGAAATTACCTCAAGATACGGTGATTGGGGCGATTGTGCGCGGTGAGCAGGTGATTATCCCTGATGGAGAAACCATGATTTTACCCCGTGATCATGTGTTATTGGTGACGCGTGCAGATGCGATTCGTGACGTGGAGCATTTGTTTGAAGTTAGACTTGAATTCTTTTGATGTTGGCGGCGTAAACCATGAATTTTAAGGGTGTTACCTGGACATTAGGCATTCTGATTGTATTTT
Source organism: uncultured Zetaproteobacteria bacterium (assembly GCA_964635775.1). Lineage (GTDB taxonomy): Bacteria > Pseudomonadota > Zetaproteobacteria > Mariprofundales > Mariprofundaceae > Ghiorsea. Next base: position 5,556 of record CAZWPS010000028.1, on the reverse strand, counting down.
TTGGTGTGGGCATGATGTTTCCCGCACTTATTTCACTGTATTATCAATCTGGATATACTGAACACTTTATATTATCGGGTTGTTTGGTTTCTAGTTTGGGCGCGTTGTTGATGTACTGGGCAGGTGGCGTGCCTAAGCAATTAAGTCATAAAGATGGCTTTTTGATTGTGGCGTTGGCGTGGTTGGTATTGTCGATATTGGGTTGTATTCCTTTTTTAGCGACAGGCGTTTGTGACTCCATCATCGATGCTTTATTTGAATCAACATCAGGTTTAACCACCACCGGAGCAACGATTCTCACTGGGCTTGATCACTTGCCACATTCGATTTTATTTTGGCGTTCTATGCAGGAATGGCTGGGCGGCATGGGGATTATTGTGTTGGCGGTGGCGGTGATGCCTTTGCTTGGAGTGGGGGGTATGCAGTTGTTTCGCGCTGAAACACCAGGGCCTGTGAAAAACAAGCTAACGGCGCGAGTGACTGAAACAGCCAAGGTATTGTGGTATATTTATTTGGGCATGACATTGGTTGCGGCTTTAAGCTTATGGTTTGCGGGTATGGGGTTATTTGATGCCGTGAATCATGCGATGACCACGGTCGCCATTGGCGGATTTTCCACACATGATGCAAGTATTGGTTATTATGATTCACCACTGATTCGTGGTTTGATTATTGTTTTCATGTTGATTGCAGGCATTAACTTCACCTTACATTTTGCAGCCCTGCGGCGCGGTTTTTTTATCACGACTTACCTGCAAGATGATGAGTTTCGTACGTATGTGAAGTGGTTATTATTTTTAATTGTACTGATTACGCTACTGACAGTGCTTTCAGGCAAAGGCACTTGGGATGAAGCCTTGTTTAACACTGTCGCCGTGGCAACAACCACAGGTTTTGCCGTTAGTGATTATGCTGCTTGGCCACCAGGAACGGGGATGTTGTTATTATTAGCGATGTTTGTTGGTGCTTGTGCAGGCTCAACAGGTGGAGGCATGAAAGTGGTGCGTGTCTTGCTGTTGTTTCGTCAAGGCAAACGTGAAATCCGCCGCTTGATTCATCCGCATGGGATTATTCATGTTAAAATTGGTGAGCAACGGGTTCAGGGTACGGTGGTGGAAGCACTTTGGGGCTTTTTTGTGCTGTATATGGTGTGTTTTGCCATGATTTCAACATTGGTTGCGGTATCGGGTGTGGATATGACGACAGCCATCTCATCAGCAGCAGCATGTTTAACCAATACCGGACCTGGTTTTGGTGATGTTGGACCTGCATCAACGTATGCGTCTATGCCCGACATGGCAAAAGCGGTGTTGATGTTTGGTATGGTTTTAGGACGATTAGAAATCTTTACCTTTTTTGTATTGTTGGTTCCTGAATTTTGGCGAAAATAAACATGATTTTCGGGTGTTTATTGTGCAAAAGTTGGCTATTTTATAATTTTAGACTAATGTGTCGGGTGAGTTAAGCTTATTTGTATGTGATTGATATTAGGGGATGAAGGCTTGTGAAAAGTGCATTTTGGAAAAATGACTGGTTTTTAGGATTGGTAATCACATTGCTATTTGCAGCAATGGGTAACTCTTCTTTGATTCGCAGCCTTGAATTTGCAACTTATGATGCTGCGGTTGCTGCGAGCGCGGTGCCAGCAGATGATCGCATTGTCATCCTTGATATTGATGATGAGTCCATTGAGCTCATTGGTCGTTGGCCTTGGCCACGCACCATTATGGCAGACATGATTGATACGCTGACTAAAGCTGGCGTACGCATGATTGGTGTGGATGTATTTTACAGTGAAAAACAAGCGAACAATACCGATGCCGCAGCCATGCAACTTGCGTCCTTATTACAAGAGCAAGGGGATGAGTTGTTATTTGAGGCTGAAGCCTTGGCTGAAGAAGGCAAACAAGAAGAGGCCGACCTCGAGTTTGATCAAGCAGACCAAAAGTTTGCTGAAGCAGAGCGTATTATTGCTGAAGCAGAGGCGAATAATGGTGATGCACGTTTAGTTCACTCAACATTCCAAGCGGGCAATGTGTTTATGCCGATGTTTTATGAATCAGGCGAACCCTTCGGGCGACCCGATGAAGATTTGCCTACTTATGTCAACCGCATGAGTATTGAAAACATTGGTGATGTGCTTGAAAACTCTCCGCCGATTAGTGCCATTAAATTTTCATATCCCTTTGCTGAACTTGCCCAAGTTTCAACGGGTTTGGGTTATTTGAATGTTTCCCCTAGTGTGGATGGTGTTTTGCGTTCAGAGCCATTGATTGTTGAATATTATGGACAATTTTTCCCCTCTTTATCCTTGGCAATGGTGGCACACGATTTGAATTTAACCATGGATGATGTGCGCATCAATATTGGTTCAAGCGTGGAGCTTGGTGCTTTAACGATTGAATCCGATACTTTAATGCAGGTTTCACCTTCTTTTTACTTGGGTGATTCAGATGGTGAGCATAAAGCTTTTCAGCATTTTCCTTTTTATGATGTCAAAACAGGAAAAATTCCGCTGGAATTACTCAAAGATAAAATCATCTTGATTGGGGTGACAGGGGTAGGCTTAGGCACCACTTATGTAACCCCCATTGCGACTGACTTGAACGGTGTGGAATACCATGCGCATGTGATTCAAAGCCTGTTGAATGATGATTTTATTAAAACGCCCGATTGGGCACAAATGGCGGAGTTGGGCTTGTTCCTTCTTGCTGCCTTGTATTTGATTGTTGTTTTGCCACGTTTGAGTGCAACCGTAGGGACTATCGCCTCGGTGATGTTATTCGTGATGATTGCGGGCATGGATTATTTACTTATTACTGAAAGTGGATTGTGGGTTCAAACCATGACTGCGGCAGGTTTATTATTGGTTGGGCATGTCTTGCTCACCACCAAGCGTTTCTTTGCCAGCGAAGATGACAGGGAAAAAATATCATCTGAATCGGCAGAAACCAACAAAATGTTGGCATTGTCTTTTCAAAGCCAAGGCATGTTGGATATGGCATTTGATAAGTTTAGGAAATGTCCGCCAGAGAATGATATTCTTGAAGGCTTATATACTTTAGCCTTGGACTTTGAACGTAAACGCCAGTTCAACAAAGCCACTGCGGTGTATGAATATATTGTAGAAGCGAACCCTAGTTTTAAAGATGTTCAACAACGCATGGACAGAACCAAAGATGCGGGTGAGTCCATGATTTTTGGCGCTGCAGGTGCTGGAACCATGGGCACATTGATGATTACGGGTGGGGCTAAACCGACACTGGGTCGTTATGAAATCATTAAAGAATTGGGTAAAGGAGCCATGGGTACGGTGTATTTGGGTAAAGATCCTAAAATAAACCGTGATGTAGCGATTAAAACCATGGCTTTATCGCAAGAGTTTGAAGGTGATGAGTTGCAAGACGTGAAAGAGCGTTTTTTCCGTGAAGCGGAAACAGCAGGCATGTTGAACCATCCAAACATTGTGACGATGTATGATGCCGGCGAAGAACATGATTTAGCGTTTATTGCGATGGAGTTCTTAGACGGCACTGACCTTTCCCCATACACTAAAAAAGGCAAACTATTGCCACAAATGGCGACAATGAAAATTGTTGGTAAAGTGGCAGAAGCATTACATTATGCGGCGTCGCAACGCGTGGTACACCGAGACATTAAACCAGCAAATATCATGTTGCTTAAAGATAAAAGCGTGAAAGTGACCGATTTCGGTATTGCGCGGATTACGGCATCAAGTAAAACCAAAACAGGCGTTGTATTGGGGACACCATCGTATATGTCACCAGAGCAATTGGCGGGAAAACATGTGGATGGACGCTCAGATATTTTCTCCTTGGGTGTGATGTTGTATGAAATGCTGACGGGTGTTCGCCCCTTTAAAGGCGATTCAATGGCAACTTTATTGTTTCAAATTGCCAATGAACCCCACCCTGATATTCGTGAGTTTGATCCCAACTTACCTGAAAATGTGAGTAAATTGATTAACTTGATGTTAGTAAAAGATGCGGATAAACGTATACCCAATGGTGGAGCGGTGATTCGAGGTATTATTGCGTGTTTAAAAACCATGGCAGCCAAAGGAAGGTAGAATATGAGTGCACTTGAGATGATTGCGATTACAGATGTTGGCGTGAAGCGTAATCATAATGAAGATTGTGTGGGTGTTGACTTAGCTAATGGTATTGCAGTGTTGGCAGATGGTATGGGTGGACACAATGCCGGTGAAGTTGCCAGTGCAATGGCTGTGGATTTGATTTTACGTTTAATCAAAGATGGTTTAACACGTTTCCCGCAGGGGCAACTCGATGAGGACACTGGTTTTTCGCGTGAGGCGGTATTGGCACGAGATTCAGCAGTATTAGCCAATAATACCATTATTGAGACAGCACAAACGAAACCTGAATGCGCTGGCATGGGAACAACGCTTGTTATTGCAGTCTTTTTTGGCGATAGAATCGCAGTGTCACATGTTGGTGATTCGCGCATGTACTTATTGCGTAATGAAGTATTGTCGCATGTCACAGAAGACCATTCGTTGATTCAAGAGCAAGTTCGTCGTGGTTTGTTAACCGCAGAAGACGCACGCAACTCGGCAATTAAAAATTTAGTGACCCGCGCTTTGGGTGTTGAGATGGATGTTGAAGCCGATGTGGTGGAAGATATTGCACTTGAGGGCGACACTTATATGATGTGTTCGGATGGTTTAACGGATGTTGTGCCCGATGAAGCGATTCGTTTGACCATGTTAGAACACAGTAACAACCTTGAAAAAGCAGCTCAATCATTGATTGACTTAGCGAATGATGCAGGTGGACCTGATAATATTTCAGTGATTATTATTCGCGTGAAAAGCGAATTTACGCGCAAGAAAGGTCTCTTATCGCGTTTGTTTGGAGGAAAGTAAGATGAGTAAGCTGGTATTGAAGTTCAAAGATACGGTCATTTCCGAAGTTGACTTGAGTCAAGAGGAAACGACGATTGGACGTAAGGCTGAAAACACCATACATATTGATAATTTAGCAGTAAGTGGTCGCCATGCACGTGTGTTAAAGATTGGTAATAAGGTCATTCTTGAAGATTTGGGTAGCACCAATGGCACTATGGTGAACAATAAAGAAGTGACCAAACATATCATGAAACATGGTGATATTATCTCGGTTGGCAAACATACGCTGACGTTTGTTTCGCTTGAAGATAATAAAGTGCCTGCGGCTGCAGTTGAAGAAGAAGATGATATGGATAAAACCATGATTATCAGCTCTGCGGCGCGTGAAGCCTTGGTTTCTAAGGGTGCAGCATCGGCTTCGAACGCGATGCCTTTGGCGACGCTCCAATTTTTGACTGGACCGATGATGGGTAAAAATGTGGATTTGACTTCATCTTTGACCAGTATAGGCAAGGGTGATAATTGTAAAGTGAAAGTGAAAGGTTTGTTGGTGGGTAAACAAGCGGCGGTGATTACACGTCGCCCTACGGGTTATCACATTGCGTATCTTGAAGGTCTGAGCAAACCTAAAGTGAATGGGGAATCTATTTCCAGCACACCAAGAACAC
>CAZWPS010000027.1:0-12632 GCA_964635775.1 uncultured Zetaproteobacteria bacterium | reverse complement strand
GTTTGGGCATGGAAAACAAGGTAAACGGTTGATTAATATTCTGATTTCATTGATGCAAGCCAGTTAATGTTTGGATGAGATGCTGCATAAGCATGTGCCTTGGCAGCAGCGTACTGCGCGTAATGGTTCTGACCAAATCACCTTGGGCAAAGATGATGATGTTGAGTTGATTATCGTTGGTTTGCTTGCCGATAACCTTGCGCAAGGCATTGTGCCTCAATATTCAGGAAGCAGACGTTCAGTGCGATTGCGTTTCTCACAATGGTTGCCAGGGCAACCAATCAAAAACTTAGAACATGATCAAGACTATATGATGATGATGGTATCAATGACATGAATACACCGAAAAAGCTTTTTAATTGTCCGATTTGTAAGGTGGTCACACCACGAGAGAGTGAAGATTTCCCTTTTTGCAGTGCACGCTGTAAAACCATTGATTTAGGTCGTTGGGCAAGTGATGCTTATCGTATTGGCGAAGATGATACTGATGATGACCTGCATAGGGTCATTCATTGAGCGCAACGATTCAGAGCAGGGCATACTATACGCGACTAGCTTATATCATCATCACGATCATGTTGATGATGCCTGTGTTGTTATGGCCGTTGCCTGTGCTTATTTATGATAACCCAATGTTGGCTGATGTATTGGTGCCTACATGGTTATTGTGTAGCACATATTTACTTTTTAGTGCAGTGGTGATGGATAGCATGCTTTATGGTATATCCAGCTTAAAACAAGCAGTTGATGCGACACTTTGGGTGATATTATTTGCTTTATTGACCATTGTGGCGGTGCAAAGTCCGGGGGGGTCATGGTTGTTAGCAATGCTTTTTGCCTTGCATAGTTTCCGCTCGGCTTATCGTTTATGTTGGCAACAAGAATCGCAAGCATGGTGGTTATGGACAGCTTGGATAAGAGATGTCATTGCAGCGCTGACCTTGTTGGTTTGGAGCATTCTTTGGCCTGTATATTAAGGGGCTTATGCTCAGTGCATGATGTGTGATGAAATAAAAATGCTTGGGCAGTTGATGCTGCTTTTAGGGGTGAATATAAGATGAGCGAACAACAAACCATGTCCAATGCTTTGCATTTGGCGATTCAACTGATGCGCCGCGAATCACCAACGCCTGAAGATGCAGGTTGCCAAGATTATATAGAGAAAACATTAGCCCCTTTGGGTTTTGTGCGTACGGCTGTTGATGTGGGCGGCATTACCAATTCGATTTATACAAGACAGGGCGAAAAAGAAGGCAGACTTGCTTTTGCTGGGCATACAGATGTTGTGCCAACGGGTCCTGTTGCAGATTGGCATTTCCCCCCATTTGATGCGGTGGTTAAAGATGGTGTGTTGCATGGTCGTGGGGCACAAGATATGAAGGGTGGTATTGCGTGTTGGTTGGCGGCAGTGATGCAGCTTTGTGCCACCTATGAACCTTTACCGACCATGCAAATTTTAATCACTTCTGATGAAGAGGGTGACTCCATTGATGGTACGATTCGTCTTGTTGAATACTTACAAGCGGCAAACGCGCTTCCTGATGCCGTGATTGTGGGCGAGCCATCATGTTCTCAAGTGGTTGGTGATACAATTCGCCGTGGTCGCCGTGGTGTGGTGCAAGTACGCATGACATTCCATGGAAAACAAGGGCATTCGGCATACCCTGATGATGCTGACAATGCGATTCATAGGGCAATATTGCCATTATCTAAGATTGCAGCCATTGATTGGGGGCAGGCTAGCGGCGATTTTCCTGCGACTTCATGCCAAATCACCAACTTAAATGCAGGTACGGGCGCATCCAATGTTATTCCAGGGTCTTGTGCGGCATTTTTGGATATTCGTTATAATCCAAGCAATACCTTTGAAACAATTCAAGAATGCATTGAGCAAGCCTGCGCTGATATTGAAACCACTTTAAATTTTGACCACGTTGCCACAGCTTTTTCCACACCTGATGGTTGTTTTTTAGATACCGTATGTGCGGCGATTAAAAAAGTGACCACCATTGATACCCATAGAGATACAGGCGGCGGCACTTCAGATGGTCGCTTTCTTGCAGCAGCAGGTGTGCCCGTGGCTGAATTGGGCTTGACCAACGCCACGATTCATCAAGTGAATGAGCAAGTGGAAACCCATGAACTAGACACATTAACTGCCATTTATGCAGAGATTATTACAACATTCGAGGTAGCATGATGTTAACGCAATTAGGCAATCAACCCGCGACACAACCGAGCAAAACATTGGAGTCTTTCCCTAACCCTAACCCTGAACGCGATTATCATGTTCGCATTGATTCACCAGAGTTTACCTGCCTTTGCCCCAAAACAGGGCAACCCGATTTTGCAGAAATTAAACTTGATTATATTCCTGATGCCTTCTGCGTGGAGTTAAAATCATTAAAGCTTTATTATGTAAGCTTTCGTAATGAGGGTCATTTTCATGAGAAGGTGACGAATATGATTGCTTCTGATTTGATTGCGGCAATCAATCCGCGTTGGCTCAAAGTCACGGCAATATTTCATGTGCGTGGTGGTGTATATACCACGATTGAAGTGGAACATCAGCAGCAAAAATGAGCTTGAAATTTGTCAAAATGCAGGCACAAGGCAATGATTTTATCATTCTTGATGCCATCACTGAACATATCCCCGATTTAAGTCAAAGCCTGATTCAAAAGATGTGTCATCGGCATTGGGGTGTGGGTTGCGATCAACTTTTGATTATAAAAGAAAGTGAACAAGCGGATGCTTTGCTGCTTATTTACAATGCCGATGGCTCTTTAGCGACCAATTGTGGCAATGGTTTACGCTGTGTAGGCGATTTGTTGCTCACTCAACTTGCCAAAGATGAGGTGTCGATTGCTTTGGCGGACAGAGTTGTTTTGCTTCGCAGAACGACACAGGGTATTCGTGTAAATATGGGCAAATCGATGGTCGAAAAAGTGACTAAAGACTACATTGATGTGGATATGGGCAATCCACATCGTGTGTATTTTAAAGATGCTGTTGCTTGTCCTGAGCGTAATGTTGAAATCATTTCTTCTTTTGACGCACAACATGCACATATTTGTATTATTGAGCGTGGCACTGGTGAAACATTAGCTTGTGGTTCGGGTGCCTGCGCGACTGCCGTGGCGATTTGGCAACAAGAAAAACACCAACAACCATTGCATATTCATATGCCAGGTGGTGTGGTGATGGTTTCACAACATCATCATGATATTTATTTAGAAGGGCATGTGACGACGGTATGTTGTGGCGTGTATCTCGATCAGATTGATAAACAAGGAGTTTAAACAATGAGTCAACCATTATCCATCGTATTTTGCTGGCATATGCACCAGCCATTTTACCGTGAGGCCGATACAGGTCATTATCATTTACCTTGGGTGTATTTACATGCCATGAAAGACTACACAGACATGGCAGTGCTGCTTGATGCCGTTGAAGGGGCAAGGGCGGTGGTGAATTATGTGCCTTCATTAACCGAACAGATTGAAGATTATAGCCTGCAACTACAGGCATGGAAAAAAGGTGATATTCAGGCGATTCCTGATGCATTATTGGACAAACTTGCCCACCCTACAGGCATGTTTTCAGCAGATGAAAAAAGCTTTTTGTTGGAATCATGTTTCCGCCTAAACCATGAGCGCAACCTGCATCGTTACCCTGATTATTCACGCCTTTTACAACTCATGGAACATGCTAAAAGCACAGATAGCCTTGATTATTTGGCAGATGCTTATTTTACTGATTTGGTGACTTGGTATCACTTGGCTTGGTTGGCTGAAACAGTGCGTGATCACCATGACATTGCCAAACGCTTGTTTGCCAAAAAACGAGGGTTTAGCAAGCAAGATCGTTATGATTTAATTGATTTAATTACCGAACTCTTGGCTAATATTCCTCACTTATACAATAAGTTGGTGGCTGATGGTAAGATTGAAATCTCGACCACACCTTATGCGCATCCCATTATTCCTTTGATGTTAGACTTTGATGGCGCTAAACAGACCGTTCCTGATGCATTGTTGCCAACAGAGCCTTATCCTGATGCGAAAAATCGTGCTCAAGCGCATATTCGTCAGGCGATTACAGCGCATATGGACTATTTTGGACATCAACCAACAGGCTGCTGGCCTGCTGAGGGTGCGGTATCGGAGGAAACATTGGCACTGCTGGCGGATGCCAAGTTTGCTTGGTGTGCCACAGGGGAGACGGTATTACATCATTCGCGCGGTTTTAATATTCGTGAACATGCTCCCCATGATTTGTATCATCCTTGGTTGATGGGTGAAGAAGATAAAAACATTGCGTGTTTCTTTCGTGATGACCATTTGTCGGATTTGATTGGTTTTGAATATTCCAAGTGGGATACTCAAGATGCCATCAATCATTTCATGCATGAATTAGCAGGCATTAAACATCGGGCTCAAGGCTTACAAGCGCCTGTGGTATCGATTATCATGGATGGAGAGAATGCTTGGGAGCATTTCCATGAAAATGGTGTGCATTTTCTTCAAGGATTGTATCAGGCGATTAGCCAACATGATGACTACCATATGACCACCTTTGAAGACTACTTAAAAGCCAGCCCTGCTGACACCTATCTTGAAAAAATGGTGCCTGGCTCTTGGGTCTATGGCAATTTCTCGACATGGATTGGTGATCGCGCCAAAACACAGGCTTGGCAGCTATTGATTGACGCAAAACATGCTTTTGATGCACAGATTTCAAGCTTAAATGATAGTCAACGTCAAGAAGCAGAGAAGCAACTATCGATTTGTGAAGGCTCAGACTGGTGTTGGTGGTTTGGTGATTATAATCCATCAGGGGCGGTGCGTGATTTTGATCATTTGTATCGTCAACATTTGAAAAAGTTATATCAATTACTTGCTTTAGATGCCCCTTCTTCACTTGATGCGAGCATTTCTCAAGGTGGTGGTGATGCTGAAGGTGGCGGTGCGATGCGCCGCGGTGGGGCAGGGGAGTGATGGCGCAATGGGTTGATATGAAGGTGAGGCGTGCAGGTGTTTTGCTGCATATGACTTCATTACCTGGTCCATTTCAACAAGGTGTATTGGGTATTGAAGCTTTGCAATGGATGGATGCGCTTAAAGCGGGTGGTTATGCGGTATGGCAGTTTTTACCGCTTGGACCAACCCATGATCATGGCTCACCTTATGAGTCATTATCTTCTTCGGCGGGCAATGAAAAGCTGATTGATGTTCGGGGTTTAGTGGCAGATGGTTGGCTTGGTGAACATGATATTTCAGCACTTTTAGCAGGTGAAACCACGCAAGCAGCATTGATTAAACAAGCAGCGGCTGTTTTTTGGCAGCATGTTGCAGAAGATGAATCTTTAGCCAACGAACTTCAGCGATTTAAGGATGAAAATGCGGCTTGGTTGGATGATTATGCCTTATTTATGACCTTAAAAGGGTGTCAGGATGGTCAACCTTGGTGGTTATGGTCTGAGGTGTTGCGTGAGCGTGATGCTGCGGCTTTGACTGCCATGAGAGACGTGCAGGGAAAAGATGTTAATAGCGTTATTTTTGCTCAATTTGTGTTTGCTAAGCAATGGCAAGTGATTCAAAATTATGCGAAAGATGTGGGCATTTTATTGTTTGGTGACCTGCCGATTTATGTGGCGCATGATTCAGTTGATGTGTGGGCGCATCGTCAGTTTTTTACGGTGAATGATGTTGGAATGTGTGATGAAGTGGCTGGTGTGCCGCCAGACTACTTTTCTGAAACAGGACAACGCTGGGGTAATCCACTCTACAAATGGGATGTTTTGGAACAAGATGACTTTTCGTGGTGGGTGCAACGTGTACAAACGCAAATGCAGCGCATGGATATGTTAAGAATTGACCACTTTCGCGGGCTTGAAGCTTTTTGGGCTATTCCTGCACATCGCGATGATGGTATGGTGGGTGAGTGGCGTAAAGCGGCAGGTGATGCCTTGTTGCAATGCCTTAAAGATGTGTTTGGCAACGATAAATCGGGCACATTGCCCATTATTGCCGAAGATTTGGGGTTAATTACGGATGAAGTCCATGTTTTGCGCCAGAAGTTTGACCTTCCAGGCATGAAAATCTTACACTTTGCGTTTGCTGGTGATGCGACTAACCCTTATTTACCACATAACCATGCAAACGATATGGTTGTCTACACGGGCACACATGACAACGACACTACCATGGGTTGGTGGAATGATTTGGATGCACATGGGCAACAACATGTGCGTGATTATTTAGGGATTTCAGGGGAGAATATGCCTTGGTCACTTATTCGCGCAACATTGGCATCAACGGCTGCATTAGCCATCATTCCTATGCAAGACTTGCTTGAACTGGGCGGTGATTATCGCTTTAATATGCCGGGAACATTGCATGGCAACTGGTCTTGGCAGATGGTTGATTTGCCTGCTTTGGATGCCCATTGTTGGCAATTAAGTGCGCAGTGGAACACACTTTATGGCAGAAGCTGATGTTTTCTTGAGTGTTGTGCTGTAATCGTCTATATATAAAGCAACAATAAAGATTCAGCACTTTAAAACACTTGAAAACACCCATTTTACCCCTGTAGCTGTTCAGATTGCCTCTGACTTGCTCGATTTTAAGGGAAAAGTGCGTGAATTAGAGGTGAAATGAATCGTTATACGCAATATTGATAAAGATATGGCTGCTATTGCAGCTTGTATGAGGGGGATAGTGTGGTTGAAGAAGTAGGTAAAGCGTATCGAAGCGTCTTAGCAGCAGACTCGGCAAGATGGATGTTTCCTGTTTTAATGTTGATTGCCTTGGTTTTTGTTGCGTTTTCTTTGATAAACCTCACTTTTCATCATCAAGTGATGTTTGTCGCTGATCTTTGCTTGGCGGTATTGCTATTTCTGCTTGGTTTAAGTGTGAAATATCGCTTTTTTTCGACTGCTCTTGGTGCGTGTTTACTGTTGAGCTTGTTTTTCGGCTCGATATTGGGTGTGTATATTTTTCCACATAGCTTTCATGGCGCACTTTATAACTATAGCGTGCTTCCCTTTTTTGCTTTTTACCTTGTGGGCAGCCGCGCTGCTTCTGCTTACTGCGGCTTGATTGTGGGGGCGTTGTGGCTGTGTTGTTTTACGGCATGTATGCAATGGTTGATGGTGAGTTATAGTATTGAAGAAACAATCATGTTTACTACTTTATTTATATTTACCTCGATTTGTGCTTGGTTGTTTGAGAAAAATAGAAAACAAAATTTTGTACAGGCATATGAAGAAGGTTTGCACCATGAAGCTTTATTAAGCACGATTGATGTGGTGTATTATAGGGTGGCTTTGGATGGTATTCTTGAGGAGATAAGTGAGCCGATTGTAGCGATGTCAGGCTTTGCTTTGGATGAATTGATTGGGCAACCTATTTTGGGTTTTTATGCGAAACCAAGCGAGCGAGATGCTTACCTTCGAACTTTAAAAAAACATGGCGCAGTCAAGAACTATCCGATTACGATTTTAGGTAAAAATAAACAACATATTGTGATTGCCATGAGTGCGCGAATTGTGCTGAATGAGCAAGGCGAGGCATTACATATTGAAGGTATGTTTAGGGATATTAGTCAGGAAACAGCGATAGAACAAGAGCGTACGGCAACATTGCAGCATTTATATGATTTAAGTCGGGTGGAGAGCGCTTTAGCTACGCCTGATTTTGCCCAGGGTGTTTTGCAAAGTATGCAGGAATTATGCTCTATTTTTGCAGCGAGCCGTGCATTTGTTGTGCCTGTTGATATGGTGAATGATGGCAAAGTGAATCAGCAAAAAAGTGGACAATATGATGAAGGTTTTATGGCTAAGGATGGTGTGTTCAGGGCGTTTTCTTCCCAACAACTGATGTTAGAAGATGTGATGGTGGCTACGCTTCGCGAAACCGAAACCGAAACCGAAACCGAATTTTTCCCTGTGATGACAGAGAAGTCAAGTGTTTTGTTGAATAAAATACTAAAAAAATATGAAGTAAAGAGCTGTTTAATGATTTTGTTGCGGGTAAAACCGAACGTGTTATGGCTAATGGCACTACACCAGTGTGAGCATGAAGTGGCTTGGAGCGAACATCAAAAACAATTATTTCTCGATATTTCGCATCGGGTGCGCGGCACATTGGGGCAAATGTTATTGCAACAACACTTACATATCAGTGTAGAAAAAGCGGAAGTGGCATCGCAAGCCAAAGGCGCATTTTTATCGACCATGAGCCATGAACTACGCACACCACTACATGGGGTCATTGGCTTGTTAGACCTGCTTGATGCAGATGCTTCATGCTTACCACCTGAGCAACAGCATAACTTAATGTTAGCGCGTTCATCTGCGCATGTGTTAAGCTCATTGATTGATGATGTGCTTGATTTATCTAAGATTGAGTCTGGGAAAGAGGAGATTCAATGCCAAGCCTTTCAGCTTGAAGGTGCATTACGTCAAGCGATGATACCCTTTATTGCCAAAGCCAAGAGCAAAGGTTTGATGTTGGAGCTTGAAGTTGATGATGTGGCGTGTTGTGTGCAAGGTGATGCTTTACGCTTGCGGCAAGTCTTGCTTAATTTGCTGGGAAATGCCTTAAAATTCACCCAATATGGTTATGTGCGTTTGGTGGTCAGGCAAGCGCATGGTGTATTGCAGTTTCAGATTGAAGACTCTGGTATTGGCATTGAAGAGCACAAACAGCAACATATTTTTGAGCCATTTGTGCAAGTGCATGACCGTCAAGTGCTGGGTGATAACTTGCAAGAAAAAGGGACGGGTTTAGGCACGACCATTGCAAAAAACTTTGTCGAAATGATGGGCGGAAGCATAACATTACATAGTGAGTGGGGCGTTGGCACAACATTTTCGCTTCGTTTGCCTTGTTTGCCCGTGGGTGAGCAGCGTTTTTCTCTTGCTTTAGATCGAGAGAGTTTAGTCGGAGAGCGTGCAAGCCCAAGAGAAAAGATGTCGCCAGAGAAGGCACGGCAATGGAGGGTGTTGTTGGCAGAAGATGACCCTATTGGGCGACGTATTGCGAAAAAACGCTTAACACGCGAAGGTTTTGTGGTCACTTTAGCCGTTGATGGTTTGGCAGCATGGCAGGAAATATTGAAGCAGCCATTTGATTTGTTACTCACGGATTTGCGTATGCCAAGAATGGATGGGTTGAAGCTAACGCGTAAGGTTCGTGAGCGTGAAGCAGCGCAAGAAAATCAACAAAAGATGTTGATTATTGGTTTATCCGCGCATGCTTTGGAAGAGGTGAAACATCAAGCATTGGCGGTGGGTATGGATGAATTTGTTGCCAAACCAGTTGATATGCAATCATTAATGGCAAAACTTGAAACGCATTGTGCGCGTCATGGGGATTAAATTATGTTGAGTGTGCGCAACCATGATCGTGATGTGTTGGGGCTGACTTATGTTTACCCTGTCATTTCACGGCGTGCTGGTGGGGTGTCGTTGGGCATTAATTTGAACCCCAATCATGCGTGTAATTGGCAATGTGTATATTGCCAAGTGCCTGATTTAAAACGTGGTGTTGCACCAAAGACTGATTTAAATGTGTTGGAGCAGGAGTTGGATGGCTTTCTCTCTGAATTGTTGCATGGTGATTATATGCAGCAATATGTGCCCAAGGCTTGCCAGCATCTTCAAGATATTGCGATTTCAGGAAATGGTGAACCAACGACATGCCCTAACTTTGCCGATGTGGTGGTTTTGTTGCTGCGATTGATGGATAAGTATGCTTTAGCGATACCTTTGCGATTGATTAGTAATGGTTCTAGCGTGCATAAAACAGATGTGCAGCAAGGTTTAAGATTGATGGGGCAACAGCGAGGGGAAGTTTGGTTTAAAGTCGATGTGATTGGTGAGGCGGCAACGCAAGCGGTGAATGGCGTGTCTTTATCGGCAGATTGGCAGCAAAAACAACTGCAACACACTGCACGATTATGCCCAACATGGTTGCAGACATGTGTGCTCAAACACAAGGTGAAACAAGATATTTATGCGGCGGATTATTTGGCTTGGTTGCAAGGGGTGTTGGCAGATGGGATAAGGTTGGAAGGTGTGTTGCTTTATGGTTTAGCCAGACCTTCGTTGCAGCAAGGTGGGGATAAATTACATTCGGCAGATGATGCTTGGATGTTGGGATTTGCTGAAAAAATTGAATCCTTGGGTTTAAGCGTTAAAGTATCTTGATGAAGTGCTGACTCTGCTTTTAATTGCATCATAAACCTAACGATTCAGCATGATGTAAAACAACATGTAATGGTTCAGATTGTTTCTGATTGCTTATGATGTATTCGAGGACAAGGCGAAAAAAGCACAGCTTATTACTGTAAGCGAGCATTTTTTAACGCCGTCATCGGGTAAATCAGAGGTGAGTTGAATCGTTACGAATACACAAGGATAAATGATATGAAGGCTTTGATTCGCACAGCATTGGAAGAGGGCGTTGTTTTGCGTCAAGCGTGTTTGCATGTCTTGGATGATGACTTGATAAAAGCAGCACAATTGATGGTGAAATCATTACAAAATAAGGGCAAAATACTGGCATGTGGTAATGGCGGTTCAGCTTCTGATACACAGCATTTTGTGGCGGAATTGGTCAATCGTTTTGAGATAAACCGTCAAGCATTGGGTGCGATTGCTATGGTGAATGATGCTTCGGTAATCACCAGCATCGCTAATGACTTTTCTTTTGCCTCAATTTTTGCAAGACAAACTGAAGCTTTAGGGCGCGAAGGTGATGTTTTGCTTGCGATTTCGACCAGTGGCAACTCTGAAAATGTTATTTTAGCTGTGGAGAAGGCGGCAACGATGGGGATAAGCGTGGTTGCTTTAACGGGAAAAGATGGCGGAAAACTTGCTTCACATGATGCTGTAAGCGTACATTTAAATATCAACCATCCATCAACAGCGCGGGTGCAAGAAATGCATATCACCTGCTTACATATTTTATGTACATTGATTGATGAGACCATGTTTGGAGAGTCAAAATGAGTGTTCAACCCTTAGCTTTTAGTCAATTAAAAACCGTACCATTAAGTAAGCGCCAAGCCGATATTGATGAGCGAGATTTTGGTGCGCCATTTAAGGCAGGCGGCAGTTTTGCTGATTTTTTGTGCGGCTTGCCTGGTTTAGGGGTCAGTGGTGACTTATTTCGTTTGCGCGATGCTATTAGCAGCGCGCATCGCCATAAAAAAGATGTGATTCTTGGCTGTGGGGGGCATGTATTTGAAGCGGGATTAAGCCCATCATTGGTGCGTTTGTTGGAACAAAAACTCATCACGGGCGTGGCCTTAACGGGTGCTGCGATGTTACAAGATGTGGAAATTGCTTTAACAGGGCATACCCTGCAAGGAAAAACCAATCGAATCACCCATGAAACAGGTCATCTTATCAATGAAGCGATTGTTGCAGGAGCGCAACAAAATAAGGGCATTGGTTATAGTGTTGGAACATGTTTAATGGAAACCGACGCCGCACATTTGGATCATTCGGTATTGGCAACAGCGTGTCGTTTTGGTGTGCCGATTACGGTTCATCCTGCGATTGGAGCAGATATGTTTAATTTACATCCATTGGCACATGGTGAATCAGTTGGTGCTGCTGGCATGACTGATTTTCGTTTGTTGGCAGGCATGTTGGCAAAAGCCAGCGGTGGTGTGTTGTTGAATGTGGCGTCTAGTGTAGTGATTCCGCGTTTGTTTGCTCAAGCGGCTGAAGCGGCGCGTAATTTGGAACATCAAATTGATGGCATTACGATTGGGGTGATTGAGAAAAAAGCAGCATCAACCTCGATTTCGGGGCTGTGTGATGTGTTTTCCGGTGGTCAAACCTTCTGTTTAGCGGGTGCTGAAGAAGTGATGTTGCCGCTTTTATTTGCCGCAGTTACCGATGATTTGGGGGAAGACTTAGATGGATATTGACGATGATAAGGCTGAACGCCCGACTAAATCATGGAATAAACAAGAGAAAAAATCGAATTGGCTGTTTTATGTGATGATTGGTGTTGTGTGTTTCATGATTGCTTGGGCGATGAGTGGAACAATGAAATAATGGTACATCAGGCTGTTGTTTCATGGGAAGAAGCATCAAAAAGATGTCAAACATGGCAAAAAGAAGGTGTGAAGGTGGTGTTTACCAATGGCTGCTTTGATTTATTGCATCCAGGTCATATCACCTATTTGGAAGATGCCAAAGCTTTGGGTGATGTATTGGTTTTGGGCTTAAATGAAGATGCTTCGATTGCACGTTTAAAAGGGAAGACACGCCCCATCAATGCTTTGCACGACCGAGCACATATGCTGATGGGTTTAAAGGCTGTCGATTTGGTGGTGTCTTTTGCCGAGGATACACCGTTTGACTTGATTCAAACCTTGCAACCTGATGTGTTGGTTAAAGGTGGGGATTATGTTGCAGATGATATTGTGGGGGCAAAAGAGGTGCGGGCGCTTGGCGGTCAAGTGATTGTTGTGCCTTTTTTGCAAGGTTACTCATCAACGAAACTCATCAAGCGGATTCAAGCGGTTTAAGGAAGGGCTCTTATAAACATCTGACCCTGCCGACGAGAGATCGGGGGTAGAGCGCGGGGTGCGACGTTCTCTTCTCC
>CAZWPS010000026.1:0-12833 GCA_964635775.1 uncultured Zetaproteobacteria bacterium | reverse complement strand
ACAAAAAGGTCATCCTCATGGGTGGCCTTTTTTGTGCCCGCTACAAGGTTTGAATTCATGATGTCTGCATCTTGCGCGATTTCCCCTTGGAACCGATAAAACAAGAGGTATTCTGAACAGTTACAGGGGTAAAACATTTCTTTTCAAACGTTTTTAAAAGCGCGGAATGGTTAAAAACAGCTCTTTTGAAAGAAATATGAAACATTGAGTGCTTATTGTGCAAGGGACTCTCGTAATAGAAAACCCTGTTTTTAAAGCAACTTATGTATCGGAGGGGTGGTGCTGTTTTGAAAGCGGTGTTATTTGCCGATACAAAATTCAGAAAACACTCTGTCTAAAATAAACTCGACATCACCAATGCCCAAGATTTCACCCAAGGATGACCATGCTTGTCGCCATTCCATAGCGGTTAAGTCAATCATGTCATCACGTCCTAACATCGACAAACCTGTTTCAATGGCGGTTAAGGTGTGTTGTAAGGCTAACCTATGCCGTGCTGATGTGAGCATTGCGCCTTCATCAGCGAAGTCGACATCACCCAAGGTTGCGGCGATAGCTTGTAGCACGGCAGTTAAGCCTTGTTCTTTGGTGATGGATAGCGGTAGAAAATCGTTATGAATGGGTGCACTTGTTTTATCGACTTTGTTCATAATCAAGACATCACAGTGTAAGTCTTTAAAATGTGCTGTGCTGTGCCATGTTTCAGGGCGGGTAGCATCGGCAACAAAAACCACAACATCTGCCGACATTGCTGCCATTTTCGCTCTACGAACGCCTTCCTTTTCCACTATATCATCGGTTTGGCGTAAACCTGCCGTATCGACAAGGCGAAGAGGGATGCCATTGATGGCAAAATCGACTTCCAACACATCACGTGTCGTACCTGCAATATCAGTGACAATGGCCCTGTCGCGACCAGATAATAGATTCAATAAGCTCGACTTGCCAACATTCGGCTCGCCAATAATTGCAACGGTTGCCCCTTCAAAAAGACGCTCACCGAGTTTGCTGTTGAGTTGCTGTTGCATGGGTAAGATTAAATTATCCTCAACTTGCTGTTTGAGTTGGTCATAAAATAAATGGGGTATTTCATCTTCAGGAAAATCAAGACATGCTTCTACATGGGCAACTACAGCGGTTAATTCATCCATATAGTGATGAATGCGTCGTCCAAAAGCGCCATCGAGTTGTTTTTGAGCCTGTTTGGCAGCACGCAACGTTGCCGCATCAATACATGCCACGACAGCTTCGGCTTGGGATAAATCCATCTTACCATGTTCTACAGCGCGGCGGGTAAATTCGCCTGGCTGCGCCGCCATACAACCTAAGGCTAATGTGCGCTCAAATAAAGCGCGTAATAATACAGGGCTACCATGCCCTTGCAGCTCTACAACATCTTCGCCAGTGTAGGAGTGGGGGGCAACAAAAAGTAGGGTTAAACCATGGTCAATCACCTCACCCTTGGCATCATACCAGTGTTGAAAGTGAGCATGGCGAGGTGTTAAAGCTTGTTGCCGCTGGCATAATTGTAAAGCAATGGCATGAGCCTGGCTGCCTGACAAACGAATAATACCAATGCCGCCACGCCCTGGCGGGGTGGCAATTGCTGAGATGGTGGTAGAGCTAGAACCGTGGTTAATCAACATTCATGCTTTTCATGACCAAACGCTGTTGAATAATAGATAAGATATTGTTGACCACCCAATAAAGCACTAGCCCTGCGGGGAAGAATAAGAATAAAGCGGTAAACAAAATGGGTAAAAATTGCATCACTTTGGCCTGCATAGGGTCAGTGGGCTGCGGATTTAATTTTTGCTGAATATACATGGATGCGCCCATGACAATGGGCAAAATGAAATAAGGATCTTGTACTGACATGTCTTCAATCCAGCCATAAAATGGTGCTTGACGAAGCTCAATAGAAATCAATAACACTTTATAGAGCGCGAAAAACACGGGCATTTGTAATAAAATAGGCAAGCAACCACCCAACGGGTTGACCTTGTGTTTTTTGTACATTGCCATGACTTCTTGACCCATTTTGGCCCGATCATCACCATAACGCTCTTTTAAACGCGCCATTTCAGGCTGCAATTTGCGCATCGATGCCATAGAGCGGTAGGCACTTTGTGTGGGTATAAATAAAATAATTTTAAGCCCAACAACCAGTAAAATAATGATGATGCCGAAATTAGAAATATATTGATTCATCCACAACATGGCCTGGTGTAAAGGTTTGGCAATCAGCGAAAACAAGCCAAAGTTTACACTGCGCTCAAGTTCAACGCCTGCTTGTTCAAGCAAAGGAACTGACTTAGGACCAATGAAAATTTCACTCTTAAACACGGCATCGCCTTGCTCTATTACGCCATCATGAATCATGCCAGCTTGATAGGAGCGACCATCACCTTTGTAATAATAACGATAACTTTCATCTTGGTCTACACCATGGACTGACATCATGAAATAGCGGCTCATCATGCCTGTCCAGCCACCCATAGCAGCAAACTTTTTCGCGTTTCCTTCATCTAAGTCATCATAACTTAGCTCGCTGAGTTTGTCGTTAAACAAACCAATGGGTCCAATATGTTCATAAAAATTATTCACACTACGTACGGGGTTGCGCTCAACAACTTGACGATAAAGCTTTAAACCTGCCCCGCCCACGATACGATCTTCAACATTAATAAAATAAGAATTATTGGTTAAAGTATAGACACGCTGCCAACGATAACCATCACTTA
Source organism: uncultured Zetaproteobacteria bacterium (assembly GCA_964635775.1). Classification (GTDB taxonomy): domain Bacteria; phylum Pseudomonadota; class Zetaproteobacteria; order Mariprofundales; family Mariprofundaceae; genus Ghiorsea. Next base: position 10,089 of record CAZWPS010000026.1, on the reverse strand, counting down.
AACCCGCCTCAAAGGTGGTTTGCATTTGATCACCAAGCTGTTTGCTTGATACCCATTTAAAGGCATCAACTACTTTTTGACCGACCACGCCGCTATTGATGTATGATTCATAATCGGTTTCACCAAGGCTTAATAATTTTACTTTGGTCGGGTCTTCTAAGCTCTCTTGATATTGAGAGAGTTCGGCTTGGGTAATCCAGCCCTTGGCATTCACCGACAAGGTGAGGAGATCATTACCAAAGGTTTCAATGACTTCATCCCCTGCAATCACGACCTCTTGTGGGGAATTTTGTACAGCGGAGACCTGACTGGCGGAGCGTGATGGTGTTGCGTTTAAATTATCTTCTTGTTGCTCTGCTTGCATGGTTGGCACAGGCTCAGCAGGCGGAAACACCCAGCCCCAAAGCAATAATACACCCATAGAAAGCGTGAATGCTAAAAATAAATTCTTCGTTGATTCCATTGTTTTAAACCCTTCCCAGCACGATAAAAATATGTAACAAATGTAATGCCCTTAGGGCAACGGGTCGTAACCATGACATGAAGAAAATGGATGGCAACGAAGAAGCCGCTTTATGGCTAAACAACCACCTTTATAAACACCGTAGCGCGTAATTGCTTCTAATGCATATTCAGAACAAGTAGGCATAAAACGACAACGGGCAGGTATGAGTGGCGAAATGCAATAACGATAAAAACGAATGCTATTGAGGATAAAAAAGCGCATAGGTTAACGCTCCACGCGCCGCTTTAACATATCAAAACATGTTAACATCCATGTTTCGCTAACGCTATCTGTTTTGAGTTGCGCTGATGGTATGACCAGAATATCCAACGCGAACGAACGAATAGTATGTTGCCGAAAAGCGCTGCGTAAACAGCGTTTCAAATGATTTCGACATACCGCATTGCCATATTTTCGAGAGACCACAAAACCCAATCGCGCATGTTGAACTTGATTGTCAGCAATAACGACATTTAAATCTTTGATTCGAAAACGTTTACCCTTTTTCATGTGCGCAAAATCGGCTTTTGACAACAGCCGATCCGCACGAGAAAAGCTTGTATTATGCAGACAAACGCTTGCGCCCTTTGGCACGACGACGATTAATAACTGCGCGACCACCACGGGTTGCCATGCGAGCACGGAAGCCACATGTACGAGCACGACGGATACGACTTGGTTTATATGTAAAACTCATTTTAAACACTCCTAAAACATCAAAAAAAGGATGCGCATAGTAATCTTCTTGTGATGTGTGTCAATCATAGAGTCGCATGATGTTAAGGAAGTCACATAAAAAGCGTTCTTTTTCCAGTTAGAAATCGTTGCATAGCGATCAGATTCCGCAACTGTGTTTGGGATGACAAACATGTTCTTTGAACTCAAATCATAGGTGACACTTTAATCCGATTGCCCATGTTGCAGGTATATATCTTCATTTCCTTCATTAAAATGAGCGGTATATTGCCCCACAATTTGTCGCACCACAAAATAATAGACTTGCAGCAAGCTTTCCTAAGCTTATCCTTGTGCGCATGCGTTATTCAAAATTATTAGTTCCAACCTTAAGAGATACCCCTGCTGATGCAGAAGTGGTGTCACATCAGCTTTTATTACGTGCAGGTTTTATTCGCCGCGTGACCAGCGGGGTGTATGATTATTTACCCTTGGGTTTGCGTGTGTTGCGTCATATCGAGAACATTGTCCGCGAAGAAATGAACCGTGCGGGTGCGCAAGAATTATTGATGCCTATGGTTCAACCTGTTGAATTTTGGAAAAAATCGGGGCGTTGGCAGAAATATGGTCCTGAATTGCTGCGTTTTAAAGACAGGCATGACCACGAATCATGTCTTGGTCCAACCCATGAAGAAGTCATTTGCGATTTAATGAGCCGGGAGTTGCGCTCATACAAACAATTACCCATGAACCTTTATCAAATTCAAAATAAGTTCCGCGATGAAACGCGCCCTCGTTTTGGTTTGATGCGTGGTCGAGAATTTGTGATGAAAGATGCCTATTCTTTTCATGCCGATGAGGCATGTTTGGCAAAAGAATACAAACGTATGTTTGAAACCTACCACAAAATTTTTAATCGTTTGGGCTTGAAATTCCGTGCTGTTGAGGCTGATAATGGTGCCATTGGCGGCTCAGCAAGCCATGAGTTTCATGTGTTAGCAGAATCAGGGGAAGATTTAATTACCCATTGTTCAGCTTGTGATTATGCCGCCAATGTGGAAAAAGCATGGTCTACCCCCCCCACATACCAAGGCATGGATACCCCATTATCTGATGTGGAAACACCCTATCAAACCACCATTGAAGAGGTATCGGAACGATTCAGCACCCCCCCATCAAACCTATTAAAAACTTTAATTTTCCATGTCACTGGTGGTTCATCGGATGGGCAGATTGTGGCAGCTTGTGTGCGTGGCAATGATCATTTACAAGCCATTAAACTGGCACGCATTCTAGCGGCAGATGAAGTGGTATTGGCGAGTACCGAAGAGGTTGAAAGTGTGGGCACGATTGCTGGTTTTGCGGGACCTCTGGGGCTGAACTGCCCTGTTTATATGGACACATCATTGATGGATGCGGTGGGTCTTATTGCTGGGGCAAACAAAAAGGGTTTCCATGTTCAAGGCTTGAATATTAAGCGTGACCTTCAAGATATACAGTTTATAAACTTGCGCCAAAGCCAAGCGGGTGATCGCTGCAAATCATGTGCTGATGGTGTGATGGAAATGTCTCGCGGCATTGAAGTTGGGCACATCTTTGAGCTGGGGAAAGCATATGCAGAGCCTATGGAAGTATTTTTCCAAGATCAGCAGGGTAAACGTGCTATCGCCACCATGGGTTGTTATGGCATTGGTGTATCGCGTTTAATGGCGGCGGTGGTTGAGCAATGTCATGATGCTGCTGGTATTTGTTGGCCTGTGAATTTAGCACCTTTTCAAGTGTCGGTGATTACGCTGGGTAAAAGCGAAACAGCCTATGCTGCGGCTGAAAAGATATACCAAGACTTGCTCAATCTAGGCATCGATGCCATTTGGGATGAGCGCAAAGAAAGTGCAGGTGTAAAATTCAAAGATGCTGAACTTATAGGCATTCCTTTGCGTATTGTGGTGGGTGATAGAGGCTTAGAAAACAACGCGCTTGAGCTCAAAACGCGCTTTGGCGAATCGGCAGCAGCACCGCTGGATGAAGTATGTAAAAAAGCTCAAGATATGTTGCAAGTCATGAGAAATGCGGTTTAAATCATGATGTGTAATCCCCTATTGGTGAAAACATCCGTTTCAGTGAGCATATAAAACAACTCATTACCGCTCGCCATAAAGGCGGGCTGGTGCTGATGTTAGGTTTGGGTTTTTTGCTCACATTACCTGTATGGTTGATGAGTACAGATGAGGAAAAACAGCGACTTAGCCAAGGCTCTGCCACGATGCGTATTGTAGAGCATTATGTGGGTTTGCTGGCAGTTTCCCCTGATGAACGCCAACACCTTCAACAGGCTTTACAACCAAGTAACAGCATGAATCAAGGGGTGCGTGATGTTTGGGTGAGGCAAATTAGTGTTGTGATTAGTCGTTTTGGTAGCAGTGAACACGAAGCCAGGGAAATTGCGCGTTGGGTGTGGGTATATGGGCAACGCCATCAACTGGATCCTGCCTTAATTTTAGCCTTGATGACCATAGAATCACGCTTTGACCCTTATGCTGTGAGCAGTGTGGGGGCGCAAGGTTTGATGCAAATCATGCCGTTTTGGAAAAATGAGCTGGGCAGCAGCCTTGATGACTTATACGATGTTGAAACCAATATTCGTTATGGTTGCGCTATCCTTCGCCATTACCTCAAACGTTATGGCACGGCACACCGTGCTTTGGCAGCTTATAATGGCTCATTAGGCAAAGATAAATACCCCAATAAGGTCTTTTCACAAGTCGCACGGTTTAGGTTAGCGATTTAATATTTGAGCATATGCTGAAAAGCCTCTAGCCTTCACCAATGAATAATATTGAAAACACCTCTCATGTGATGCCAACATATGCTCGTTTCCCTTTAACTTTAGTCAAAGGCAAGGGGGCATGGGTGTGGGATGACCAAGGCAAAACTTACCTTGATTTTGTTTCAGGTATTGCGGTGAATACCCTAGGGCATGCACATCCAGCAATGGTGCGCGCTCTTGGTGAACAGGCTGCAACCATGTTGCATTGCTCAAACTTGTATCATATTCCGCAACAAACCGAGCTTGCAGCACGTTTATGCACACTTTCAGGCTTAAATCAGGCTTTTTTCTGTAATTCTGGGGCAGAAGCCAATGAATCAGCGATTAAAATGGCACGAAAATACTTTTTTGACCAAAATTCACCACGCCGCACCATTATTACGGCCACCCAATCATTTCATGGGCGCACCATGCAAACATTAACAGCAACAGGGCAAGACAAAGTTAAAATTGGCTTTGACCCCCTACCTTTGGGTTTCCAACATGTTCCGCTAAATGATATATCTGCTTTAGAAGCGGCGGTTAATCAAGATACGGCAGCGATTTTATTGGAACCATTGCAGGGTGAGGGCGGCGTCAATCTTGCACAGCCTGATTACTTACAAGCAGTGCGTCAGTTATGTGATGAGCAAGGCATTTTACTTATCTTGGATGAAGTACAAACAGGCATAGGTCGTTGTGGTCGCATGTTTGCTTTCGAAATATCGGGTATTCAGCCTGATATTCTCACCCTTGCTAAGGGTTTAGGTGGGGGTGTTCCTATTGGTGCTATGCTTGCCACTTCTGAAGTTTCACCTGCTTTAAATGCAGGTTCACATGGCTCAACTTTTGGCGGCAATCCCATGTCATGTGTTGCCGCATTAACTGTGCTTGATGTGATTGAACAAGAAAATTTATTACATCATGTGCGAGCGAGAAGTCAGCAAATTCAAGCGGGGTTACAGACTTTGGTTCATCAATTTGATTGGCTTAGTGAAGTGCGCGGGCAAGGTTTGTTGCTGGGTTTGGCGGCAACAATAGATGTTGCGCCTATCATTCATGCTTGCCGTGAACAAGGTTTGTTATTACTTGCTGCAGGACCACAAGTATTGCGATTTTTACCTGCTTTGACCATTACAAAAGATGAAGTTAGGCAAGCATTAAATATGCTTGAGAATAGCCTGAAAGGAATTGAACAATGAAACATTTTCTTACCTTAAAAGACCTTACCCCTGATGAAGCTTTAAGTATTATACAACGGGGAATAACGCTCAAATCCTTGCAACAAAAAGGTGAGCCACACCCTACTTTAGCAGGCAAAGCACTGGCGATGATTTTTGACAAATCATCCACCCGAACACGTATTTCCTTTGAAACAGGCATGTTTCAACTTGGTGGACATGCGCTATTTTTGCAATCTGGGGCAACGCAATTAGGGCGAGGCGAACCCATTGAAGACTCAGCGCGGGTGATTTCAAGCATGGTTGATTTGATCATGATTCGCACCTTTGAACATGACATGGTTGAACAATTCGCTGCATATTCCTCTGTGCCTGTCATCAATGCCTTAACCGATTTTACCCACCCTTGCCAAGTGTTGGCAGATGTCATGACTTTTATCGAGCATCGCGGCGATATTCGGCATAAAACCATTGCTTGGATTGGTGATGGCAATAATATGGCACATTCATGGATGAATGGCGCACTTACCTTTGGTTACCAGCTTAATCTTGCTTGCCCAGAAGGTTATTTGCCCGATGCGGCATTATTGGCAAGCGCACGTTCATTGGGTGCCAACATTACGTTATGTGCCTCACCACAACAAGCTGCTGAAGGTGCAGATTTAATCACCACTGATGTTTGGGCGTCTATGGGCCAAGAAGATGAACAAAAAATGCGGGAAGTTGCTTTTGCTGACTACCAAGTGGATGTTTCTTTAATGAACATGGCAAAAGAAGATGCATTGTTTATGCACTGTTTACCTGCCCATAGGGGTGAAGAAGTGGCAGCGGAAGTGATTGATGGGCAACAGTCGGTGGTTTGGCAAGAAGCTGAAAATCGTTTGCATGTACAAAAGGCATTGATGGAATTTTTAATGCAACACCATCATCATTGATGGGTGATTTACAGCAACGTACAACAAATTGCTGCAAGCTCTGAACACGGCTGCGGCTTGCTTTTATGAATCATATTACCCCTAAAACATACCGTGTGTTGATGTCAGTTGGCGAAGTCTCTGGCGATTTGCATGCCAGTGCGGTTGTGGCTGCTTTAAAGGCGCAACAACCTGATGCTGTGCGTCTTGAAATTGCAGGCATTGCAGGGCCGATGATGCAGCAAGCAGGGTGCCGAGTGGTGCGTGAAATGGCAGACTTGAATGTGATGGGCATTGTTGATGTGGTGCTGGCTTTGCCGCGTATTTGGGCGGTGGAGCGTGATATATGTGCCTTTGCGACGGAATTTAAGCCTGATGTGGTTGTTTTGACAGACTTCACCAGCTTTCACATTGGTTTAGGGCGCAAGCTTCGGGCGCAGGGCATGATTGTCTTGCATTATATTGCACCGAAACTATGGGCTTGGGGCGAGCGGCGTTTGCCGCGTTTACAACAATCACAAAATCATTTGGCATGTATTTTTCCCTTTGAAGAACAATGGTTTCAGCATCGTGGTATTGCTGCGCAATATGTGGGTAATCCCAGTGCATTTGCTTGTCGGGGTGGTTGGTCAAAGGCGGATTTAAAAGCACGTCTTGGTTTAAGTCAGCGCACACCTTTGTTGGCTTTATTACCTGGCTCTCGCCCTAGTGAACTCAAGCAGCATGTACAATTACTGGCAGATTTGTTTGTCGCTTTGCGTCAAGCCATGCCTGATTTGGCGGCAGTGGCGACGCTTGCCCCTGGTGTCGATGCAGAGACATTACAAGCGTTGACAGATGTAGGGGTGTTGTTGTTAGCGCGCACAGAAGACAATTATGCCTTACGTGCGGATGCTGCTGTGGCAGTATCGGGTACGGCAACCTTGGAATTGGCATTGTGGGATACGCCTACGGTATTGGTGTATCAAACATCGGCAGTGAGTTGGTGGATAGGACGGCGCTTATTAAAAGGGCGTTGTGTGGGGCTGGCGAACATTTTATTATTGGGTGATGCACCCAGTGAACAAGCTATTGTGCCTGAATTATTACAACAAAACTGCACTTTAGATAAGATAATAGATGCAGTATTACCTTTACTTCAAGGTCATACTGCAGAACAACATCAAGCCTTTGCAACCATTCGAGATGTGTTGGGTGAGGCTAACCCTGCCGATGCTGTGGCAGCATTGTGTTGGTTGGAAATGCAACGATAATGGCTGTTTATGCAGTGGGGGATATTCAAGGCTGTTATCAGGCATTGCGTGCGTTGTTGAATCAAGTCAACTTTAATGCTGAACATGATGTATTGTGGTGTTGTGGTGATATGGTCAATCGTGGACCTGATTCATTGGCTGTATTACGTTTTCTGCGCGGTTTGGGCGATGCTTGCGTATGTGTGCTGGGCAACCATGACTTACAACTTCTCGCTTATGCGGCAGGGGGGCGAAGTTTTCCTCAAGATACCTTAGATGAGGTTGTGGTAGCAGACGATCAAGATGATTTAATTCACTGGCTGCGTTTTCGCCCTTTATTGGTTCATGATGCAGCTTTGAATTGGTGTATGGTTCATGCTGGGTTATCCCCTTTGTGGACGTTGGATGAAGCGAAAAAACGGGCAAATCAGGTTGAAAACATCTTACAATCGGATGACTGGAAATCATTTTGTAAAAAACTGCAACATAAAGACTTTCCCACACAAGATACTGCAAAAAAGCATAAGCGTGATGTATTCACAACGGCAATTTTAACGCGCACACGTTATTGTCAACAAGATGGATTATTTGATTGGGGAAATAAATCATCAACAGTGGTCAATGAGGCTATATTGCCTTGGTTTGAGCATCAACATTTAGCTTGGCGCAATGATTGCCGTGTCGTGTATGGACATTGGGCAGCAAAAGGATTGGTGACCAACCAAGCCCATGTCTTGGGGCTTGATTCAGGCTGTGTCTGGGGCGGAAAACTCACCTTGGCGCGTTTGGATACGCCTGTTCCAGAGCTTAGTTCTGTGGCTTGTGCTTCGTGTTTGAGGGCTGATGTTTGATATAGATGACATAGAGAAACATGCTTAACAACGCATGATTGGTTTGATATTTCCATAGATAAAGAGGTGAAAATGAGTGTGATTGTAGGCATACATGCGGTAAAACATGCTTTAGATGCAGGTGAAGGGCTTGATGAGGTGATGCTCATCAAAGGGAAAACACACCCACGCTTAAATGAGTTGGTTCATTTGGCACGAAAAGATAAAGTGAAGGTATCTTTTGTGCCTAAAGAAGCCTTGCAACGGCTGGCAGATGGGGTTCCTCATCAAGGTGTGGTGGCTAAAGTCACGCCTCAAGGTGCGGTGAACTTTAAAGATTGGTTACACGATGTTGCCCGTGAAGACGAAGCTTTGGTTTTGGTTCTTGATCAGGTGACCGACCCTCATAATTTGGGTGCGTGTATCCGAACTGCCGAAGCTTCAGGTTGTGTTGGGGTGGTGATTCCTAAAGACCATGCGGCAGATTTAAGCTCGCCGATTGTATCGAAGTCGGCATGTGGGGCTTTGGCGCGTATTCCTGTGCTTAGGGTGACCAATTTGGCAAGGAGCTTGAAAGATTTGCAAGGTGCGGGTTTTTGGGTTTCAGGCTTGGCAGGTGAAGCTGACACACTGATTCATGAGGTTAATTTTTCAGGGAAAAATGCGCTGGTGATGGGCGCTGAAGGCGAGGGTATGCGTAGGTTGGTGCGCGAAAATTGCGACCAGTTGGTTAAAATAGCGATGCCAGGCAAGATGGAATCATTAAATGTGTCGGTAGCAACGGGTGTGGCGTTGTTTGAAGTGGTGCGTCAGCAGTTTAGCAGCACTTTAAAGGGGTAAATCATGGATTTGGTTTTAATTGAAGGCTTGGAAGTGCGTACAGTGATTGGTATTTACGATTGGGAGCGTGAAATCAGGCAAGTGGTACGCCTTGACCTTGAAATGGCATGGGACATTTCTAAGGCAGGTCAAAGTGACGATATTAACGATGCTTTGGATTATAAAGCGGTGTCGGAACGTTTGGCAAGCTTTATCGAGGACTCTCAATTCGCCTTAATTGAAGCCTTGATTGAAGCTTGTGCAGTCATTGTGCTTCAAGAATTTCATGTACCTTGGGTGAAAATAAAAATTGCAAAACCATTGAAGTATTTGGCTATGGATAGTGCTGCGCTGGTGATTGAGCGGGGCAATAAACATGCGTGAAGTCAATTTGCAGTTTATTGGAGCTGGAGACTCAGAGAGTTTACAGTATTACAACTCTAACCTGCTGATTGAACATCAACAAAAACGACTGCTCGTAGACTGTGGCTGGACTGCCAAGCAAGCATTGGCTGATTTGAAGTTAAGCATGCTCGATATAGATGCTATTTTTATCACGCATGTGCATGGCGATCATGTTTTTGGGTTGGAGCGGTTTGGCTTTGAGACCCGTTATGTGCATGGGGGTTATCGTATCAAGTTGTTTGTGCCGAAAATCTTATTACCTTTGTTATGGGATGAGACTTTAAAAGGCAGCATGGGTTATTCCTCTGATGGTTTAAATACGTTAGACGACTTTTTTGATGTTATTCCACTTGAGGGCGACGCCCCAGAATTTACATGGCAAAACTTAAACTTTGAAACTTTCCCCACGCCTCACACCAAGGGAAAACCATCCTTTGGTATTCGCTTGCCGCAACGCTTTACATTTACATCAGATACGAATGTCATTGTAGACTTTAAATCGTTGATTGCAGATGATACATATGTCTTCCATGATGCTTATACAGCTGTAGACTTCCACCCTGCACATGCAACATCACACGAAATGCGCAAAGCATATGACAGCCAAGTGTTAAAGCGTATAGATACTGCACATAATGAAGCTGAGATAAGCCATCGAGAAGAGACACGTATTGGATTTGCAGGCTGGTGGGAACCGGGTCATGTGTCTCCATGCTCAACAA
>CAZWPS010000025.1:0-12842 GCA_964635775.1 uncultured Zetaproteobacteria bacterium | reverse complement strand
TCAATTTATTGAAGACATAATAATCTTCCGTCAATAACTGACCCGACACATAAAATGCGACTGCATCCGCGCCATGTTCTTGAATGATTTGTGCAAACTTCTTTGCCCCATGATGCAGCGCTGTATCCCAATCAACAGGCGCAAAAGGTGCATCCAATGACGTCCGTAGCTGTGGGTGCAACAAACGATCTTGGCTGGAAACAGTATGATGCAACTCCCGACCTTTAGAACACAATTTACCCTGATTGGTGGGGTGAGAAGGATCACCTGATAATGAAATAATGCGTTGCCCATCCGTTTCAAGACGAATGCCACACCCCGTACCACAATATGAACAAACGCTATTCACAGTTTGAGTCATGCCAACTCCTTGATTTTTCATGCTGGAAAGCAGTGCCCTTCAGCACTGTTTTGTGTGAGAATAGCTTTTATCCCAAGCTCAAAAAAACCTGACCATCTTCAACTTTGACTGGGTAAGTTTTGACACAGCCCTCATCAGGAGCAGCCACTTGCCCATCATCCAAACTGATTCGCCAATTATGCAACGGGCATAAAATATCATCACCAGAAATAATACCTTCAGCCAATGGACCATTTTTGTGAGGACAACGGTTTTCAACGGCTTTGATTCTATCATCGGTCAAACGAAATACCGCAATCATGGTATCACCCGCATTGATGGTGCGAGCTTGTGATGGTGGAATATCATCCACGGCGCATACTTCAACCCAGTTATTTGTATTTGAATCACTCATGTTAAACTTCCACCCTTACCGGAATATCAATCGGCGTATATTCTTTAAATATCTTCGTTTTTTCTGCATCTTCAACGCGCTGTTGCCAAGGGTCGCGATCCTGCGTGCTCACATAAAGCGCCAATCGCGCAACCAATGCTTGACGGTTTTCAATATCATCAACGACTACAGCCTTAATGCTTTCCAAACCCACCCGCTTTTGCCACGGCGCACAACGCTCATTATGCCGCCCTGTTTCACGATAATGTTGCAAATAAGCTTTGCAAATTTGCTCTACTTCTTCAGCCGTTTCTACCAAACAAAGCAGTTCAGTCGCCACCACATGCACGCCGCCATTGCCGCCTGTGCTAATTTCCCAACCACCTTCAACGCCGACAATGCCGATGTCTTTGATGGTCGCTTCTGCGCAATTGCGCGGACAACCAGATACCCCTAGTTTGACCTTGGCTGGAAACCAAATGCGTTCGAGTTGTTTTTCCAGATGAATGCCCAATGCGGTTGAATCCTGCGTACCAAATCGACACCACTGTGAACCCACGCAGGTTTTTACGGTACGCAAGGCTTTGCCATAGGCATAGCCCGAAGGCATGTCTAAATCCTTCCACATATTGGTTAAGTCTTCTTTTTTCACGCCCAATAAATCAATGCGTTGACCACCTGTTATTTTCACCGTTGGTACATTGTATTTCTTCGCTATAGTCCCAATGCGAATCAAGTCATCAGGGGTGGTTTCACCACCATAAATGCGTGGAATGACCGAGAATGTACCGTCTTTTTGAATATTGGCATGCATTTTTTCATTGGCAATTCGGCTGCTGCGATCATCTTCGGAATCTTCCGGCCACAGCATGCCGATGTAGTAGTTAATCGCTGGACGGCAAACCTGACAACCTTCACCCTGCCAACCCAATACGTTCATCACTTCACGCACCATGGTGAGTTTCTTGGTTTTGATTTGTTCTTTAACTTGTTCGTGGTTCAATTCGGTGCAAGCACAAATAGGATCATGCTCTGATTCAACAAATGCCGTACCCAAAGTAGAGGCTAAAATCTGATCCACAAGACCCGCGCAACCACCACATGAACCTGCCGCTTTGGTGCAAGCGGTGATTTCTTTGCGCGAGGTTAAGCCACTTTGAACAATCGCATCCACCACATCTTTCTTGCTCACCCCATTACAACCACAAACCACGGTGTCATCCGCCATTTCTGCTGCCAAATCAATGCCTGAATGTCCAGAATCACCCAGACCCGAAGCAGAAAACAACATGGTTGAGCGTTGTTCAGCGATATCTTTACCATCTTGCATCCACTGAAAAAAAGTTGGACCATCGGCGGTGTCGCCAAACATGACCACACCCTTGATTTTATCATCTTCCAAAACGATTTTTTTGTAAACCCCACCCACTTTATCCATGAGTTCAATCACATCGGCACCAGGTGTACCCATAAAATCACCTGCAGAGAATACATCCACACCAGAAATCTTAAGTTTTGTAGATACCACCGAACCTTCATAAGACTTCAAACCCTGCCCTGTGATTTGATATGCCAAAATCTTGGCTTGCTCAAACAAGGGCGCGACCAAACCATAAGCAATGCCGCGATGTTCCGCACATTCACCCACCGTATAAATGGAAGCATCTGTGACGGTCTGCATATAATCATTCACCACAATGCCGCGATTACAAAAGAGCCCGCAATCTTTTGCCAACGCCATATTCGGACGAATACCCACTGCCATAATCAATAAATCACAGTCTAAAGTGGTGCCATCTTTAAATGCCAGCCCAGTGACGCGCTCATCCCCCAGCACTTCGCTGGTTAAGGTTGAAACTTTAAACTGCATGCCTTGACCTTCAAGCTCAGTGCGAAGCATGTCTCCAGCAACGTTATCAAGCTGCATATTCATCAATGTTGCTTGATCGTGAATCACGGTGGCTTGCATACCAAGATTTAACAACCCTTTAGCCGCTTCCAAGCCCAATAATCCGCCACCAATAACGGCGGCTTTTTTATATATTTTGGCGGCTTCAAACATCTTATCGCAATCATCAATATCACGAAACGCCATCACACCTTCTTTATCATGACCAGGCATGGGGATAATAAATGGGTTGGAGCCTGTTGCGATAATGAGGTTATCATATTCGGTTTCAGTGCCATCTTCGGCAATGACCTTTTTGTAACCGCGTTGAATTTCTGTGATGCGCTTGCCCATGTGTAAGGTGATGTTGTTATCAATATACCACTGCTCATCATTGAGGATAATATCGTCAATCGTGGTGTCACCAGCTAAGACAGGCGATAACATGATGCGATTGTAGTTGGGGTATTTTTCAGCACCAAAAATAGTAATATCAAACATATCAGGATTGGCTTTAAGGATTTCTTCAATGGCACGCACGCCAGCCATACCATTCCCAATCATGACCAACTTCTTCTTATCGCTCATTTGCAACCTCGCGTATAATTTATATATTGTGAAGTTAAGCAAACAACATGCCTAATGAAAAACGTGTTATTTTAAGGGGTTCAAGCGACGTAAAAGCATACAATGCCTAACGATTAGGCATTGTATGCTCAACTATTAGGCATCAACAGGAACCCCTGTTGGCAATAAGTGTATATTTAATACACATTAGGCGCATACACTACCGCGTGGCACTTTCTTTGCTAAAGACTGTCCTATAGTAGCATCATAGAACTTCACCAGCAAAAACTCAGGAGCAGATACAATGGCCGCAACAGGCGTAGATCAAAGCAATATCAAGATATTCTCATTCACGGGTAAAATGAAAATTTTACACATGTCGTGGCTGGCATTTTTCATCAGCTTTATGGTGTGGTTCAACTTCGCTCCGCTGATGGCATCGATTCGTGAAACATTTGGATTATCTGATCAAGAGGTCAAACTACTGCTCATCTTAAATGTTGCGCTCACTATACCTGCACGCATCATTATTGGTATGCTGGTCGATAGATATGGGCCGAAAATTACTTTTTCCGTACTGCTCGCCCTATCCAGCATTTTCTGTTTCCTTTTCGCTTTTGCTGAAACTTACGCAGAGCTAGCCACCTACCGCTTCTTACTTGGTTTTGTGGGTGCTGGATTTGTGATTGGTATTCGTTTGGTTTCAGAATGGTTTCCTGCCAAACAAGTGGGCATGGCTGAGGGTATTTACGGTGGATGGGGTAACTTTGGTTCTGCCGCTGCGGCCATGATTTTGCCAGTGATGGCACTTTGGATTGGTGGTGATGATGGCTGGCGTTGGGCTGTGGCAACAACGGGCTTCTTGGCTTTGGGTTTTTCATTCGTCTTTTATTTTTCAGTACGTAACAATCCCAAGGGGACCACCTATTTTCGCCCTAAAAACTTAGGGGCGATGGAAGTTTCCAGTCGCGCTGATTTGTATTTGTATTGCCTAATGACAGCACCTTTATACCTTGCATTAGGCGTGTTGGCTTGGAAAATTGGTCCTGCCAACCTCAATATCTTCTCAGGCAGCATCACCTATAGTCTTTATGCCGCATTATTGGCTTTGTATGTTTACCAAGTCTCAAAAATTTATAGTGTCAATAAAGACTTATTTGCAACACATGCAAAACCTGTTGCAGAAATTCATCGCTATAAATTCAAGCAAGTTGCAGCCTTGAATCTATCTTACATGATTACATTTGGTTCAGAGTTAGCCGTCATTTCTATGTTGCCTTTATTTTTCTTTGATACATTCCGAGCAACGGCTGACCTTTCTATCGCTCAAGCCGCATTGATTGCTTCAATTTTTGCAGGCTTAAACATCATCATGCGCCCTGCGGGCGGTTATTTTAGTGACAAATATGGTCGTAAAAAGGTTTTATGCATCACACTTGGTGGGCTATCTATGGGTTATTTCTTGATGGGGCAAGTGGATGCAACATGGTCTATTCCTGCGGCTATTGCCGTGATGGTGATTGCCTCATTATTTGTCAATGCAGGCAATGGTGCGGTTTATGCTGTGGTTCCCTTGGTCAAGCGTCGTTTAACGGGGCAAGTTGCAGGCACAACTGGAGCCTTTGGTAATGTTGGCGGCGTCACTTTTCTCACAATACTCTCCTTTGTTTCTGCACAAGCTTTCTTCATAACCATTGCTTGTGCAGCTTTCGTTGTATTTGTGTTGGTGATGTTTGTGCTTGAAGAGCCGAAAGGTTTTATGTATGAAGAGAATGAAGATGGAACGATTGAAAAAATAGCGTTACACTAAACCATGTCTAATCAACTGATTATAGAAGCGGGACAACACTCTTCGGCAGGCATTAAAGCGCAAAATGAAGACTGCTGCGGCATTCGCATTCCTCAAGACATGGAACTCATCCACAAAGGCATCATAGCCGTGACTGCTGATGGGGTTGGCTCAAGTGAAGCTGGCAAAGAAGCCAGTGAATATTGCGTGCGTGGTTTTATTGCTGACTATTTAAGCACGCCACAATCTTGGACTGTACAAAAAGCAGGCGAACGCATTATTCTTGCATTAAATTCATGGTTATACAGCCAAGGACAGCGGCGATATGCTTCAGCGTTAAGTTTAGCTTCAACACTGGCGGTATTGATTATTAAATCGACAACTGCCCATCTTTTTCATGTTGGTGATTCACGAATTTACCGTATTCGCAACGGTGAAATCACTTGCCTCACCACTGATCATAGGCTGGTGATAGATCGCAACAAAACATACCTCTCACGCGCCATGGGCGGTGAATATACAGTTAATTATGATTATGCTAATGTCATGATTGAAGTTGGTGATGTCTTTTTATTGAGCACAGATGGTATCCATGAATTTGTAGACAACCACACACTTCAAACGCTGGTCATGGCTGATGAAAGTGCTGAAAATGCTGCCCTATCCATTGTTCAGGCTGCTTTAGATGCAGGCAGTGATGATAATATGACTTGCCAAGTTATTCGGGTGCAACAATTACCCAATCAAGATGAAAATGAATATTACCGACAGCTTACAGCCTTACCCTTCCCCCCTCTTTTAGAAGGTGGGATGGTGCTGGATGGTTACAAGATTATTCGTGAAATTCACAGCAGTGTAACGATTCAAGTCTATTTAGCTGAAGATAGCGATACTGGCGAAACAGTGGTTATCAAAACACCGTCCGTCAATTTTGAAGATGACCCTGCGTATATTGATAAGTTTTTACATGAGGTGTGGGTGGGGCGGCGCATTGATAACCCACATGTATTTAAAGTGTATCAACCCAAACGTAAATGCAGTTGTATTTATTATGTCACCGAATACCTTGAAGGCGGCTCATTGGCACAGTGGATATTGGATCATCCAGAACCTGATTTAGATCATGTGCGCCATATTGCCGAGCAAGTGATTAAAGGCTTGCGCGGTTTTCATCGCAAAGAAATGGTACACCAAGATATTAAACCTGAAAACATCATGATTGATAAGCATCAAACCATTAAAATCATTGATTTTGGCTCCACACATGTTGCAGGTTTAAAAGAAATATACACACCCATTCAACAAACAGACCTCGAAGGCACAGCCAATTATATTGCGCCTGAATTATTTGATGGTTTTGAAGGCACACCTAAAAGTGATATGTATTCATTGGCGGTCACGCTGTATGAAATGTTATCCCATGGACACTTTCCCTATGGCACATTAACAGAAGCCAAACGCCATCAAAGTTATGCGTATACCTCAGTGCGTAAATATAATCTTCATGTCCCCATATGGATGGATGGTGCGCTCAAAAAAGCAGTAAGCCCCGCACCAGATAAGCGTTACGCAAGTTTTTCCGAGTTTTTGGTTGATTTATCCAAACCCAACCCATCATTAATGAAAAACCATGCCCCTTTGCTTGAGCGCGACCCCCTTCGGTTCTGGCAAGGTACAGCAACTGTATTACTAATCTCAAACCTTATATTATTGTATTGTTTAAGCTGATATGGAATGTTGGCATCATGATCATTTCTTTGCATGCATTTGTGCGGCATCAAGCATAGAGTGAGCTGAATTTTTTAGGAGTATGCCAGCAACATGAATCAATTACAGCGGCGTGGTTTTCATTTAGGGCAAGCGAGCAACGATATTGCCACTAAAATGCCTAAAGAATCAGAAATTCAACAGCACTGGGCAGATGATCAAGCGATTGTGTTGCCCTCATTATTAACCGCAGAGCTGGATAAGTATCGCAGCCATATCCAACAAGCGCACCGTTTAATGGAAGGCGTGGTGCAGTCTGCTGAAGTCAGCCCATATTTCGATAGCTCACCTTATAACAGCGCTTTAAAACAGAATTTTGCCATTGCCGCAACATCCATGGAAGAACATGATGAGCAGGGCATCGAAAAAATTTATATTGATGCTGTGCAACAAGGTGAAGAAGATGTGATTGCCGAAGGTTTGTGGTGCAAAGCTTCTTGGTTATCTTTTGCCGAACAAGATGTTTCATTACGTTTTCGTTTTTCTTGGGGTATGGAAGGTTATGAAGATGTCGCTTCAGATCCACTCAAACAAGATTGGGCAGGGCAACTTTGCGATGTTATATTTCCAGAATCAGCGTTAATCACACAAAACAATGCTATTTTAAGCCATTTACAAGCCATTTTAGGCAGGAAACCAGCTTTTGTCGAAAGAATTGTTTATTTTAATGCGCCGCATGGTGGGGCACAGTTTCATCATGACGTTGAGCGTGGTCATGCCGGTGTTGTTTTTGCACAATTAAGCGGTACAACCTTCTGGCTAACACTTGCTAAACCTAAACTTATCGATGAAATCATTCACTTTGTGCAGCAGCAAAAAAATAACGATGCCATCACAACAGTGTTGTCATCAGCTCAAGACAGGCAAGCTTTAATCAAGTTATGTGAACACCGAGAACAGTTAAGTGATTATATGGAAGAAGCTGATCATGAACTCATCGAAGCGATCATTGATCGTTGCTCAGCTTTTATACAACAGTTAATTCAACATGGTTACAGCCACCAACTTCAAGCTGGTGATGTATTATTGCTTCCCCAACGTGATATTAATCATTGCGTGTGGCACTCTGTCTTTACCTTAGGTGAAGAGGCTGGTGAAGCCTTGTCTTTTGCAGTGCGCTAAAGTGCAAGCTAAAGCTATTTTCTCTTACCCCAGACATGGCGTAACGCAAAAGCCTGTCCATCAACTACCGATGTCGCGTGCAGATATGGCGCAACTTGGCTGGGATAGTTGCGATATTATTTTAGTCTCTGGCGATGCTTATGTGGACTTACCTAGCTTTGGCATGGCGGTGATTGGTCGTGTACTGGAGGCACAAGGTTTTCGTGTTGGTATTATTGCGCAACCTGACTGGAAATCTGCCGAACCATTTCGTGTTTTAGGTGCTCCCAAGCTCTTTTGGGGGGTGACTGCAGGCAATATGGATTCTATGGTCAACCGCTATACATCCGAACGCCGCATTCGCTCGGATGATGCGTATACACCAGGCAATCTTGGTGGCAAACGTCCTGATCGTGCGGTGACTGTTTATGCCCAACGTTGCCGAGAGGCGTTTAAAGGTGTCCCCGTTATTATTGGTGGTATTGAAGCGAGTTTACGTCGCATTGCGCATTATGATTATTGGTCAGACAAGGTAAGACGCTCTGTGTTGATGGATTCCAAGGCTGATATCTTGGTTTATGGTAATGGTGAGCGGCAGATTGTGGAAATTGCTCATCGTTTAGCCATGGGTGAATCGATTAAAGCGATGTTGGGTATTCGCGGTACAGCAATCATGGTGAACAGCGTGCCTTCAGGTTGGTTAGAGATTTCTTCTACAGCTATTGATACGCCCAACGAACGCATTCAACACCCTAATCCTTATGCCATGTCAGGCACAGATAAGCAGTGTGATGAAAAGGCAGCGCACCGGCAACGCGAAGAAGTTACACCCATTTCCATACTCAATATTTCAGCGCAACGTGATCATACGGTGATTCGTTTACCATCGTATGAAGACGTTGCCGAAGATGAAGTATTGTATGCTCATGCTTCACGCTTGCTGCATTTAGAAACCAACCCTGGCAATGCTAGAGCTTTAATTCAGCAACATGGAACGCGCCAAGTTTGGATAAATCCGCCGCCTATTCCTTTGACCACAGAAGAGTTGGATGGGGTTTTTGATTTAGATTATTCAAGGTTGCCCTATCAAGGTTATGGTGATTTAAGGGATAAAAGTGTACAAATTCCTGCTTATGAAATGATTAAAAACTCAGTGAATATTATGCGTGGCTGTTTTGGTGGCTGCACATTTTGTTCCATCACTGAACATGAAGGGCGCATCATCCAAAGTCGTTCGGAATCATCTATTTTACGCGAAGTCGAAGCGATTCGTGACAAAACACCCCATTTTACAGGTAATATATCCGATTTAGGTGGTCCAACGGCGAATATGTACCGTTTACGTTGCAAATCGCCTGAGATTGAAGCTGCTTGCCGTTTACCATCATGCGTTTATCCTGATGTGTGTAAAAATTTAGATACCAATCATGATCCACTTATTCGTTTGTATCGCCAAACACGTCAATTAAAAGGCATTAAGCGGGTCTTTATTGCTTCGGGTTTGCGTTATGACTTAGCCGTGAAGTCGCCAGCTTATATCAAAGCGTTAGTCACCCATCATGTTGGTGGTTACCTTAAAATCGCACCTGAACACACCGAAAATGCACCGCTTGATAAAATGATGAAGCCAGGCATTGGTGCTTATGACGATTTCAAGCGTTTATTTGAGAAGTTTTCCAAAGAAGCCGGTAAAAAACAGTATTTAATTCCATATTTTATTGCCGCACACCCTGGCACGACAGATGAAGATATGCTGAATCTTGCCTTGTGGTTAAAAGAAAATAATTACAAAGCCGACCAGGTGCAAGCCTTTTTGCCTTCGCCCATGTCCACTGCGGCGGCGATGTATCACTCAGGGCGCAATCCACTTCGCAAAATCAGTAAAAAACACGCCAAGTATGCAGAAAAAGTCTTTATTCCGCGCCGCAAAAAGCAACGCGACTTACATAAAGCTTTCTTGCGCTATCACGACCCTGATAATTGGCTTATATTGCGCCAAGCATTGAAAAACATGGGGCGCAGTGACTTAATTGGTAGCGGCGATAAACAGCTGATTCCTGCTTATCAATCAGCAGCCATCAACAGCAAATCAAGCCGCCCACGTCAAACCACTTTTCGTACTCAGCATAACCATGGGAAAAGTAAGCTCGCATCCAAAAAAGGTAGGGTGCGTCAGAAAAGGTAAGAGAAATTACATAAGAAACCGTGTGTTACCCGTTTGTTTATGCCACTGCATTTGGGATAACAAGCATGGTTCTTTGAACTTCAATCGTAAGTTCTGAATCACAGATATTCTCACCCATACGTTTACTTTATTCGTGTTGTTAAGTCGTTTATCTTTGCCCAAAGCGTTTCATGGAATACTTCGGTAACCAAAGCCGTTGCCCCTGATTCAGAGCGTAATACTGAACGTCTTGCCCAACGTTGCTGATAATAATCATGATTTTTTACCCATGCAATCGCCAAATCTGAACGTGATAAACATAATCCTTGTTCAGATAATAAATTGGCCAGAGGGCGCTGACCTGCTTCTAACGCAACCATCAATTCCACGGGTAAAACATCCAGTGGTAAAACCGATTCAGCATCAAACATTACTTTTTTACGATGCAATAACGATACTTTACGGCGTAAGCAACGATCATGAGGACTGATATTTAATAAAGCGGCTTCATCAGCATTGGCAAAACCCAGCGCTTGATCATGCACATGCACATCAAGTCGCAAAGCATAATGCTGCTCTAAAAATCGTGTTAATGATTGGGTTACCAGCAATACTTTAAGCAATGCTGCGGGTACTTTATTGGCATATTGCTGACGCCATGCTGGCGCATCTAACCATGTTTGACTGTGCAATAAACTGCTAATCATTGTGGTTTAAAGGCGAACAGAATCGCATCTTCACGCGGTTTATTTTTTGTTTTGGCATAATAGTTGGGGCGTTGCCCGACTTGTTTAAAGTTTAAAGCTGCATAAAAGGCTTGTGCGCCCATATTCGAAGCACGCACCTCCAACATCAGCACATCATAATCTTTTTTTGCCTGCATTAACATTAACATCAACTGTTTTGCTATCCCCAAACGGCGGTATTCTAAAGCCACTGCCAACTGCATAATTTGTGTTTCATACAAAATATCCTGACTTAAGACATAAGCCACCAAATGTGAGCCTTGAAAACAAACATACAAGTCATAACCAACTTGTAATGACTGCAACATCACTTCTTTAGACCATTTTTCATCAAAAACAAGGTGATTTAGCTGAAAAACCGCCTCAATATCTTCAATATTGCCCTGTCGATATGTGAAGTCCATATGCGTTGATGAAGCTATTCAGGTGCCTCGATTTGTTCTTTCCACTTACAATCTTCATCAACACATATGTGTTCGGTGCCATTTCGTTTGGTGGTTTTTTCAGTGATAAAAGGCGCTTTACATTCAGGGCATTTTTTATCCAGCGGTTTGTTCCATAAAGCATTTTTACACTTCGGATACTTTGAGCATGAATAAAACACCTTACCCCGACGTGATTTTTTCTCTAAGAAGGTGCCTTTCTTGCATTCAGGGCACGGTATTTCAGTGTCGAATGGTTTTTCCAGAGGCTGAATGTTTTTACATTTTGGGTATGCCGAACAACCCAAAAACTTGCCAAACCTACCCATTTTAATCGCCATTTGAGAACTGCATTTCTCACATTTCTCTTCCGACATTTCAGGTTCAGGAGCTGCCTCATCTGAGCCATTTAAAGGTTTAGCGACCTTACAATCAGGGTAACCTGTACAAGCTAAAAACTTACCATAACGCCCCAATTTAATCGCCATAGGTTTGCTACATTCAGGACACACCTCATCGGTTTCTTCATGGGTAACATCGGAACGTTTTACATTTTCTTGGGTATGGTCGATGCGCTCTTTAAAGGGACCCCAAAAATCACGCAACAAAGGTTTCCACTCGGTTTCACCACGGGCAATGGCATCAAGTTTATTTTCAATATCCGCAGTGAAATTGGTGTCCACAATATCACCAAAATAATCTTTGAGAAATTTACTCACGATTTCACCAACATCCGTAGGCACAAAACGTTTCTTTTCCATTTCAACATATTTACGCTCACGCAAAACATTTAAAATCGAGGCATATGTTGATGGGCGACCAATACCATGACTTTCGAGCTCTTTGACCAAGGTCGCTTCGGAAAAGCGTGGTTTAGGTTCAGTGAAATGTTGTTTAGGCTGAACTTGTGTCAGTGTAATGACATCACCCACTGCCAAAGGAGGCAGTGTTTTTGTGTCGGTTTCTTGCTTAGGCTCATCGGTGCCTTCGATATATAATTGACGAAAGCCTGGGAAGGTTAAAGTCGAGCCGTTGGCACGAAGTATCGTTTTTCCCGAGCTTAAATCAGCACGCACCTGATCCAATACTGCCGCTGCCATCTGCGAAGCTACAGTACGTTTCCAAATTAAGGCATAAAGTTTATGTTCATCTGCGGACAAACTGGTTTTCATGCTCTCTGGTGTGCGCGCAAAGGAGGTTGGACGAATCGCTTCATGCGCTTCTTGAGCATTTTTGCTCTTGGTTTTGAAAACGCGGATTTTAGAGGGCAAATAATCGCTACCAAACTGCTGTTGAATATGTTCGCGTATCTCATCAATGGCTTCTGCTGAAATCATAATCGAGTCTGTACGCATATAGGTAATCAAACCCACCCGTTCACCATTAACTTCTTCACCTTCATACAATTTCTGCGCAATTTGCATGGTTTTTCGAGCGGTAAACCCATGTTTACGAGAGGCTTCCATTTGAATGGTTGAAGTAATAAAGGGGGGTGATGGTTGTTGATTACTTTTCTTTTTGTGAACTTCACTTACCGTAAATGAGCCTGTTTCAACAGTTTTTGCTGCCTTTTTGGCTACTTTTTGATTATTTACGTCAAATTTATTGAGTTTTTCGTTGTTTAGCACATGCAATAATGCTTTCAGGTGTTGTTGTGTTGATTG
>CAZWPS010000024.1:0-12883 GCA_964635775.1 uncultured Zetaproteobacteria bacterium | reverse complement strand
GTTGTAATTCCAGCAGCCTCTCGCCTTGCCCTTTAGCGAGGTAGGATGCCTCTGTACCCATGGTTTCATACTTGCTCGAACCCAAACAATCTTTATGTGTGGCAGTATCTCGGGCAATATCCACGGCTTGTTGCGTGATGCTAATATCAGCTTCAAGTTGCCCAATAATCAGCGTGAGAATGTGTTGTTTGTTCACGTCATCATGTGTGTTGTGGACAACAACTTACTGCTCCTTTCGTGAAGCCTTTTCATCATGTCCAGAGACACCAAAGCGGCGGGCAAGTTCATGAAGCACATCATCAGGTGATAAGCCTTTTTGCGCCAACATGACCATAGTGTGAAACCATAAATCTGCTGTTTCATAAATGATTTGTTCTTTATCATCATTCTTGGCAGCGATAATGGTTTCAACGGCTTCTTCACCGATTTTTTCTAACATTTTATCAGGCTTGGCATAAAGTGATGCCACATAGGATGTGTCTGCGCTTTCGAATTTTCGTGCTTCAAGAATTGCGGCGAGTTCTTTTAGAATATTGTTGCTCATGGTTTCTCCAAGGGTGTTGTAACGCCGGTCATTCCCAGCGCGATTGGGAATCCAGTAAGCTTAATCATCTCAAGGTGTGTTTGATGGTATGGATATCCGCCTTTGCGGGTATGACGAAGTTGAGAAGGCGAGAACATTACTTCATTGGCTCCTCAATGCTTACCCATTCATCAGCTTGTTTTTGTTTATAAAAACAAGATTCGCGGTTGGTGTGGCAAGCAGGACCTGTTTGCTCAATGTTTAAAAGAATAGTATCACCATCACAATCCAAATACATATCCAACACCTTTTGCACATTGCCGCTGGATTCACCTTTTTTCCATTGTGTCTGGCGTGAACGCGAGTAGTAGTGGGCAAAACCAGTGTCTAGTGTTTGCAACACCGCTTCTTCATTCATCCATGCCATCATCAATACACGACCTGACTCAGCATCCTGAGCAATGGCAGGCACAAGCCCTGCATCGTTAAAAGTGATGGCTGAGATTAAGCTGCTCATGCCGTTAACTTTGCCAATACACGCGCTGCGGCAGCGAGGGTGTTATCAATGTCTGCATCGGTGTGTGCCGCAGAGACAAATGTAGCCTCATATTGTGAAGGCGCAAGGTAAATGCCCTCATCCAACATACCATTAAAGAATTGACCGAAAAAAGGCAAATCGCAATGTTCACTGACATCAGTGCCACAAGTGATTTGCTCTAATTCAGTGAAAAATACCGTAAACATTGAACCAAAACGATTACCCGTTGCTGGCACACCCGCTTTTTTACAGCCCGCCAATAAACCTTCAAACAAACGCTTGGATTTGCTTTCCAAGTCGTCATAAAGCTTTTCATCACGCAAACGAGACAATGTTTCCAAACCAGCGCGCATTGCCAATGGGTTGCCCGACAATGTGCCAGCCTGATATACAGGACCATCAGGGGAGATTTTACGCATGATTTCTTCGCGACCGCCATAAGCGCCCACAGGTAAACCACCACCAATGATTTTACCCAAGCAGGTTAAATCAGGGGTGATATTAAATAACTTCTGTGCGCCACCAGATGAGACACGGAAACCACACATCACTTCGTCAAAAATAAGCAATGCGCCTTCTTCAGTACAAATGTCGCGCAAAGCTTGCAAGAACCCATTGGTATACAAGTCTATAACACCTGTATTGCCAGGGATAGGCTCTACAATAATACAAGCAATTTCACCTTTATTTTTTGCAAACACACGTTTGACTTCAGCCAAGTCTTGAAATGGTGCAGTTAAAGTCAATTTCGCATAATCCGCAGGTACACCCGCTGAATCAGGCTCACCAAATGTTGCAGCACCAGAGCCAGCTTTGACCAATAAACCATCGGCATGACCATGATAACCACCATCAAATTTCAAAATCTTATCACGCCCTGTAAAACCACGCGCCAAACGCAGCGCACTCATGGTCGCTTCTGAACCAGAGCTGACAAAACGAATCACATCAATGCTTGGCACCATATCAATCACGGTTTGCGCCAGCTCAATTTCAAGCTCACATGGTGCGCCAAAAGACACACCTTTTTGTGCGGTTTCGCAGATGCCTTGAATCACCGCATCATGGGCATGACCCAAAATCATGGGACCCCATGAACCTACATAATCAATATAGGTATTCCCATCTACATCGGTCACGTATGCGCCTTTGGCATGATCAAAGAAACGCGGTGTGCCGCCTACACCTTTGAAGGCACGCACTGGCGAGTTCACGCCGCCGGGGATGATTTTTTTAGCTTGCTCAAAATGAGCTTGTGATTGTTCAATACGCATGTCTTTTTCCTTTTTTAACTGTTCATTTGACGAAGCACGTAACGCAAAATGCCGCCATGTTGATAATATTCGACTTCTTTGGGGGTGTCGATGCGCACCACAGCCGTAAATTCTTTTACGCTGCCATCTTCACTGCTTGCTTTGATGGTTACAGTTTTCGCCGAACCATCTCCAAGACCGATGATGTCATACGATTCTTGTCCTGTTAAAGCCAAAGATTCAGGGCTTTCACCATCATTGAATTGCAGTGGAAGTATGCCCATGCCGACCAAGTTTGAGCGGTGAATACGCTCATACGATTCAGCAATCACAGCACGCACACCAAGCAACATCGGTCCTTTGGCTGCCCAATCACGCGAAGAACCAGAGCCATATTCTTTGCCCGCCAAAATCATGGCTGGCACATGGTCTGCTTTATATAACATAGCGGCATCATAAATGCTCATCGGTTTTGCTGATGGCTGATGAATGGTTTCACCACCTTCCGTACCTGGGGCTAAACGATTACGCAAACGGATATTGGCAAATGTGCCACGCATCATGATTTCGTGATTACCACGGCGTGAACCATAAGAATTAAAGTCTTTGCTCTCTACCTTATGCTCACGCAAATATTGACCTGCTGGCGAGTCTGCTTTGATGGCGCCTGCTGGAGAAATATGATCCGTTGTTACCGAATCACCAAGCACTGCCAATACACGCGCACCTTGAATATCAGTGACTTGTTCAGCTTGTTGTTTCATGCCTGTGAAGTAAGGCGGATTTTGGATATACGTTGAGTTATCATCCCATTGAAAGCGATCAGCTGTGGGTGCTGCCAAGGCTTGCCAGTTTGCATCACCCATAAACACATCTTGATAAGATGATTCAAATTGTTCTTTATTCACACATGAGCCGACCACGGCAGTCAGTTCAGCTTGACTTGGCCAAATGTCTTTTAAGAACACATCGTTGCCATCTTTGTCTTGTGCCAATGGTTCGTTAAATATATCAATGTTCATCGTGCCCGCAATGGCATAAGCAACAACCAATGGCGGAGACGCCAAATAGTTCATGCGCACTTCTGCATGCACACGACCTTCAAAATTACGGTTGCCTGACAAGACAGAAGTCACCACCAAATCACCCTCAGCAATGGCTTGGGAAACTTCTACAGGCAAAGGTCCAGAGTTGCCAATGCAGGTCGTACAACCATAACCTACCACATGGAAACCTAATGCTTGCAAAGGTTCCATCAATTTGGCTTGGTTTAAATATTCAGTCACCACCAATGAACCAGGGCCTAATGATGTTTTCACCCAAGGTGCTGACTTTAAGCCCAATGCCGCTGCCTTTTGCGCAACCAAACCCGCACCGAGCATCACAGTTGGGTTAGATGTGTTGGTGCAAGATGTGATTGCGGCAATCACGACCGCACCATCATCTATGGTCACTTGCTGACCTTTCATGGTGGTGGTAATGGCTTTTGAGGTTAAACCTGCTTCATTTTTAATGTTTTGCACATCTTTGATGAAGCTTGTTTTAGCCGCTTTTAAAGCGATTCTATCTTGTGGTCGTTTTGGTCCTGAAATCGAGGCTTCAACAGCACACATATCAAGGCTGATACACTCATCATACACAGCAGTGTTCACATTGTTTTCGCGGAACATACCTTGGGCTTGATAGTATGTTTTGACCAAATCAACCTGATCGCCACGCCCCGTAAGTGTTAAATAGTTCAAAGTTTCATCATCAATGGGGAAAATGCCACATGTTGCACCATATTCTGGTGCCATATTGGCAATTGTTGCCCGATCAGCGAGAGGCAGCGCATCCAAACCCTCACCATAAAACTCAACAAATTTACCCACCACACCGTGTTTACGCAGCATTTCAACAATCGTTAATACCAAATCAGTGGCTAAAACACCCTCTGCAATCGCACCAGTAAGCTCAAAACCAACTACTTTAGGCACAAGCATAGATACAGCTTGCCCAAGCATTGCTGCTTCAGCTTCAATGCCGCCAACACCCCAGCCAAGAACACCAAGCCCATTAATCATGGTGGTGTGTGAATCGGTGCCGATGAGCGTGTCTGGATATGCCACATTTTCATCGTTTACAAATACGGTTCGGGCAAGGTTTTCAAGGTTGACCTGATGCACAATACCAGTGCCAGGAGGCACAACTTTAAATGTTTCAAAAGCATTTTGCCCCCATTTAAGGAATTTATAACGCTCTTCATTGCGCACATACTCTATCGCAGTGTTTAAGGTTGCGGCATCATTGGATGCGAAATTATCCACCTGCACGGAGTGGTCAATCACCAATTCAGCAGGGGCAAGGGGGTTAATTTTTGATGGATCACCGCCTAAGTCTGCCATGGCATCACGCATCGCTGCCAAGTCCACTACAGCAGGCACACCTGTGAAGTCCTGCATCAATACACGCGCTGGCATATACGCAATTTCACGTGGTTCATCCGAGGGCTGACGATTGATTAAAGCTAAAATATCTTCGCGGGTGACATTCACACCATCTTCGCGGCGCAACAAGTTTTCTAATAATATTTTGAGCGAATAAGGCAAGTGTGTGGTGTCACCTGCGGCAGAAAGCTGATAATAAATGACCTCTTTACCATCGACATTCAGCGTGTTGCGTGCATTAAAACTATTATTCACAAAGAACTCCCTATCGTAAAACAAGGCTGACTCAATCTGGCTTGCTAGAGTCTAACCATACAAAACAAGGCGCAGGATAACCAAAACATCATCTATAGGGAACCTCGAAAAACCGAATTGTTTCGCCAAACTTGTGCTATTCCCCATTTCTATGAACGAAAATCAATGCTGTTTGACGCACATGAGGTTTTTCGAGGCTCCCTATATGTTATCATTTTGATATGCTGACACACAAAAAAGATGAAAAATAAACGCGATGATTGCAGCCACACTGATGCTGCCTATACTTGCGCCTACGTTACTGATGGACGATGGAAGTCTGATGCATACTTCCCATACATACCATATGGTAATAAAAGTTGGGGGTATTGAATGTACGAGTTTATTTCTCAGGGTGGTTTGGTGATGTATTTATTGTTGGCAACTTCGTTGCTGGCACTCACCATTATTTGCGAACGCATGTGGAGTTTAAGAACATCCATTGTTATTCCTGCACAAGAAGTGCAAGCGGTTGAAGAGGCTGTGCGGGATGGTCGCGTTGATGAAGCTTTAGCGATGTGTAAAGATAACAACACTGCCATGAGCCGCATTTTATGGGTGGCATTAAAGAATCGCGGTGTTAAACGCAGCATTATGAAAGAAATCCTTGAAGAAGTGGGCAGACAAGAGGTGGCACATTTAGAGCGTTATGTTGGCATATTGGGTTTGATTGCTGCCATTGCGCCTTTAATGGGTTTGCTTGGAACGGTCATTGGCATGATTGAGGTCTTTCAGGTCATTTCTGTGGAAGGCGTTGGTAAAGCAGATGTCTTAGCTGGTGGTATTTCTAAAGCCTTAAACACCACTGCCGTTGGCATGTCTATAGCTATCCCCGCTTTAGTGGCATACCGCTTCTTTGAAGCAAAAGTAAACCGTTTTGTAGTGGATATTGAACATCACGCCTTGTATTTTGTTGATTTACTCAAAGGCGAACGCGGATGAACTTGCGCGGCAACAAAAAACGCAGTGATTTACTCATTGATTTAACCCCCATGATTGATGTGGTGTTTTTAATGCTTATCTTTTTCATGGTTTCAACGAGTTTTACCGTCTCCAACACCTTAAAACTAGACTTGCCGCAAAGCAAAGCTTCAGCAGCCATCAAAGACAATGTGCAAGTGGTGATTCAAATTGATTCCGAAGGGCATTTATATGTGCAAGATGAACGTATTGAAGATGGTGATTTGCGCCGTAGAATTTTAAATATCAGCAAAGGCGACCCTAATATGCGTGTCATTTTAAGGGCTGATGCTGATGCAAAACATAAACGTGTGGTTTATGTTTTGGGCATTATTCGTGAGCTTGGTATGGGTAAAGTAGGCATTGCAACTGTGCCGCGAGGGCATTAAAGATGCGTATTGTTCAGAAATTTGGCGGCACATCCGTTGGCTCATTGGAGCGTATTCGGGCAACAGCCAAGCTGGTGTGTTTAGAGCTAGAAAAAGGCAGTGAGGTTGCTGTCGTGGTGTCGGCAATGAGCGGAGAAACCAATCGTTTACTCGATTTAGCACATGCCATAAGCACAACACCAACACCACGCGAACTTGATGCTTTAATCGCTACAGGTGAGCAGGTCACTGCTGCATTATTGGCCATGGAACTCAATGCCTTGGGGGTGACTGCATATTCATTTAGTGGCGCACAAGCAGGTTTTAAAACCGAAGGCAGCCATGCCAAAGCGCGTATTAAAGATGTCAAAAGCAAACATTTAATCACCCATATGCAACAAGGTGAAGTGCCTGTGATTACAGGTTTCCAAGGTGTGGATGAGGCAGGAAACATCACAACTTTAGGGCGTGGTGGCTCTGATACATCGGCAGTCGCACTTGCCATTGCCGTGCAAGCTGATTGTTGCGATATTTATACCGATGTCGATGGCATTTACACCACCGACCCACGCATCGAACCCAATGCGCGCAAAATGAACAGCATCAGCTACGAAGAAATGCTTGAATTTGCATCTTTAGGGGCAAAGGTATTACAAACACGCAGTGTGGAGTTGGCAATGCGCTTTAATATGCCGATTCATTTGCGCTCAAGTTTTGATTTGATTGAAGGAACACGTGTAAGCAGAGAGGACTCCAGCATGGAACGCGCAGAAATTTCAGGTGTGGCATATAATAGGGATGAAGCCAAAGTCACCATCAAAGGTATCCCTGATCAACCAGGCATAGCTGCATCCGTATTTGGTCCTGTAGCCGAAGCAGACATCAATGTTGATGTGATTGTGCAAAATGTCAGTGAAGATGGTCTCACTGACCTCACTTTCACTGTCCCTCGCCATGATTATGCAGCAACCATGACCTTATTAAACACGCTTGGCGAAAAAATGAAAGCTCGCCAAGTTAAAGGTGATGATACCGTGGCTAAAGTTTCCATTATTGGGGTAGGTATGCGCTCACATACGGGCGTAGCCAAGAAGATGTTTGATGTTTTAGCCACAGAAAACATCAATATTCAAATGATTACCACCAGTGAAATTAAAGTGACGGTAGTGCTTGAAGAAAAGTATGTTGAATTGGCAGTGCGCTCGTTGCATGAAGCATTTGGGTTAGCGCAAGCGGCTTAAAGGAGCGACTGAATTGAACGCAGGCGAAACACTGTGCCGCGAAAGTTACCTGCCAAATCGTGATAATCTTCGATTTTTTGTAATGTTTGAGGTGTGTTTGGCATACCACACAAACCCGACTCTAAAACCAATAAACCACCAACTTTAAGGTGGTGATGAGCCTCTTGCAGCAACACCTCTAATAGGGTTAAACCTGTAGCTTCATCGGTAAGCGCAAAACGTGGCTCAAAACTTAACTCTTGTGCCACCTCAAGCATCTCATCGCTGCTCACATACGGCGGATTCGAGACAATCACATCAAAACGTATTGATGATGGCAAAGCTTGATACAAATCACCTTGATAAAAATCAATGCGCTGCCCAACTGCCATGTTTTCCGCATTGATTTTGGCAATGGTTAAAGCTTGATGTGATATATCACAAGCTGTGACACGACTATGGGGGTATTCTTTAGCCAAAGTAAGCCCAATACAACCCGAACCTGTGCCAATATCAGCAATTTGATACATTTCTTGCTGCTTAGGCAGATGTTTTAACACCATTTCAATTAAATGTTCAGTTTCAGGGCGCGGAATCAACACATCAGATGTCACCACAAATTCATCCTTCCAAAACGATTTCACACCCAAAATATAAGCCATCGGTTCACGATTAAGGCGGCGCTCTAGCAAAGCAGAACACTGCACGACAACTTTATGGGGTGCTTCATCAAGCATTTTAATCACCAATGATGTTGCTGAAATGCCCCAAGCCGCCATCAATAGCAACGCTGCATCTTTGCGAGCGCCCTCAACACCAGCTTGTGTTAACTGCTCAGTAACATCGCGAAGTAGCGCTCTAACGATCACCTTTAATGTGATGAGGCAGCAAGCATCTCCGCTTGATGGTGTGTCAGCAGGGATTGAATCAGCTCATCCATTTCACCATTGGTGATTTGTTCGAGTTTATAAAGCGTTAGGTTGATTCTATGGTCAGTCATTCGCCCTTGCGGGTAATTATAAGTACGAATACGTTGCGACCGATCGCCCGAACCCACCATATCTTTACGGGTTTCAGCGCGTACGGCATCTTTTTCAGATTGTTCTTTATCAAGCAGCCTTGCTTGCAGCACTTTCATGGCTTGCGCTTTGTTTTTATGCTGGCTGGCTTGATCTTGGCATGTCACCACTAAACCTGAAGATAAATGCGTTAAACGCACTGCAGACTCAGTTTTATTCACATGTTGCCCCCCCGCACCTGAGGCACGGTATACATCAATACGCAAATCTTCAGTACGGATGTTGATTTCCACTTCTTCAGCTTCAGGCAAAATCGCCACCGTACAAGCTGAAGTATGAATACGCCCACCCGATTCGGTTTCAGGCACGCGTTGCACACGATGGGTTCCTGATTCAAATTTAAACACCGAAAACACACTCTTGCCCGTAATTTGTGCTACAATTTCTTTATAACCACCAATACCAATCGCACTGCTGGTCAAAATATGCACTTTAAAACCTTTACGCTCTGCAAAACGCGTGTACATCCGAAACAAATCCGCAGCAAATAATGCTGCTTCATCACCACCAGTGCCTGCACGCACTTCAAGAATAACATTACGATCATCATTAGGGTCTTTAGGCAATAATAAGTTATCTAAACGTGCTTTGCTGGTCATAAGTGCTGCTTTGAGCTCACCAATTTCGGCATAAACCATGTCTTTAAACTCAGCATCACAATCAGGTTCATTCATCATGGCTTGATTATCAGTGATTTTCTGTTCAAGCGACAAAAAATGCGCTGCTTCATCTGCTACAGGCTCAATATCAGCATATTCTTTGGATATTTTGGTGTATTTACTGGGATTAGAAGTGATTTCAGGATCGGCCATCATCACCGATAAGTCTTCTCTTTTTCTTAAAATATCATCCAGACGTATGTTCATCAGGCTCCTGCTTCACTTGATGAAGATTGTTTGTTAATGGTTTAGCCGCAAACAAACGGCTTGCTGCACCCATCAATAAATCACCTTCAATATCATCAGGTAATGTTTTTAATGCTTGCATCGTGGGATGCATAAAGCGTTTCATCATCGCCCTGCTCAATCGCTCAACTGCTTGTTGTTGTTCATCATTTAAGCCTTTCAAATAACGCTGTGCTTTCTTCAATTCTTCAAGACGCGCTTGCTCAACCTGCTGTTGAATACCGCGAATCAAAGGCACTGACTCAAGCGATTTCAACCACACCAAAAACATTGCCGCTTCTTCTTCTAACAAGACTCTAGCTTGCTCTGCTTCACGTTCACGATTGTGCTGATTACCTTGTACCACTTGCTGTAAGTCATCAATATCATAAACATAAGCACCTTCAATATCGGCAATGCGAGGGTCAATATCTCGAGGTACGGCAATATCAACCAAAAACATCGGTTTTCCCGCACGCTGCTGCATTGCTGGTGCCACATCTTCAGGTAATAACACATATGTTGAAGCGCCCGTACCTGAAATCACAATATCAGCAGCACCCATATAATCGGGTAATTGTTCAAGCGTTAAGGCATGACCTTCAAATTCAACTGCCAGTTTATGAGCACGCTCTAAAGTGCGATTGGCCACTAATATTTCAGTGCAACCATTGGCTTTAAGATGACGCGCAGCTAGTTCAGCCATCTCACCTGCACCAATCAACAACACTGTTTTTCCAGTCAAATCACCAAAGATGCGTTTTGCCAATTCTACCGCACACGATGAAATATTGACCGCTTGCCGTCCAATGGATGTTTCACTACGCGCCCGTTTGGCTGCTGAAAATGTAGATTGGTACAAACGATGTAAAATATGCCCCGCTGTTTTGGCCTCTAAAGCCAACTCATAAGATGCTTTGACCTGACCTAAAATCTGCGGCTCGCCCAAAACCAATGAGTCCAAACCAGAAGCTACAGCAAACAAATGACGAATTGCCTCGTCGGTGTTAAAAGCATACAAATGCTCAACCACTTCAGATAAGGGTAAGCCTGCTTTTTGTGCAAACCATTCATGGGCAATGGCGATGGCCGCGTCAGGGTCATGTGTTACCAAGGTCATTTCAACACGATTGCAAGTGGACAACAATGCCACTTCACGAATGGACGCATATGTCATTTGATGTTGCAAAATATCATGAATATCTGCTTCAGGCACAGCCAAGCGTTCACGCAACGCAATAGGAGCCGTCTTATAATTTAAGCCAACATGACAAATTCTCATGCCGCAAACCTAAACATTCGTTGCAAACTGTCCATCCTCAGTCATGGTCAAAGCAATCACTAAAGGTGAGTCTGATGTCGCCACATGCTGCTTCGCCAACAAATCAAGCCTACCTTTTTCATCTAAACACGCCAATAAAGCAATGTAAGGCTGAGGCATACCTGACATTAAATGCCTAATATCCACATCTTCAGCAAAAGAAAACAAACCGGCACAACAAATGTCATCTTTTTCCCAAGCCGCTAAAATAGCTTCTCTTCGTTGCTCGCTTGCGCATAACAAAACATGTTGTAGCACATCAGGTTTTGCT
The DNA here is from genome assembly GCA_964635775.1 of uncultured Zetaproteobacteria bacterium. Taxonomy (GTDB): domain Bacteria; phylum Pseudomonadota; class Zetaproteobacteria; order Mariprofundales; family Mariprofundaceae; genus Ghiorsea. Next base: position 1,746 of record CAZWPS010000024.1, on the reverse strand, counting down.
GCCGACACACCAAGTAAACCACAACGTGCTTGGTGCTTATCAGCAAGAAGGGCTTGATGAAGTATAAACTGAAACGCAAAACGCGCGATAGATAGTGGGGTAGGAACACAAATAACATTCATAGGGGCGAAACATGCATCTTTTTCAACAACATGCCAAAATATTCGTGCTTTTGCGCTACAATGAGTCATTATGCCACACTTAAACTTGACTAACATCATTCTCTTCTTTAGCAACCGCAACCGTTGTGAGGAAGAGGAGTTTACGTTTGTGAGTCATTTTTCAATTATGTTGGTTCCAGATACGGGGAAAACAAAGAGTTACCGTGTCAGTCGCCAAAAATTAACACTGATGATTTCATCATTGGTTTTCTCTATTTTCATTGGCTTTTTAGGCGTTTACGGTCTATATTCAAGCTATAATATTCGTGGTCAACTCAGCTTATCTCAAGATATGATTCAACAAGAACGCCAAGACTTTGAAATGGAAAAGGCTTCTTTCCAAGCTAAATTTGAGGCAGAAGAAGATAAAATGAGCGTATATGCACGTTCACTTGGGCAAATACAAGCCCGTTTGTCCCGCCTTGATGCGCTGGGTAAACGTTTGATACAAACATCCTCACTTAGTCAAGATGAGTTTGACTTCAATGTCAAACCTGCATTTGGTGGGCCGCGTATTCCGCTCAACAACAGCAAAACAAATATCTCACTCTTTGATCAAATTCAACACATGGACTCACAAGTCTCCGCATTGGATACACAGTTGATTGCCGTTGATTACTTGTTACAAGATGAAGTCGCCGAACAAACAGCCCGTCCTCACGCTTGGCCAAGCGAAGGCGGCTGGTTAAGCTCTCATTATGGTGTGCGCACAGACCCTTTCACCGCAAAAAAGGCAGTTCATCGCGGCATTGATATTGCCAATCGCTTTGGTTCACCTGTTTTGGCGGGAAGTCGCGGTGTGGTCATTTATGCAGGAAAACGTAAAGATTATGGTTATTTGGTTGAAATCGAACATGGTTATGGCTACCGCACACGTTATGCGCATATGTCTGCCAGCAATGTTAATGTAGGCGATATTGTTAAAGCAAGTCAAGTCATTGGGCGCATTGGTTCCACAGGTCGCTCCACAGGACCTCATTTGCATTACGAAGTGCGCCGCAATGGTCAAGCTTTAAACCCTGAATCATTTATCCCAAAAATCTAACATCTTAGGCAGCTGCTTAGGGCAGTTTCCTTCAAGTTAGCCACTTCCCTCTGTACCACTGCGAATAAGTGAGCCCAAAACAACGGTTTTAAGTCATGCCAAGGCTATATTTAAAACCTTGACGAGGGCAGTCGCATTAAAATTCTCCTTATCACTTCGATTCAGGACTTATGATTTGAATTCAGAGAATATATTTGTCAGCTCAAACGCAGTTAAAATATTTTACGTGGCAAGATTGTAGGTAGGTCAACATGACGGTAGGCGCAGTAAGCGATAGGCGTGGCATTTTCTCAAAATCACATCGTTCGCTTAACCAACGCTTAGCGTTAAACATGCGTTGAGTGAGTAGATTATCATATTTGCGAATGCAGTAATTCAGGCTTTTCAATCTATCAGTGTTTATGAGTGCCCGATAAAAGTACTCAGGCATGATTATGATTCAAAATATGAACAGATGTTCGCCACATTCAAACTTTCATGGCTATTTTTATCTTGAATTTCAAAAGATCAAATTATTTTCTATTGTAATCACATCATAAC
>CAZWPS010000023.1:10605-12919 GCA_964635775.1 uncultured Zetaproteobacteria bacterium | reverse complement strand
CTGCCCTGCTCAGCTTGGCTGTTGTTTTGCGCATCGGCTTTATCTTCTGGCTCGTTAATCCATGCCAATGGGTCGTGCCCTATCATGGATGTTGATTTCTTTTTGCTCATGCTCGTGTCCTCTCTTGCAATATATCCATTGCCAAACTTGCATAATCACCCGCAGCATGACTTGAAGCATCATATTCAAAAATTGTTTGCCCAAAACCAGGTGCCACAGCCAACGCCGCCAATTCTCGAATCGTCGTTTGCATCACGGCATCGGGGAAATACTGTTGCAATTTCTCAAGCACTTCATGGGCAAGCTTGCGCCGACGATGAAAACGCGTCACCACATAACGATGCAAAAGCTGATGTCCTAATTTTTCTTCAAAGTTTTTTAAAGTGTTCATCATATAAGACACACCCTGCAACCCAAAATAATCAGCACTCACTGGAATCAATACTTCCTCTGCGGCATACAACGTGTTCACCACCAACATCCCTGATGATGGCGGACTATCCATCACAATAAAATCCCAACCTTCAATGCCATCTAAAGCCTGACGCAAACGCTCGCCGCGCCCTTCCGCCGCACCCATCATTTCCACATCACCTAAACGTGTTCCCGCGGGTAAAAGCCATAAATTATCACGCACTTCAAGTAAATATTGCTGTATTGATTCACCATCCAACAATACCGCATCCATGCCCGTTGAATCCCGTGGGTTCACATTCAAACCTGCTGTTAAATGCGCTTGTGGATCAACATCCAATACCAAAACACGTTGACCTTGAAGTGCCAAAGCATGGCTGAGGTTGAGGGCTGTGGTTGTTTTGCCAACCCCACCTTTTTGGTTGATGATTGCCATTTTACGCACGCCAAACCTCCTTCATTCTTTTCATCCAAACAGAACTATAGTCATTCAAGCATTAAACTACCGTCATACCCGAGTGCTTTTATCGGGTATCCACCAAGCAAATGCCTTGATGACTATACAGGTGTTTCAATACTTGAACGATTATACCCTATGCAAACACAGCACAGCACACATGCACTTCCCTTTTCACGCCCTAAAACTCATTCCACTCATCATCCCTAGACACAGACTGGCTCGATTTTGTATTTTTAGCTGCTTTCTTTGTGTTTTCAGGTTGTTTTGTTGCTTTTTTATTCGTTTTTCGTTGTTTTGTTTGTTGTTGTTCATCGGTTAAGGTGAAAACATTCATCATGCTCTGCATATCACCTGCTTGGTCATCAAGCCCTTCTGCCGCTGCTGCTGCCTGCTCAACTAATGCTGCATTTTGTTGGGTCGTTGCATCCATTTGGGTAATTGCTTTATTGATTTGTTCAATGCCAGAAGACTGCTCTTGGCTGGCGGCTGTGATTTCTGAAATAATATCAGCCACTTTTTGTACTGAACCCACAATTTCAGTCAAAGCACGGCCTGAATCATCCACCAACTGTGAACCCTTCTCCACATTCTCCACACTTTCATTGATTAAATCAGTGATTTCTTTGGCTGCTTCGGCGCTGCGTTGCGCCAAGGCTCGCACTTCAGCTGCGACCACTGCAAAGCCGCGCCCTTGCTCGCCTGCTCTGGCAGCTTCAACGGCTGCATTGAGTGCCAACAAGTTGGTTTGGAAGGCAATTTGATCAATCACACTGATAATATCGGCAATGCGTTTGCTGCTTGTCGTAATGCCTGCCATTGCAGTCACCACATTACCCACAATCGCGCCGCCATTTTCAGCTTGATCACGCGCACTGCTTGCCAGTTGATTGGCTTGGCGCGCATTACCGGCATTTTGTTGCACTGTGCTGGTCATTTCTTCCACGCTAGCGGCCGTTTCCTCTAAAGCAGAGGCTTGTTCTTGGGTGCGTTCACTTAAATTGGTGTTTCCCTCATTAATTTCACCTGCACCCGAGCTAATATCATCTGACATCCTTAAAATATCACCAACAATATCACGCAAGCTATCCACAGTGCTGTTCACAGCCTCTTTCAACACCCCTAAATCACCATCATATTCACCCATCACTTGCAAACGTAAGTCTTGTTTGGCAACCGCTTGCAACACTGCAGTGGTTTCACTCATCATGCTTTCAAGCTCACGCGAAGCGACTTTCTGCGCTGTAATATCAGTCGCAAATTTAACGACCTTGTACACTTTACCAGACAAATCACGAATCGGGTTATACGAAGCTTGAAGCCAAACTTCTTTACCACCTTTGCCAAGGCGCATGAATTGGTCTGAAACAAACTCGCCGCGATTAAGTTGTTGCCAAAATTGTGCATATTCTGAGCTTGCTTTGTATTCAGGTGTGACAAACA
>CAZWPS010000023.1:4262-10505 GCA_964635775.1 uncultured Zetaproteobacteria bacterium | reverse complement strand
ATCAAGGTTAAACTCAATCGTCGCCATGACTTTGCCAATGGCATCAAGCTGACCCTCAAAATCAGCATTTCTCTCTTTATTCTCTAATAATCCTACTTGCATGGCACGCAATGAAGCAAGCAGTTCACCAACTTCATCGAGACGATCAGAATTTAAGTCATTATCTAAATTACCTTCTGCAATACGTTCTGCTGCATTCATCGCTTGCGATATGGGCAATACAATGCTTCTGGTCACTAAAAAACCCAACAATACAGCCAGCAAAATAGCGCCCGCCAACAACCAATAGGTTGTGGTAATTGATGAATCACGCGTTTGCTCAGCCGTATGCATAAATGAATCTGTTTTTTCAAAGGCAAATTCAATCAAGTATTGGTTATTAGCCAACAGCAATTCAAAAGCAGGGTTATTAAAAGCGACATCATAATCTTCGATTTCTTGTGGCGTAGCCTTGATTCCCATTTGCATCATGGTTTGCCACACTGGTCCCCATGCTTGAAAAGCCTCTTTAGCTGCCAATATCCGTGCTGGATCGCCCAAAAATGCTTTTTCAACCACCACAAACTCTTGCATGGCATGTTGTTCAAGCTTCTCCATCACCGCGATGGTTTCACGAATGATTTGTGCTGAACCTGTCAGCACTGCTTCTTGTAGTTCCAAATGCATTTGAGTTGCTGCAACATCAATTTTCAACATGCTGGTGCTTACTAAAAAAGGATGGTCATGCAACTTATCAGTCAGCCCTGCTAAATTTTCCATCGTCGATTTGGCAAATAAACCAAACCCCAATAAAATAATAAGCACAAGTCCAAAGCTAAGCCCTAAACGTTGACCAATGCGTAATGATTTAATATTCATGATTCTTACTCCTTTTTTTTATAATATTACGATAAAACTGTGTTGCCATGTGATTTAAATATTCCATTTGACTTGCACAAACAAGACATCCGCCTCAGCGCTTCTCGAACCTGTTGCTTGAATATAATCGCCCGAAAAGAAACGACTATAACCACCAACAATTTTCATTTTATACTGAGCAAGTTTATAAATCAGTGTTAAATCAAGCTCTTGCCCAACACTTGAATCCACATCTGTTGTTGCCGTACGCACAGCTTTAGCCCCTGCATTATACCAAGCGTCGGTATCTTCATTGTCCAACCAAAAACCTTGCCATGCTGTGCGTAACATTAGATTTTTGCTTAATTTACTTTTCAAAACCAACTCGGCATTACGCATGTTTTGTAAGGAAAAGAAGTCCATAAAACCATAATACGCATGGTTAAGCGGATAAAGATTATCAAATGTTTGATGTTGATTGTCTGTGGCATCAGAATCACCACTACCAAAGTTGTATGCCACACCAATATGCGTTGCCATCCACGCCACCTTCATGCCCATACCCACATGATAAGCAAAAGCATCATGCGTCATGCCACCAAACTCACCTGATTGGCTCATCCACTCCGCATCAGCATCATAGATGTCCTCTTGATAAGCCACGCGCAAGCCTAAGGTGCGAATATCATCACTGACCTTGCTTTCCAAACGCTGCAAAAGATAAAGCTCAACTTTTGTCTTATCCATCATCGCATTGCTATAATATATCCCATTAAAACGACTATTAAACATGCGACTGCCTGTATTATCATGGTTGTTGGCGGCAGTGGGGTTCACAGGCACCAGTTGTGTGGCAAAAATATCAATATCATGCGCATTAAACTGACTTGTCCAGCGTATACCATCCCAAACGCGTGCTGTATTTACCCATTCCAATGAAGCAACCATACGCTGCACGCCAAGGTTTAATTTCTGCCTACCCATACGTAATGTTGAATCACCTGCCAGCAAAAAAACATCAACATAGGCTTGATGAATATCAAAATGATCTTCAAAAATATTAGGTGTAGCCTCATTATTAATGTTATGTGTCAACGTTGCCGAATGAATCCGTGCATCTTGCCCTTCAATCCTCAACAACACTTTATCACTGGGCTGCCATTGCATATGCAAGCGTAATTGATGTAACCAATAATCCTGTGTATTTGATGCCACTGCTGCGCCAAAAGCAAAGTCCTGTTTCATTTCATAACGCAACCGCACACTGCCACCCACCACAATATTGGGGGTTAATTGTTGCCAAGCGGCATCACTTTGAGCTTGCGCTTGTACAGGAATGCCATAACACGCCATCACTAGCGTCAATAACGAATATCGTATCCACTGCTTCATGCCTGAGCCTCCGTTTGTACTTGCTGCAATACACCTTGATTAATCAAATGATCAATATTTAACAAAATGACCATTTTATCATTGACCGAAGCCAAACCACGAATGAATTCAATATTAATTGCCCCACCAAAATCAGGGGCAACACGCAGCTCATCTGGCGCAACATTACACACATCAGAAACGGCATCAGCGACCACACCAATCGTGCGCTCACCTTTTTCGCTCAACACCTTCAATACAATCACCACTGTTTTTTGGGTATCATATTCAGCACTTTCCATGTTAAAGCGCAGTCTTAAATCAATAATGGGGACAATCGCCCCCCGCAAATTCATCACACCTTTAATGAAATCAGGAGTATTGGGAATGTCGGTCACGTCTTCCCAACATTTAATTTCTTGCACCCGTAAAATGTCTACCCCATATTCTTCATCGGCGAGCATAAAGGTTAAATACTGATTTCGAGCTTCCGCCAAATCATCTTTCTCGCGCGGATCAACTGCTGCCATTGCTTCACTCATTCTGCTACCTCCAGCATGTTTCTTTGTTTATTCTTCAATGTTTTTGATTGGCTTGTAGAAGATTCTAAATCGTTTGCTGCCATTGCTTTTGCCAAACGAATGGTATCGTTGACATCAATAATCAAAGAAACATTACCATCACCAAGAATCGTCGCACCCGATACACCACCGACTTTACAGAAGTTGCGTTCCATGCTTTTAATCACCACTTGCTGCTGGGCTAATAAGTCATCAACAACAAAACAGACTTTATCTTGACCCGATTCAACCACCACCAACAAGGCCGTATCCAAAGAATCAATTTCCTCCGAAAGATGGAAAACTTCACTCAAACGAATAATCGGGATGTATTCATTACGCAAGCTATACACCTCCGACTCACCAGCCATAGAGTTGAGCTGTGATTTATCCACAATCAACGATTCAATAATAGATGACAATGGCAAGACCATCGTTTGCCCTTTCACATGAATCAGTTGCCCATCTAAAATGGCGAGTGTGAGTGGCAAGGTGATGGTAAATACACTGCCTTGACCTGGCGCAGAACGCACAACCACTGAACCACCAAGGCTTTCAATGTTTCGCCGCACCACATCCATGCCCACCCCGCGCCCTGACACATCACTTAAACTATCCGCTGTGGAAAAACCAGCGAGAAAAACGAGGTTGTAGATTTGTTGATCTGGAATATCATCATCTTCTTCGATTAAGCCGCGCTCCACAGCCTTGGCACGGATTTTATCCCGATTCAAACCACGTCCATCATCCGTGATTTCAACGACAATATTACCACCTTGATGACTGGCACTGAGATGAACCACACCTTCTTCAGATTTACCTGCCGCCAAGCGCTCTTCAGGTGTTTCAAGCCCGTGGTCCATAGAATTACGCACCAAATGAACCAATGGATCATTGATGTTTTCCATCACTGTTTTATCCATTTCGGTGTCTTCACCCGTGGTTTCAAGGCGCACTTTTTTGCCCAGTTTCTGGCTCAAATCATGCACCATGCGTGGAAAACGGTTAAAAGCGAAGGAAATCGGCTGCATACGCACCGCCATCACACTTTCTTGTAATTGTCTGGAGTTTCGCGTGAGCTGACCTAAACCTACTTTCAGGTTTTCCAACTTATCCATGGTAAAATCATCGCCCAGCTGTGATAACATCGACTGCGTAATCACCAATTCACCCACCAAATCAATCAATGTATCAATACGATCTGTACCCACACGAATCGACGATGATGCAACCACAGCTTTGCTTTTCCCTGCCTCATCTTTAGAGCGACGACTGCCCGTGCGCCGTGATTCAATACGCCGATCACCAACACGGCGACTCTCTCCTCGGCGATCATCTTCAATGCCTGTGATGGTTAAATTACACTCATCTTCAACCCACTCAAAAATTTCCGAAATCGCATCGTGATTGTCACAGCCTGTAAGTGTCATCTGCCACTTCACATATGCCAATTCAGGATCCATGTCATCCATTGCCGGCAATCGGCTATCATCACATTCAACCGTCAACGCACCAAGCACCGCCAATTCACGCAAGAGTAGCGCAGGGTCATTACCTGTTTGTAGTAAGTTTTCATGTGGCTCAAAGACAATCTTCCATTGCGTGATATTTCTTTTTTCCTCGGTCGTTGCTGCTTCATCAGGCGCTGTATCGTTTGTTTCGACCTCAGCACCACGCAAAACCTGTAACGCTTGCATCAATTCAGCAACTTCCGACTCTGCCACCTCTCCGCCTTCACGAATAACCGTCAAAAGCTCGCGTAATAAGTCGACCGACTGCAACAAAATATTGACGACTTCTTGATCTGCGGCGCGATTACCTTCACGCATATCATCTAAAAGCCCTTCCATGACATGGGTGAAATTTGCCACTGCTGTAAAGTTAAAGGTTGCACTGCCACCTTTAATCGAGTGGGCAGCACGAAATACTGTATTGACGATTTCTAAGTCATCAGAGCCGCCTTCCATTTGCAATAAACATTGCTCCATGGCATCCAAGCCTTCAAAGCTTTCCTCGAAAAATATCTCTTTAAATTGTTCTAAGTCGATGGACATACAAGACTAACCTAAAACACGTTTAATGGTGGAAAGCAGTTTATCTGGGTCAAACGGTTTCACCAACCAACCTGTGGCTCCAGCTGCTTTGCCTTCCATCTTCTTATCTTTCCCTGCTTCAGTGGTCAGCAATAAAATCGGTGTGAATTTAAAGGCAGGAAGCTCTCTTAATGCTTTAGTCAGGCTAATGCCATCCATATTTGGCATATTCACGTCCGTAATGACCAAATCAAAACTTTCCTTCTTACCAATTTCCAACGCAACATCACCATCTTCTGCCGATGTGACCTCATGTCCTGTGCTTTCCAGTGTAAAAGCAACCATTTTTCGCATGGATGCCATATCATCAACAATCAATACTTTTGCCATAACCCTAAGCTCCTTACTTATCAGAAAATATGTGTGACAAACATCCCGTGAGCAAAATCACTGCCAAAAAATATTACACACGCTGTTCAAGCAAGTTAAGTTCGAGAAAATAAACAGAAATATTGACATTCTAAGGTAGCGTTTGAATACTCTGCAAGATGATTGGGTAAAATGGAGTTGGATATGGCAAACAAAATGATAGGCATTGATATTGGTTTTGGCTTCACCAAAGCCACAGATGGTCATGATTTTTTAGTCTTTAAATCCCTTTATGGTGAGGCTATTGATTTTCAATTTCGCGAAGATTTGTTGGGGGATTCTGGAGAAGATGAACATCTGCATATCGACATTGATGGCAATGCTTATTTCGTAGGTGAGCTTGCCGAACGCCAAAGCTCCAGCCGCACATTTACCCTTGATCAGAATCAATTTGTCGCCACTTCAAGCAAAGTATTGGCGCTCGCTGCCATCAGTAAAATCGTAAGCAACCTTGATGAGCCGCTCAATTTGGTTGTGGGCTTACCCATTGGCAACTACCGTCAGTTTAAATCCGAATTAGCAGGCATGTTACGTGGCACACACAACATCGTCACCACCAATACCCAAGGCACACGCCAAGAGCTCAACATCACCATTGATGAAGTCAATGTATTACCACAACCCATTGGTACAGTCATGGATAGGTTGCTCAATCGCCAAGGTCGCCCTGAAAACAAACGTTTTGCCACCGATAAAATTGGCATCATTGATATTGGTTTTCGCACCACAGATTATACCATTTCCGATAAAGGTCGTTATTCAGAGCGTGGTAGTTTAACCACGCAAAATGGCATCGCCAAAGCCTTTAGTAAAATCGCCACTAAACTCAAAGAAACATGCAAAGTTGATATTGAAATTTATCGTTTGTTTGGCGCGGTTGAACAAGGCAACATCAAGGTGCGTGGCAAAGCTTATGATTTACAAAAAATCACTGAACATGCCTTTAAACAACTTGCCGCCAGCATTGCCGCTGATGCCAATCAAGTATGGTCAGATGATTGGGATATTGATGC
>CAZWPS010000023.1:0-4162 GCA_964635775.1 uncultured Zetaproteobacteria bacterium | reverse complement strand
GCCAATCCGTTTTCCCCACCAATGCTGGCTCCTGTTGCTTCACATCTTGCCTGACTTCTTGCTTGGCAACCACAGGAAAGTAAACACGAAACACACTGCCCTGCCCAAGCGATGATTGCACTTGAATCATGCCCTCATGGCTACGCACCATGCCTAACATTGCACTCATTCCCAAACCACGCCCCGTGAATTTAGTGGTGAAAAAAGGCTCAAACATACGCCCTTGAGTCTGCTCATCCATACCACAGCCTTCATCACGCACTTCCATATAAACATAATCGCCTTCGCGCACATCTTCTTGCCCAATAAGATGGGGTAAACCTGCTGCAAAAACTGTTGTCATGGCTGTTTTGATATACATCTTGCCCAGTTGCTCATCCATCGCTTCATTCGCATTGGTCACTAAATTCATAATCACTTGCTGGATTTGCGCCGAGTCCACTTCAATCAAATCAAGATGACTGGCTAAATTATATTCAACTTGCACATGTTTATGCAATGAAACTTCCAATAAGAGTGCCATATCATGCACAACTTCGGATAAATCCACTTGTTTCATCAAAAACTGACCTTTACCCGCATAAGCCAGCATTTGTTGACATAAACCAGCCGCTTTTTCACTGGCATGTTCAATGCGCTGTAAATATGGTGTCACGATAGACTGATCATCCAAACGTTTGCCCGCTAATGCAGCATTACCCAAAATAACAGACAATAAATTATTAAAATCATGGGCAATACCACCAGCTAACACCCCCAAAGACTCAAGATGTTGCGCTTCTTCTGCTTTCTTTTGCACCCTCTCTTGCGCTGCTTCAGCAGCCAAACGTGCACTAATATCAAGGCAAACACCCACCACACCCAGCAATGTATTATCTTCATCAGCATACAAAGGGACTTTAATCACTTCATACACATGTGAAGCCCCTTTATCATCCTTATATGTTTCAACACCATGGTACATCGCATGTTTTTCCAAACATGCCGCATCCGAAGCCAAGACTTGATTCGCAATATCTTTGCTTAATACATCTTGATAATGCGCAACCTGCAACAATGCAGCTTCAGAGCTATGCACTGCTTTGGCAAAGGCTTGATTGAGCAAGGTCATGCGTCCTTCAGCATTCACCATCCAAATACCCACCGGTGAGGCATCCAATACGGCTTGTAATGTTTGATATTGAAGCTGCAAGGCCCGTTGTGCTTTGTTTTGTTCAGTCACATCCAAAGCAATGGTCACTGAAGAAAGCACACCATCTGTTACAATGCTGGTGCGGCTGGCAAGCATTTCATGGGTTTGGCGTTCACCATCTGACGTGATGTAACGCACGGGCATACTATGCACATCATCACCCGTTAACGCATGTTGAGCATCTTCAATCACCCTTGCATGATCATCAGGATGCACAAACTTTAACACCCGCTCACCAATCACCTCATCCAACGCTTTACCCCCAATGATTTTTAAGAAAAATGGGTTTAAGTATTCAATAATCCCCTCTTTATGCACGGCAATACCCACAGGCATATGCTCAATCATTTGCCTAAAACGTGCTTCACTTTCTTGAAGCTCTGCCGTTTTTTGTGCCACCAACTTCTCAACTGAATAGGTGCGCCGCGCCAATAATAAAACAATGGCACAAATCAATAACGTCATGATTAACCCTGCAATAGCTGTTTGCCAAACCATGGTTAATGGGTGCTCACTTATAAATACAGGGGCACTATTATAACTTAACATCCATCGCTGATCTAATAAATCAAATGCATTTTTATGCTTAAAGATGCGGTTATAATCAAGTGTTTCCGCTTGCGCACGCGTACGTGATAAATGCACATAATCCGCGGTGACATCATCTAAAATCATGGTGTTGATATGCCTGATTTCAAAATCCATACCACTTTTAGGGAAGGGTGAAATTGCAAACTCAACCGCATCGCCAAGATGCCAATGCAGCAACAACAAACCCAACAACTCAGGCTGCTCGTCAGCACGATCAAACAAAGGCAAAATATGAAAAGCAGAAGCTTCGCCAGTGTCGAGGACCAACAAGGTTTCTTGCGGGTCAACAAATGAATGTTGCAGTGTTTTCGTTAGCAGTTTAAAAAAAGGTTTGTTTTCTGTTGTGCCAAAGACAGAGTTATCCATCAAACTGACATAAAGCTCAGGATTAGCCAAATCAAGGGGCAATAAATCCTTCAAAGTATGCATATGCTCAATCGGCAACCATATAAAATCATGAAATACAGGTGAATCATTACGAAATTGAGCTGCAATCGCTTGAAACTCAGCCACATCTAAAACATCATCTTCCTCAATCGCCAGTTGCCGCAACAGTTGAACCCCTTGAATTTGCATCAAATGCAAGCCTTGCTCAATGGCAGCTGAATGATTGTCTGCACGTTGATCAAAAACCTGCTGGAAAAAGTCTTCTTCAAAAGAAATGCTCGATTGTGCTGCCACTAAGCTTAGGGTCAAACCCAATAATGCTGCCCAAAAAACAGTAATGTAGTTTTTAAATAATACCTTTAATCGCGTCATTCATGACCCTCGCTAGTCGTTCAAATATTTAACGCTTTTGCGCCTGCAACAATGAAGGCTGCAAACCATCTGGCGTTTTAATCGCCATCAAGTCGCACACTGTAGCAGCCAAGTTTGCCAACCCAGCATGACCATTGACGGCATCTGCCAACACTAATGTATCACTTGCAGCAAAAAGAATGCAGGGAACAGGGTTGGTCGAATGCTTGGTGCATGGTTCTTCAACACCATGATTATGGGTAATCATTTCTTCCGCATTGCCGTGGTCAGCCGTAATAATGGCTTTACCCCCCACCTTGGATAAAGCCTCAACAATGCGACCAATCGCCGCATCAACAGCCTCTACAGCCGCAATAGCAGGCGCTATTTTGCCACAATGACCCACCATGTCGGCATTGGCAAAGTTGATTAAACCAAACCCATATTCCCTTGATGCCACCAGTTCCACAGCTTTGCTGGCAATCTCGGATGCTTTCATTTCTGGTTTGTTAGCAAAAGATATGCCTTTGTCTGAATCAATCAAAATATACGCTTCCAAAGCAGCATCCAAAGGCTTGCGATAACCGCCATTAAAGAAAAAAGTCACATGGGGGAATTTTTGTGTTTCAGTTAAGCGAAATTGTTTGATTTTTTGATCCACAAGGTAGCGACCCAGTGGATAATCCACTTTGGTAGGCCCCATGACTTGCCATTGCGGCATATTTCTGTCTTCATCATAAACCATCATGCCAGCATAGGTAATGTTAGGCACATGACCACGCTCAAAACCTGAAAAATCAGGCTCTACAAAAGCTTCCGTGATTTCAATGGCTCTATCACCACGAAAGTTCATCATCAATACGGCATCACCATCATGGATGGTGGCTTTGGCTTTGCCCGCATCATCCAATAAGATAAAACCATCCATATCTTGATCAATCAAATCAGGTGTTGCACTGCGTAAAGACGTAATGGCTTCAATCATATTGCCAAATTCATGCTCTGCTTTGCCCAACACCATGGCATCCCAGCCCAACTTCACCTTAGACCAATCTTGATCCCTATCCATCACCGCATGTTCACGGCCCGAGGCACTGGCAAAGGCATAATCACGGTTTTCTTTGTTCGAAATATCGTTCAGCAAGGTTTCGATTTGTAACACATAATCCTGCGCTGATTGAATGCCCACATCGCGTCCATCAAGCGAAGCATGAATATACAATCGCGCAACACCTTGCGCATCAGCATGCCTAATCACAGCCTTAAAATGATCAATATGTGAATGAATATTACCATCAGACAACAAACCAAGCAGGTGTAAAGCGCCGCCTTGTTGCCCCACTTCAATCACTTTAGCCAAAGCAGCCGATGTATAAAAAGAGCCATCTTGCATGGCTTTATTGATGCGCGTTGGTCCTTGATCGAGGATTTTGCCTGCACCCATCGTTAAGTGCCCTACTTCTGAACCGCCCATGTCTTTCATGGAGGGTAAACCCACATGTTTACCATGTGTATTGATTTCTGTGTAGGCACACGTTGCCTTTAAATGATCAATATTGGGGGTGTTCGCCATGGCAATCGCATCATCACTGCCGCCTGAGCCAATGCCCCAACCATCCATAATAATCAATAGTGTTGTAT
>CAZWPS010000022.1:0-13009 GCA_964635775.1 uncultured Zetaproteobacteria bacterium | reverse complement strand
TTTTTCCCTGCCATTGTTGGATGAAAAGTGCAGTAATCTTGTTGTTTTCCATTTCATTTGACGCCTTGCCATGAACAAAAACCAACGGCGTTTGACGCGCACGAGGTTTTTCAAGGTTCGCCTAAGAAATCAGCACTTTCTGAGTAATTTATCCAGTTGATTTGCAAAGGCTTGGCGATCGCTGTGGTTAAAAGCAGCTTGTCCGCCAGTGATAACACCGCTACCGCGTAACTCATCCATAAAATTACGCATACTAAGCTTGGCTTTAATGGTGTCAGGAGAGAATAAATCACCTCGCGGACTAAGGGCAGCACCACCTTGATCAATCACATCGGCAGCCAAGGGGATGTCGGCAGTGATGACCAAGTCACCTGCTTGCATTTGTTGCACAATCTCCTGATCAGCCACATCCAAGCCCGCTGCAACTTGTAACATCGAAATATAATCCGATTGAGGTATTGTAATGCGGCTGTTGGCTACCAAAATCAATGGTATACACAGGCGTTGTGCCGCGCGAAACAAAATTTCTTTCACCGCTACAGGGCAGGCATCTGCATCCACCCATATTTTCATCGTTGTGTTGTCGTTCAAGCCTTACTTAAAAGGTCGGCAAAACGATCAAATAGATAATCCGCATCTTGTGGGCCAGGGCTGGCTTCTGGGTGATACTGAACAGAGAAAATAGGCTTGTTTTTAACTTTTATGCCTTCAACTGTTTGATCAAAAAGCGAGCGGTGTGTAACTTCAACATGCTCAGGGATATGCTCATCAGCCACTGCAAAACCATGATTTTGGCTGGTGATTTCGATTTTCCCTGTGTTTAAATCTTGCACAGGATGGTTGCCACCTCTATGTCCAAATTTAAGTTTAAATGTTTTTAAACCAAGGGCTTGCGATAACAACTGATGCCCCATACAAATACCAAAAATAGGAGTGTCACCCTTTATTAATTCACGAATCGTATCTACAGCATAAACCACTGCCGCAGGATCTCCAGGACCATTGGATAAAAAGATACCATCAGGATTCATCGCCATAATATCAGCTGCTGATGTATTGGCAGGTACAACCGATACTTTTAAACCACGGTCAGACAATTTACGAAAAATATTATTTTTACAACCAAAGTCCAAAGCAACCACATGTTTTTCCATCTTAGGCTTAGCAAAACTGGCCGAATCAAGCTGATAACTTCCCTGTTGCCAAGTGTGCTTATCCTTGCAACTCACCTGCCCAACTAAATCTTTATTTTCAAGACCTTCCCAGCTATTTGCCAAGGCAACCGCTGCACTTTCAGACATGTTATCAGCCACAATAACGCCATGTTGCGCACCACCATCACGCAAATGCCGCACCAAAGCACGGGTATCAATATCAGCAATTCCCACTACATGATTGGTCGTCAACCAAGCGGTTAAACTTTGCTCAGCGCGGTAGTTCGATGTTTGACGCGCTGGCGCACGCACAATTAATCCGCGCACTGCAATCTTGTCCGATTCCATATCCACTGCATTAACACCCACATTTCCAATATGTGGATAAGTGAAGGTGATAATTTGATCGGTATACGATGGGTCGGTCAGGATTTCTTGGTAACCTGTCAGTGAAGTATTAAAGCACACCTCACCCACAGTATGCCCTGTTGCACCCAGTGATAAACCATGAAAAATACGCCCATCAGCCAAGGCTAAAAATGCTGGTAAAGGTGTGGGACTTTGGCTCATTGTTATACCTCATCTATCAATATCTATAAAACGGGCGAAGCATACGCATTCATCTTAAAGCTGTCGAATATTACCCTGTATTTGTCTAGGGCGGTGCTGATGAATGCTGATTTGAGGAGGTATGTAACATGCAATGTCGTATTCCTGTTGTCACATAGCGTCGCTTAACACCTTGTTTTAAGTCCAAGATTGTCAACGAGGTGATAGCTGGCATTTTCATCATGAAATAAGGGTGTAACCATGCGGCAAGGTTTGCTGTTCATATTTGCGCTTGGCTAAATGCTGAATCATCGTATAGTTCGCCTTCATTTGAATGTTGAGTTTTTAAATTGTTAGTCAGAGAGGATAATCATGGCTTTTGTTGTTACCCAGCTTTGTAAAGATTGCGTTGATACAGCTTGTGTTGCTGTATGCCCTGTGGATTGTTTTTATCAACCCAAAGAAGTGTCTGATGAGCACCCCAATATGTTATTGATTTCACCTGAAGAGTGTATTGATTGTGCAGTTTGTGAGCCTGAATGCCCTTGGGAAGCGATTTACCCTGAAGAAGATGTGCCAGAAATATTTGAAGCTGATATTGCCTTAAATGATTTGTGTGATTCAGATCGTGATGCTTTTGATTTAGCCGAAGTAACTGAACACACCCCACCAACAGCCGAAGACGTAAGTGCTAAAAAAGCTGAATTTGGTCTTTAATTGAGCAATAAAATATGGTCTGTAAAGGGGAGCTTAGGCTCCCTTTTCTATGCTTTGGGCACAAGCTGGTGAGCACGCTTAATCAACAATCGCTTTTTGCCATCAGCCAAGCAGAATTGTTACAAATTTGCCAGCAACTGGGTGTTTCAGAAGTCCATGCCAACACCATTAATGGCAAAGTATTTCGCTATGCAGAGTTTGATATTGAAAACATCCCCCATTTTCCTAAAAAACTTTTAGCATGGTTGCAACATCATACCACAACCGACTTGCCCCCTATTGTAAGCAGGCAACAGTCCACAGATGGGACACAAAAATTATTGATGCGCATGACCGACTCACGTGATGTAGAATCTGTTTTAATTCAAGGCAAAAATCGGATTACCCAGTGCATATCCTCGCAAGTGGGCTGCGCCATTGGTTGCAACTTTTGCTTAACTGCAACGGCAGGTTTAACCCGCAACCTCACCGCCGCTGAAATGGTGAGCCAAGTCATGGTAGCGCATCGTATTTTGGGCAAATATCCACGCAATATTGTGTTGATGGGTATGGGTGAACCCTTACACAACTATGCACATGTCGCGCAATTTGTGCATCGCTTAACTGATTCACAAGGCATGGCATTTTCACCACGCAGAGTCACCATTTCAACAGCAGGTTTAGTGCCTGCCATTTATCAAATGATTCAAGATGATTTGCCATGCAGCTTGGCAGTGTCCTTAAATGCTACAACCAATGAAATACGCAGTCAAATCATGCCTATCAACAATAAATACCCCTTACAATCGCTGTTAGAGGCGATGCGAGCATACATTGATTCACGTCATCGTAAGCGTATTTTTGTGGAATATGTGATGCTTGCAGGCATTAATGATAGTGAGGATGATCTTCATCGTTTAATTCATATCATGAAAGGTTTAAACAGCACCATCAATTTGTTGCCCTTTAATCCTTTTCCCCAAAGCATTTATCAACGCCCCAGTGATGCAAGCATCAATTTGTTTCGTAACACTTTAAATGCAGAGGGTATTGTGGCTGTGGTGCGTGAGTCCAAAGGGCAAGAGATTTCAGCAGCTTGTGGTTTGCTCAAAACCGAAGTGAATCAACAGGCCGTAGCGCGTATGCAACAAAGGAGTGTAAGGCTATGATTTTAGTCATTGGTGACATCATTGTAGATGAATTTATTTGGGGTGATGTGCATCGTATCTCACCAGAAGCACCTGTTCCTGTGGTTCATGTGGCTAAGATTGATCGTCGTTTGGGTGGCTCTGCCAATGTGATTCGTAATTTACATGCGCTTGAAACCAAATCTGCCATGTTTGGTGTGGTGGGCAATGATGAGCCAGGAAGTTGGGTGCATCATCGTTTGGGTGAGCTCGATTCTGATGATTCTGGTGTCTTCACCAAACAAAATAACCGCCCTACTGCCATTAAAACACGTGTGATTGCTCAACATCAACAAATTGTACGTTATGACCATGAGTGGGTTTCACCGATTCATGACCAAGCGCAACAATTTTTACTCACTGCCATTCGTGCGCAACTGCCTCAAGCCTCAGCGGTGATTTTATCTGATTATGCCAAAGGTGTGCTTACCCCTGATTTGTTGCGCCAGTTGATTCCAGAGCTTCAAGGGAAAATTATCGGCGTTGACCCCAAACCCGCCCATACCGATGCATATAAAGGTGCTACATTCATCACGCCAAATTTATTGGAAGCTTCACAAATGGCAAATATGCAAGCCATTAATGAAGATGAACATGTCGAAACCATGGCAAAAAAGCTACACCATACACTTGCCTTACAATACACACTCATTACCCGATCAGAGCGCGGCATGACCTTATTTGATGGTGATAAATGCCATCATATCCCCACCGCAGCACGTGATGTTTTTGATGTGACTGGTGCAGGGGATACTGTAATTGCCGTGTTTACAGCAAGTTTGGCCCGTGGTGACTCCGCATTACAAGCGGCTAAGACTGCCAATTTAGCAGCAGGTGTGGTGGTCGGAAAAGTCGGCACTGCTACAGCAAGTTGGGCGGAAATCAGGGGGCATAATGTCTAATCAACTCACTTATGCCATTGGCATCCCTGCCCGCTTCGATTCAACCCGTTTCCCAGGTAAACCCCTCGCTTTACTTGCAGGAAAACCCATGATTGCCCATGTTATTGAGCGTGCTTTGGCGGCAAATATTGGTGCTGTGATTGTTGCCACTGACCATCAAGGCATTGCCGATACTGCCATACAATATGGTGCTCAAGTGAGCATGACGCGCAGCGACCATCAAAGTGGGACAGAGCGCCTAGCAGAGGCAATGGCAGATGTGCCTTGTGATGTGGTCATTAATGTACAAGGTGATGAGCCACTGCTTGAGCCTTTGGCGATTCGCGCTGTCATTGCCCCATTTTCTAAGCAGAAAAACCTGCAAATGGCAACATTAGCTCATCCCATTCGTCAACAAGCTGATTTTAATGATCCTAATGTTGTGAAAGTGACGTGTAATGCCTTGGGTAATGCCCTGTACTTTAGCCGTTCATGCCTTCCCTACCCCAGAAATCAAGCGGCACTTACGCCAGAAGATAAGTTACAACATGTGGGTTTGTATGCTTATAAACATGACTTTCTCATGGGTTATGCCCAACTTGAAGCTTGCCAAAATGAAAAAATTGAACAGTTGGAGCAACTACGCGTATTGCACCATGGTTATGATATTGCTGTTACTGTGGGTGATTTTCATTGTTTAGGTGTGGATACTCCGCAAGACTTGCAACGTGCTGAGATTTTATTAAGCAAGGGGTAAATACGGGTGCTTTTAAATATTTTAAAAGTGTTGAATTCAGGCGTGCTGAATAGTTACAGCAAGATTTAATACGCAGGTTTGCCAAAAGGGGATATTTGTTCATCACCTTCTGCGACACCAACGGCATCTGTTGGGTTTTTCTCATACGCTTTAGGCGCATGCCCTTCAACCTTGGTGGCTTCAATCGATTCACCACAAGAACATAAAAATAATATGGCAATAGTTATGCAACATAAACGCATAAAGGATTGTTTTTGTTGGGTTAAAGTTGCCATATCAGTCCTCTTATGGTGCTGTATTGGCTTGCAAACGTTCTTTTTTGGCGCGAATACGCTCTTTTTTATCATCAGCAGCGTGCGCGTTGCGTGGTTTTTTGGGTAAAGCACGATAAATTTCAATGCGTTCACCATCATGTAAGACTTGCTCAAGCTTAACCAATTTGGCAAAAACACCAAATTTATTCACACTTAAATCAATGTCTTTGAATTTTTCTAAAACTTGCCCCATGCGTAATACTTGCTCAACTGTGCTTTGTTCAGGCACATCAAGTTCTTCAAGCCACTGCTCGTGAGGTAGGGCATAAACGATTGAAACATGCATGATTAAAGGCCCATTTTCATGGCCAGTAGGTCACTTTGGCAGTACATGTTTCAGAAACTTCAATGCGTGAAACATGCAAACGCTTATTATCAAGCCGTTTTGCCATTTCTTTGTAGAGTTCAGCGGCTACATTTTCGCTACTAGGGTTAATGACATCAAAAGGTGAAACATCATTTAAATTGTAATGATCCCAAGGCTTGATGGCTTCTTTCAGCTCTTTTTTCATGACTTTATAATCAATGCCAAGCCCAAGTTCATCTAGCTTCTCACATGTTACATACAAGCTAACATGCCAATTATGCCCATGCAAACGCGCACAATCACCAGGGTAATCACGCAACTGATGGGCTGCGGAAAAGTGGGTTTCAATCATAAGTTCATAGCGTGGCATAATAATTTTAGCCTCTCACATTGGGTAATAACATCGCCGCAGCAATGATTCGCCCCTCGCCAACCAACAAGTTAAAGGTTCTGGCTGCTGAACGTGAGTCCATACATTCAAAACCAATGTGTAATGTGCTTAAATAATCTAAAACATCAGCATTGGGGAAATTTGTCCTTCGTCCTGTGCCCACAATGAGCATTTCAGGCGGCTCATTTTCTAACCAACTGAAATCTTCAATGTTTAGTGTTGCAAGTTGACCATGACTCCAAGGTTGAACAACCTTACCTTGATGAAAATAAAAGTGTGTGGTGATGGTTTCTTTGCCAAATTTGAACGAATCATCTTCATAAGCATGAAATACACGCTGCCCACGCTCTAAATCAGGCGTAACATCCCCTTTCATCATGGTTCCTAACATCAGGCTAAGGGCGAGCTTCCATTTCTTTGCGTTCTTCTTCACTCATCTCAAATGTACCTTCTAAAGCAAGCATGACTGGTGTGGCAATGAAAATGGATGAGTACGTTCCAACAAAAATACCCACAATCAAAGCAAAAGCAAAGTCGTGGATGACTTCACCACCTAAGAAGAACAAGGAAAAGACGACCAATAAAGTGGTAATAGAGGTCATTAAGGTGCGTGATAATGTTTGGTTAATCGATTGGTTACATATCTCCACTTCATTTGCAGGGCGTTTCTTCTGACGGTTGAGGTCAAAATTTTCACGAACTCTATCAAAGACCACAATGGTATCATTAAGCGAATAACCCAGTACCGTAAGTAAGGCTGCAACAACAGGCAAAGAAAACTCTTTGCCCAATAGTGCGAATACACCCACGACAATCACAATATCATGAATCAAGGCGGCATCCGCGCCCAAAGCAAAGCGCAACTTAAAACGAATCATCACATACAGCAAAACGCCAAGTAAAGTATAAAGAACTGCGAACATGCCTGCAGTTTTTAACTCCTCACCCACTTGCGGTCCTACATATTCAACACGGCGCATTTCAATCTGATCTGGCCCAAAATAACTACCCAAAGCATCCAAAATCGCTGTGCTAATCACAGAAGATTCGATGTTTTCCTTATTTTGCACTCGAATCAACATATCTGTGGGTAAACCAAACTCTTGAATCGCCGCTTTAGCATAACCTACAGGTTCTAAAGACTTGCGAATATCTGCAATGTCCACTTGTTGATGAAAGCGTACTTCAACCTGTGTTCCACCTGTAAAATCAATGCCTAAGTTTAAACCTTTGAACATGACCAAAGCTATCGAAGCCAGCAAGAGAAAAGCTGAAATAGATAAGGTTTTTTTTCGTGAGTCTAAAAAATTAATATTAATGTCAGGGTTAATAAGTTGCATGATAATTCCTTAAATACTCAATGTTTTGAGTTTTGTTTTTTTGCGATGAGACAAGACAATGATAGCGCGGGTTACAATAATTGCGGTAAACATTGATGCCGCGATACCCACAGCCAAGGTGATGGCAAAGCCTTTGATTGGACCAGAACCAAATTGAAACAAGAATAAAGCAGCGATTAAAGTGGTAATATTGGCATCCATAATGGTTAACAGTGCCTTATTATAACCACCATCAATGGCTGCAAATGGCGGTTTCCCTGCACGCATTTCTTCTCGTATGCGTTCAAAAATTAATACATTAGCATCCACTGCCATACCAATGGTTAAAACAATACCAGCAATACCAGGCAAGGTTAAGGTCGCTCCAAACATGCTCATGGCAGCAGCAATGAGTAAAATATTAAACAATAATGCAATATTAGCCACCAGGCCAAACAAACGATAATACAACATCATAAAAATGAGTACCGCCACACAACCATAAATAATTGAATCCAAGCCTTGGTCAATCGAATCTTGCCCTAAACTTGGACCAATGGAGCGTTCTTCAACGATTTTGATGGGTGCAGGAAGTGCGCCAGCACGCAACACAATTGCTAAATTCAAAGCTTCTGCCGTATCAAAGGAACCCGTAATTTGAGCTGTCCCCCCTGAAATACGTTCGCGAATGACAGGCGCAGATTGCACAATGCCTTCCAACAAAATAGCAAAACGACGCCCTTTATGTTCTTTGGTTAAGCGATCAAATTTGCGCGCACCTTGATTGTTGAATTTAAGTGATACAGCAGGCTCACCGCTTTCAGCATCAATGGATAAACGCGCCATCGCGACATCAGCACCTGATAACTCAGTGCGCCTTTTTAATAAAATAGTTCGCCCATCGGCAAAATAACCAAGCATATCACCTTGCGGAATATAACCTGCCCTTGCATTCTTTTCGCCCTTCTCATCAACGAGTTTAAACTCAAGCTGAGCAGTTTGCCCAATCATTTGTTTTGCTGTTGCTGAATCTTGATAACCAGGAAGCTGCACCAAAACACGGCGCTCACCCTGACGCATAATAACAGGTTCAGATGTACCTAAAGCATCAACACGGCGCCGAATCACTTCAATGACTTGGTTAATTGCATATTTTTTAAGCTCATTACCTTCTTTTTCGGTCAGTGTAAAAACGAGTGTGCCTTCTTCAGGCTCATCCATATCATAACCAATCAACACATCTTGCAGCAATTGAGCTGCTGCTTGAGCATCCTCACTATTTTTGAGTACAACATGAATCTGTGAGCCTTGGCTTACTGGGCGCTTTTGATAAAAAATATCTTCATCACGCAAAGCACGCATCACCGTTTTGACATTGCCTGAAACCTCAAGCTCAATCACTTTTTCAATATCCACATCGATTACCAAGTGAATACCACCTTTTAAATCAAGCCCTAAATTTAAGGGCTGACTCATTGATGCTGGCCACCAACTTGGCACATGACTTACATTCGGCGCAGCCCCCATCAATGCCCCAATAAATAGGGTGATGATCATCCAAAATTTCCAACTGGCATATGGTTGCATGGTATATTCCTTAAATAATGAGCTTAAATAATGCGGGCTTAACGTTTTTTATTGCAAATCAAGAATGGTATCTTGTTTTACTTTCACACGCACACCATCAGCAATTTCAACTTTTAAACTGTCTTCTTTCACATCAATGATTGTACCAAAAAAACCACCGCCCGTAATGACCTTATCACCTTTTTTTAAGGCTTGAATCATTTCATGATGCGTTTTTAAACGTTTTTGTTGTGGGCGAATCAAGAAAAACCAGAAGATAACAAAAATGAAAAGTAGTGGAATTAAATCAACAAAACCACCGCCACCGCCACCAGCTTGTGCTTCAGCAAATGCTGCTGTGGGTAGAGCCATTAAAGCCAAGGTTGCGGCTGTTTTGATGATTGAAGACTTGATTGTTGTGTTCATTAAATATCCTTTGTTGCATTGATTTTTTGTACTACGTTTTAAGATGAAGCTCTATATGTATTTAAAAAGTTATCCCTAAATACTGGCCAGCGGTGTTCGGTCAAAGCATTACGCACACGTTGCATGAGGTCGCTATAGTAGTGAAGATTATGCAACGTATTCAAGCGCGAACTTAACAATTCTTTCGCCATAAACAAATGGCGCAAGTAAGCCCTTGAAAAATTGCGACATGTATAACAGGTGCAACCTTGCATAATGGGCGCATCATCGGTCTGATGTTTTAAGTTTTTGATATTAATTTTACCATGATCGGTAAATAAAGTGCCATTGCGTGCATTGCGGCTTGGCATGACACAATCAAACATATCAATGCCCCGATTGACCCCTTCAATCAAGTCATCAGGTGTGCCTACACCCATCACATAACGTGGTTTATCTTGGGGTAAGTGGGGAGCAAGCGCATCCAGCATCGCCATCATATCTTCTTTAGGCTCACCCACGGACAAACCACCAATCGCCACACCCTCAAAATCAATATCAGCAATCGCATTTAAACTTTCACGGCGTAAGTCAGCATACATACCACCTTGCACAATACCAAATAATGCTTGTTGATGATTCACTGGCAAGTGCAAGCGACAGTCTTTTGCCCAACGCATCGACATTTCCATAGAATCACGCGCTTCTGCATATGTCGCAGGATAAGGTGTACATTCATCAAAAGCCATTACAATATCACTGCCAAGTTTGCGCTGGATATCCATGCTTTCTTGAGGTCCTAAAAACCATTTAGAGCCATCAATATGTGATTGAAAACGTACACCATTGGATTCGATTTTACGCAAATCACCCAAAGACCATACCTGAAAACCACCCGAGTCGGTTAGAATCGGTCTATCCCAAGCCATAAATTTGTGCAAACCACCCATTTTTTCCACAATATCAGCACCAGGGCGTAACATAAGATGGTAAGTATTGCTCAAAATGATTTCTGCACCAATATCATCGATTAAATCAGCAGGTGTAAGGCTTTTTACCGTTGCTTGTGTGCCTACGGGCATAAATACAGGTGTCTGCACTTTACCATGCGCTAGGGTCAATTCAGCACGACGGGCAAAACCCGTCGCATCTTTAGCCATAACCTTAAATTGCAGTGCAGACATCTTTTTTACTTAAGAAACAAGCAAAGCATTGATTTTACGCACAAAACCCGCTGGATCTTCAGGCAAAGCACCTTCAGCAAGCACCGCTTGATCAAACAAAATATCCGAAAAGTCGGCGATTTTGTCTTTAGAGCGCATTTTTGCCAAGCGTTTGACCAAGTCATGCTCTGGGTTAATCTCTAAAATCGGCTTCGCACTGGGTACATCTTGCCCAGCTTGTTTAAGAATACGCTCCATATTGCCGCTCATATCAAAATTATCAGCAATCAAACAGGCTGGTGAGGCGGTTAACCTATCCGTGGTACGAACATCTTTAACCTTTTCACCCAAGGCTTCTTTAAGCTTTTTAATCGCAGGTTCTGCTGATTTTACGGCTTCTTCATGTTCTTTTTGTTCTTCTTCAGCATTTTCACCAATCGCCGATAAATCCAATTCACCTTTGGCAATGGATTGTAGTTTTTTGCCATCAAACTCAGTCAAGTGCGAAGTCAGCCATTCATCAATGCGGTCAGCTAACAACAAGACTTCAACACCTTTTTTGCGGCAAATCTCAAGATGTGGGCTGTGTTTAGCGGCAGCAAGTGAGTCGGCAGTGATATAATAAATCGTATCTTGCCCTTCTTTCATGCGTTCAACATAAGTGCTCAAAGCAACCGTTTGCTCATCGCTGGCGGTAGTCGAAAAGCGCAGCAATGTGGCAATCGCATCTTTATTCAAACCATCTTCAATGATGCCTTCTTTTAAACAATTACCAAATTCAGCATAAAATTCAGCATATTTATCCTCTTCTTTGTTCGCCAAATCTTTAAGCCAACTTAAAACACGTTTGCTTGCCCCTTTTTTCATCGCCGCCATCGCAGGGCTTTGTTGCAAGATTTCACGCGACACATTCAATTGCAAATCGCTAGAGTCCATTACACCACGCACAAAACGTAAGTAGCGTGGCAACAAATCTTCAGTTGCATCCATGATAAACACACGGCGCACATAAAGTTTTACACCATGTGTTGCCTCTGCTTGCCACAAATCAAAAGGCGCACGTTTTGGAATATAAAAAAGCAATGTATATTCATACTTACCTTCCAAACGCTGATGCACATATGCCAAAGGATCTTCAAAATCATGGGCAACATGTTTATAAAAACCATGATAATCTTCATCCTTCAAGTCAGACTTGGCACGTGTCCACAAGGCTGATGCTTGGTTGACGGTTTCAATCTCAACGGAGGGTTCTGCTTCTTTGCCCTCTTCTGCTGGCGCTGCTGGTTTAAGCATACGAATCGGGAATGGGATATGATCTGCATACTTATTGATGGTGGAGCGAAGTTTCCAATCATTTAGATATTCATCAGCTTCCTCACGCAAATGCAAGGTGATTTCTGTGCCACGTTGTGCTTTATTGATTGTTTCAATGGTAAACTCACCATCACCCTTAGACTCCCATTGCACACCATGCTCAGCCGTTAAACCTGCACGGCGCGTGGTTAAAGTCACGGTATCTGCAACCAAAAAGGAAGCGTAAAATCCCACACCAAATTGACCAATCAAATGGGCATCTTTTTCTTGGTCGCCCGAGAGCTGACCAAAAAACTCTTTGGTGCCAGAGCGTGCAATCGTCCCGATATTGGATACCACTTCTTCATGGTTCATGCCAATGCCATTATCACGAATCGTAATGGTACGTGCTTCTTTATCCCAAGAAACAAAAACATGCAAATCTGAATCACCTTCAAACAAAGCATCGTCCGTAGTTGCTTCAAAACGCAATTTATCGGCTGCATCTGATGCGTTTGAAATTAATTCACGAAGGAAAATCTCTTTGTTGGAATAGAGTGAGTGAATCATCAAATCCAAAAGTTGCTTCACTTCGGTTTGGAAATTCATGGTTTCTTTAGACATACTTACCTCTTAAAATTCAAATTGATGTTATTTATAGTGTTTAATCATGAACATTCATGCGATAGACTTACAAAATATGGATTTTAATGACTCATGAACCACGAACCAGCCACACAATCAACCAGCCCACAGCCAAGCAACTCAAACCCATGATACGCAGCGAAGCCGCTGACATATCAGGGATTTTGCGCAGCATCTCCATCATGGCATGTGGAAAGAGCGCATACAGCACCCCTTCCAACACCAAAACCAAGCCAATAGCTACCCATAAATCATCCATACCACTAAGAAATTAACGTGCTTTCTCAAAATACCTGAAAAACTCAGAGCTTGGCGATAACACAACCCGTGTATCCGTAGCCATTGAGCGTTTATAAGATTCTAACGAACGCAAAAAGGA
>CAZWPS010000021.1:0-13797 GCA_964635775.1 uncultured Zetaproteobacteria bacterium | reverse complement strand
GCAGAAGACGGCATACGAGTTTCGCCTTAGTCTCGTGGGCTCGGAGATTTGTATATTAGACAGGGGCTACGTTGCACCTATAGATATGTGCTTTGAAGGAGTTGCTCTTGTTGCATGCCATTGCTGAATTCATTGAACAAAATGCAAAGTGGTTAGGTTTTCCGTTGGTGGTTGTGATGGCAATCGTGGCGTTAAGTTTAGCTGTTGTGCAACCCAACACCTTAGAACAATTTGAACTTAAAGCGTTGGATTTTCGCTTTCAAACCCGTGGCGAGATTGAGCCAGACCCTCGTGTTGTTATTATTGCTGTGGATGACAATTCGCTTTCTGAAATTGGTCGTTGGCCATGGTCGCGTGATAAAATCGCTACCCTTGTTGATAAAGCATTAGGTCAATATGGTGCAAAAGCATTGGGTTTTGATATGGTGTTTTCTGAAGCGCAAGGCAATGCTGTAGATGATGCAGTGCGTTTGTTGGGGGATATTGCTTTAACCGACCCTTATGCCCAAGAAAAATTAGATTGGTTGAGTTCGCATCGTGATTTGGGTGATATGGATGAAGTGTTAGAAGCCACAATGCGGAAGTTTAAAGAGCAGTTGGTGCCTGGTTATTTCTTTTACCCGCGTGGTGCGAATGCCCCATCGTTGGTGAAAAGCAAACTCGAAGAAGAAGCATCTTTAATGCGCTCCCTTGCGATGACGGCAAAATTCTCCAAAGAAGCCATGCATAGTATGCCGCATATTGCTGCTATTGAAGGTAATTTAGCGCGTTTTACAAAAACAGTCGATGCGATTGGTTTCTTTAACTTTTTCCCAGATAGTGATGGTACTGTGCGCCGCATTCCCTTGATGACAGAAATGGATGGTTACGTATATCCATCGATGGCGATGCAAACGCTGCGCATGTTTTTAGATTGGCCGAATATGTCGGTCACGGTGGGTAGTGTTGGTGTAGAAGAAGTGCAGCTTGGTGATTTTCCTGTGCAAACAGATGAGCGTGGGAGCATGTTGCTGAACCACTATGGTCCAGGGCGCACATTCCCACATATTTCGGCAGCAGATATTTTAAATGACCGCCTTCAAGGGGATGAGTTAAAAGATAAAATTGTTATTTTTGGCGTGACTGCCATTGGTGTGTACGATTATCGTCCTACCCCCTTTGACTCGATATTTCCTGGGGTGGAAGGGCATGCTGTGGCATTATCGAACATCTTAAATGGTGAAGAAATTAAACGCCCACCAGCAGTTGAAGTGTTAGAATTGTTGGGTGTGTTGTTGCTGGCATTATTGGCAGGTTATTTGGTACATAAGCGCACCCCTGTGATTCAAGGTTTGTGTATTATTGGCTTCCCAATATTGATGGTTATTTTTTCACAATGGATGTTTTCAGCGCATAATATTTGGATTAAAGAAACCTATTTAATCATGGCTGTTTTATTAGCGACAGTGCCGATAACATTACTTGAATACATCATTGAATCACGCAAGCGCGCCTTTATTCATGATGCGTTCTCACATTATCTTGCACCTTCTGTGGTCGAAAACTTAGCTAAAAACCCAGATTCCTTACGTTTGGGTGGTGAAGAAAAGCATTTAACTGCTTTTTTCTCGGATATTGCAAACTTCTCCACATTTTCTGAAAACTTAAGCCCATCTGAATTGGTGGCTTTTTTGAATCGTTACCTTTCAGCCATGAGCGATATTCTTTTGGATCAAGGTGGCACGATTGATAAGTATGAAGGTGATGCGATTATTTCCTTCTTTGGTGCGCCCATTGATATGGATGACCATGCTTTGCGCTGTGTGATTGCTGCCATGCATCAACAACGGGCATTATCTGCTTTGCGTGAGGAGTGGCGGCTTGAAGGTTTACCAGAGGTTCATGTTCGGATTGGTTTAAATAGTGGACCTATGGTTGTGGGTAATATGGGGACAGAAACAAGCATGAATTACACCATGATGGGTGATCACGTTAACCTTGCAGCGCGTCTTGAAGGCGTTTGCAAAGCGTACCGTGTGCCGATTTTAATGAGTAAAGATACTTACCTACAGGTGCGCGATCAAGTTGCAGCACGTTTTGTCGATCGTGTGCGCGTGGTGGGCAGATCGCAACCTGTGGATTTGTATGAGCCACTTGCTGAGCGGAATGATATTGGGGATGATGTATTACAAGCTTGCCGTGTCTATGAAAAGGCATGGAGTTTGATGCTGCATAGGCATTATCGTGATGCGGCGAAATTGATGGCTCAACTGTATGCAAGCAATCCTCAAGATGGTTTATATGAAGTGATGTTAAACCGCCTTAAAGCTTTTGTGCGCACGCCGCCGCCTGAAGATTGGGATGGTGTATTTAACTTAAAGAGCAAATAAGCCTATGAGGGTAATGGTATGGAATACCCCATGTTAGGTTAGCCCTCATTGTCCCTACGATTACATTACACTACATGGCATTTGGATTTTAATCGCAATTTATAGCAAGGCTTGCGCACTGACGACAATGCCATCTTCATCAGCATAAAGGTAGTCATTTGGGCGAAAGAGAACATCGGCAAAACGCAGAGGGATATTTAAAACACCTTGGTCGCGCTTGGTGGTTTTGCGCGGGGTAGTGGCAATGGCTTTGACACCAATATGTACTTTTGCCACATCGGCTGAATCACGAATACAACCATGAATCACTACACCTTCCCAACCATGGCTTGCGCCAAGTGCTGCCATGACATCGCCCATCATGGCACAACGTAGTGAAGCTGCACTATCCACGACCAAGACCTTGCCGTGACCATCTTGGGAAAAGGATGCTTTAAGATAGGTATTGTCATCTACGGCTTGCAGGGTGACGATTTGCCCATGAAATTTGGTTTTCCCACCAAAATCACGAAATAGAGGTGTGGCAACTTGTAAAGATTCTAAATGCTCATCATAAAGGTCTGTGGTTTTAAAAGGCATATCGTGCTCCCATTCGTGAATCGTTATGTTGAGATTAGATTAATTTATCAGCCAGCTCCATTTCTGCTGCTTCAACATAAATGATGGAAGGGTAGAGAGGTCCAACATCCACAATAGTCCATGTTTCTCCGCGTTTGCCTAGCTCAATATCCAGCACATCACCCCAACGTAATTGTTGTAAAATGATTTCAGGAAGCAGCACAGGACCAATCTTATCTTTGGGTTCACTATCAAAAGATAACCATAATTTATTTTTTTCAAGTGCTGCAATGCGGGCATGTCCTTCTTTAAACACCTCAAAGCGTTTGCCGCGTAAAGGTGGTGAAATACCGCCACCTAAACGGATGTGATATAATAATAAATGTGCCGCAATGACTGCACGTTTGGCATCGGGCAAGGTTGTT
The DNA here is from genome assembly GCA_964635775.1 of uncultured Zetaproteobacteria bacterium. Lineage (GTDB taxonomy): Bacteria > Pseudomonadota > Zetaproteobacteria > Mariprofundales > Mariprofundaceae > Ghiorsea. Next base: position 10,445 of record CAZWPS010000021.1, on the reverse strand, counting down.
TGTAGGGACTCGATGAAATGTTGGTGCGCTTCAGTCTGAAGCCAGCCATGATCAAAACAAAAGTCAACCCAGTCGGTTAAATGATCGGCACAGTACTGGACGGTTAAGGAGTTGCTGCTGGGTTCACGCAATAAATGCCAACCTAAGAAGTCACGCAAATAACTACCATTCATGCTATGAAAAGGTAAACCTTCCAGTGAAGGGGGCTGGTCTTGTTCGCCTTCAATGAGCTGGGAGACAAAGTTTTCAAGCGATGTTTCCCATTCTTGAGTATCAGAATCATCCTCTATTTCTTCTGCTTGAAACAAATCAGAATAATAAACCAAATACTCACTTAACCATTGAAATGTTTGCTCGCATTGGGTGATGGTTTCAGGGTTAATGGTGGTTTCATTTTGCAGATGAAGCAGAAAACGATCAAAGGTTTCTTGCAAGGGAATACGCATGGGTTTGCTCCGGAGGCTTGTTGCCAAGCCAAATAAGGGCTAAGCTTCGTTTTTAAAATATAGCCAATTGTAGCATGCTTTATCATGTTGAGAAAGATAGGTTAAAAACACAAGCTAGGGGATTTCATGATTATCAATGTAACAGCCATTCGTGCGGGATATATTTTGGATTGGGATAAAGCACTATGGAAAGTGATGAAAATCCAACATGTGACACCAGGTAAGGGCGTGGCATGTATGCAAGTGGAAATGCGTAATATTGAAACAGGCAACAAAACCAACAAACGCTTTAACTCCACTGAAAAAATTGAACGTGTGGTGTTAAATCAACGTAAAATGCAATTTTTGTATGCCGATGGTGGGCAATATAATTTCATGGACACTGAAACTTACGACCAAATCGCGCTTAATGAAGACATGGTCGAGGCGGCAATGCCTTATATGTTGCCTGAAATGGAAGTGGAAGTTGAATTCCATGATGAGCGCCCTTTAAATGTTAAATTACCCTTAACTGTGGTCTTGGAAGTGGTGGAATGTGATGCTTCGATCAAGGGACAAACCGCAACGAGCTCGTATAAACCAGGCAAGTTAGAAACGGGTGCAGCGATTATGGTGCCGCCTTATTTGGAGTCGGGGACAAAGGTGAAGGTAAACACAGAAACGGGCGACTACATGGAGCGTGCATAATGTTGCGTTGCCTTTTATTGATTGCCTTGAGTGTTGCTTTTTCGGCTGCGGCAGTTGCCGACGATGATGATGGGTTTGGTTTTGGCTTTTTTGCGGAAAAACCGGGGGTGAAAGCGGTTGATTATGGGTTGTACAAAAGTAATTGTGCAGAATGTCACTTTGCTTATCAACCAGGATTACTGCCTAAGCGATCGTGGTATAAAATGATGCAAAAAGATGCCTTAGAACATCATTTTGGTGATAATGCAGAGCTTGATGAGGCGGATCGTCAGCATATCTTAAGCTATTTAAGTCAAAATGCAGCTGATGATGCAGACTATAAACGCTCGAAAAAAATGATGCGCTCCATTGGTGCAGATGAAACCCCATTACGCATCACTAAAGTACGTTATTTTATACGCAAACATGATGAAATCTCTTTGCGCATGGTCACAGGAAACGATAAAGTAAAATCATGGAGCAACTGTGTAGCTTGCCACATCACGGCCAATACAGGCTCATTTGAAGAGGATGATGTGCGTATACCAGGCTTTGGTAAGTGGGAAGACTGATGAATGATGTCAAGGATAAAGCGATGAAGGTATTGGTTTGGGATAGATTTGTGCGGATATTTCACTGGAGTTTGCTGCTGAGTTTTAGCGCAGCATACCTGACGGCTGAATATGGTTATGATGAAATCCATGAGTGGTTGGGTTACTTTATAAGTTTATTGGTGATTGCTCGATTGGTGTGGGGTTTTATAGGCACACCTTACGCACGTTTTTCCAGCTTTATTTTCAGGGTTTCCGATTACATTAAAAACCTCAAAGCCATTGTGCATAACCAACATCAAACCCACTATTTAGGACACAATCCTTTGGGTGGAGCCATGGTTTTTGCATTATTGGCAGGTTTGCTCACCATCATGGTATCAGGGCTTATTTTATTAGGCTGGAGCGAATATACAGGGCCTGTTTGGGCATTAAGCTTGCCTATTTCGGAAAGTTTAGGTGATTTTTCGCAATGGGTACATTATGAAGTGCCTGAATTGATGTTAATCCTCATTGCGGCTCATGTTTTGGGTGTGATTGTCGCGATTTATCAACATAAAGAGAATTTAGTCCGCTCTATGTTTGATGGTTATAAGAATAAAGCGTAAATATCATCAAGCTCGCGCATCATGGATGTGATGGAATAGGATTGCGCGCGTTTTCTTGCTTGGCGACGGGTCTGCATGTTCCAGTCGGTTAATAAAGCTTGGGCAATAGCAGGGAAATCTTGCCCATCCAAACAACAGCCGACTTGAGCGTCGACCAGCTCTTTTAAACCGCACACATCCGATACAATACAAGGCAGCCCTGCCGCCATTGCTTCTACAACCACACGCCCCATGCCTTCGTTGTGGGAAAGCAAAGCAAATGCCTTTGCTTTGGCAAGGTAAGGTAGGGGATCGGTCCAGCCAGCAAAAAATACATGTTCGGCAATGCCTAATGAGGCGGCTAACTTTTCTAAGTTTTGCCGCTCTTCACCATCACCAACCAATGCCAAGCGGGCATCAGGTTTTTTATCGACCACCAATGCCCAAGCCTGAATTAAACGCTCCATGCCTTTAATGGGAACCAAACGCCCTACAGAAACCACATCCCAACATCGATGTTGCTTAGCAACAGGGTGTTGCCATATCCAATCACTAATCGCATCCACATCCACGCCACTGGGGACCACGCGCCATTGTTCTTTTTGCCCCACAGCTAAAGCCAAATGATCATCACGTTCAGCTTGGGTTAAGGCAATCAGCACCGTGGTTTTTTTGGCTAAATAGCGTTCCACTTGCACAAACAACCATGTTTTAAGGATTCCAAAATAACCATGGAAAATATGCCCATGCGGTGTATGAATGATCGTAATATGACACCTTGAGGCAGCCCAACGTCCTAAGGCTCCAGCTTTTGAGGTATGGGTATGTAGGATGTCAAAACCTTGTAATATCAATATTCGCAGCTGATGCGCAGCCTCACGATCATGCCAGCCTAAGCCGCGTTTTAAGCTAGGCACAACCTCAACAAAACCACCCAACTTACGAAAAGCTTGCAACCCTTCAACCACCAGCACCTTTTCAGCTGCTGACATTGCCGACTCATCACTGTTGCCAAAGACCAGTTTGACATGGTGACCTTGCTTGGCTTGTTGTTGGGCTGTGATTAAGGTGTTGACTGCTGAACCACCCCCATCCATGCGGGTAATGATGTGTAAAATTCTCATCTTAAATCCTCACAGGGTATTTGTTTGTATGCAGAGTTGTGCATCATGAGCGTATCATCGTTGTGTTAAGCAAGGTGATAAAGTTGTTATCATGGTGTTGCCAATGGTAGGCATTTTGAGCTTCTTTTTGTATGTTTTGACGTTGTTGTTCATTGATATTTTCGTCTAACATGAATAATAACTGTTTGGCTAAAGCGGCTGGTGATGCCGAGCTTGCCAAGGCATTATGGATAATGGTGGGTACAAGCTCTTGGTTGGCGGCAATGGGTGTTGCCAATACGGGCAAGCCACAAGCATTGGCCTCTAAAGTGACCAAACCAAAGCCCTCGAGTGCGCGTGTGGGAACCATAAATACATCAGCAGCAAGCAAACGATGGTGAACCTCTTTTTCAGACAAAAAACCTGTAAATTCAATCTTATCACCCACATTTAAGCTGGTCGCCATGTGTTGTAAAGACTGACGCAATAAGCCATCACCCATAATGACCCAACGCACATCATCACGTGTATGTTGAACAATAGCCGCAGCTTGAATCATTAAATCGACACCTGTGCGCGGCACTAAGTTACGCAATGTGATGATGGTGGGTGCTTGCCAGCCTAATTGTTGTCGCAAAGATGAACGCATGGCGGCACTGCGTTTGATTGGCGCATCTGCAGCCCCAGGTACAACCATGGTGGAGCTTGAGTCAATTGCAAAAAAATTAAGCAAGCGTTGTTGCATAAATTGGCTTAAAATGAGGTGTTTTTGTGCAGAACGGTACACTTTTTGCTCTAAACGGCGCATAAACCATGTAATAACCCTGTTTTTCCACGTTTGTTGTAAGCCATGGCGTGTTGCATATTCTTCAAAAGCAAAGGAGTGGCAAATTTGTAAGCGTGGTAATGTGCAGCCTGCTTTGAGTAATGCCCACATCACAAAGGGTTGCTCTGCGACCACCACATCAAAAGCATGGGCATGTGCTGTCCACCATCGTTTAGCTTCAATTTTAAGCTGTTTTAAACCTTGATAACCCTTATCACCTGAAAAGGTTAAGCGATGTTCGGTGAAACCGCTGTTTAATGTTATTGTTGAGGCGGCATCAGGCGTGGGCTGACGGGTTAACACTGTGACCTTCATGCCTGCTTCTTTTAAGGCGCGTAAATGATGAAATAACATGCGTTCTGCACCGCCGTGCACATGTTCTGCTGAAACATCGGCAACGACCAACACACGCAAACTCAAAATTTCCACCCCCGCTGTTGCATCCAACGATTCATAAGCAGTAACCCCCACAAAATATCGGATTTATCCTCACCTTGTTGATGGCGTTGCCATTGTTCTTGTACAAATGAAGTGCGCACCAAACCACCCAAAGGCTGGTTGGCAATCATATGTTGAATATCATCTTTTAAATCAGCCCTTAACCAATGTTTAATGGGTGCCATAAAACCTTGTTTAGGGCGGTAGACAATGTCTTTGGGTAGGTAGTCGCAGGCAATATCTTTGAGTAAAACCTTTAATTTACCTTGCCATGGCCAGCCTTGAACCTTCCATGACTCATCTAAGGTTGCCATAAAATGAAACAGTGTTGTATCTAAAAAAGGTGCGCGTAATTCCAAACCAGATGCCATACTCATGCGATCACCCATGGCTAATAAATCATCACTCAAATAGCTTTGTACATCATAAATCATAGCACCATTGACCACACCATAATTGGTCAACAAACCCGATAAACCACCCCCCACATCTGTACTGCGTTGCCAAAGATGTGGTTTTATGGTTTGTTGTTCGCCATGAAATATGTCTGACCAAGGCTGGGCTGTGGTGGATGTCCATTGCTGATAAGCTTGGGCAGGTGCTTGATCGAGCGTGTGTAAAAATCTGCGTAAACGCCCCCTTAGATTACGACTTGAGGCACTATCGCCAAAGTGATTCACGATATTGAACAGCAATTTTCGTGCGGGAAAACCTTGTAGCTTTTGCTGCCATTTTAAACCCAAATAACGTGGGTAACCACCGAAAATCTCATCACCACCTACGCCTGATAATGCGACATCCACATGCTCTTTGGCGGCTTGGCTAATCAAATACATGGGCAAGGCAGCAGAGTTGGTGACAGGCATGTCAAAAGCGCTTGCCAAATCATCTAAAACTTGACCTGCTTGGGCATTGACCTCTAACGTTTGATGCTCAATACCCAAATGATTAGCCACGTTTTGCGCAACATGGCTTTCATCATAATCTTGAGGTGCATCGCCAAAACGCACACAAAAGCTATGTACATTTTGTGTACTTTCTTGTTTGAGGACAGCAGCAATGAGTGATGAGTCTACACCACCTGATAAAAACACGCCTAAAGGTTTATCTGATATGGTTTTTGCCAATATTGAATCAACCAACATCTGCTTCACTTCGCCGCGCACCTCAGCAGGTGTTAAGTCTAAAGGTTGGTCTGCTTCGGGGACAAAAGTGTAGCGGCGTAATTGCAGTGGTTGCCCTATGCGTGTCATGGCATAACAGCCTGGAGGAAGCTGGAAGACTTCTTCATACATGGTTTGCGGGGCTTGGCAGCGCATGGTGGTTAAAATATCAGCGACGGCTTGCACATTGGGTGTTAAAGACCAATTTCCATGTTCAAAGGCTGATAATGATGAAGCAAAACCCATGCGCCCAGCTTGTTCGCAGATAAAAAGGGGCTTTTCGCCAAAACTATCGCGCCCTATGATGCATATTTGCTGACGTTTATCCCATAATACAATGGAAAACATGCCTTGTAACATCGTAAACATGGCAACACCAAAGCGGCGGTAAAGGTGGGGGATGATTTCAGTATCTGTATCGGATGTAAAATGAATACCATCTTTTTCAAGCTGTTGTTTTAAGTGTTTATAGTTATAAATACAGCCGTTAAAGAGCAGCACCACATCATCAATACACATCGGCTGTGCACCGCGCGCATCAGGGCCAATAATGGCAAGTCTGTGATGAATGGCTGAAAAGTGCGTTGACTGATGTATGCCTGAACCATCAGGGCCGCGCTTGGCGATTTGTGTTGCCATTTGCTTGAGCTCAAATGTGTTTGTTTTTCCTAAAATACCTACAAATCCACACATCAGTGCTCCCTTAAGGTGTTAACGTAGAGTGTCCACGTCCCATATTAATGCAATGTAAGCCATGTTGTTCCAGCTCTGTTTTGACATAAAGGTTACGCGCATCAAACACGATACGCCCTGCCATGCGCTGCTGCACTTCTGCCCAATCAGGTTCACGAAACATCAACCACTCGGTTAATACCACCAATATATCGGCATCGGCACATGCCAATATAGCATCATCAACATAACGGATACGATCGCCCCAAATGGCTTGTGCAGATGTAACTGCCGCAGGGTCACATGCTTTGACTTGCACACCTGCATCCAATAAAGCATTAATCACATCAATACTCGGTGCTTCACGCATATCATCTGTGCCAGGTTTAAAGGCTAAGCCCCACAAGGTTACGCTTTGTGCTTGTTGCGCTTTAACGACCGTTAACAAACGCTCAATAAACCAAGCGCGTTGTTGTTGATTGCCTTGCCAAGCCGCTGTAACGACAGGAAAATCAACGTGATATTGTTTGGCTGTGGCTAATAAGGCTTGCACATCCTTAGGAAAACAGGAGCCGCCATAACCAATACCAGCATATAAAAAATGAGGACCTATGCGCTCATCAGCACCAATACCTTTACGAATACTCTCAATATCTGCATCGACCACGTCGCAAAGACGTGAAAGCTCGTTCATGTATGAAATACGTGTGGCTAACATGCAGTTTGCAGCATATTTGGTCAATTCGGCGGAGCGTCTGTCCATAAACACCATGCGCTCACGATTGCGATTAAATGCAGCATACATACGGCGCAATGCAGGTTCACTGTTTGGATTTTTTATGCCCACGACAATGCGATCAGGTTTTAAGAAATCACCGACAGCACAACCTTCGCGCAAAAATTCAGGATTAAAAGCGACATCAACCGATGCCTTTCGTTTTGCCATCACCGCATTGACTTCAGCATCAACTTGATCGGTTGTGCCTACGGGAACTGTGGATTTCACAATCACTAAACAGCCATCAGGCATATAAGCAGCGGCACTTTTTGATGCGGCAATGACATATTGCAAGTCTGCCGAACCATCTTCATCAGGCGGTGTGCCAACAGCAATAAAGACAGCATCAGCATCAGCACAAGCAGCATAATCGGTGGTAAAGGACAGGCGGTTTTGTGCCTTATTCTTTTGTACCAAAGCGTCTAAGCCTGGTTCATAAATCGGAATGCCACCAGCATTGAGTAAATCAACCTTTGCCGCATCAATATCAATGCCCACCACATGATGACCCACTTCCGCCATGCAAGCTGCGGTGACCAAACCAACATAACCACTACCTACGATACATAAACGCATTTATTTCCCCTCTTTGAGGGACTTTTTTTGACACAACATGCCTAAGTTGGTGGTGGTTAAAAAACGACAAGGCAACTTGTCTAATATGGGGTCTAACATGATTAATATGCCCAACAAAAAACGTTGGCGATCAAAAAAAGGACTGCCAAATAATAGGGGACCTCGCACCTGTTTGACAACAGGTAAGCCTACTTGCTTCAACCAATTTCGCCACACAGGAAATGGATGTACAGAAACATGCCCAAAACCAACCTCAGCATCTAAGGGCGGTGCTGAAATTTCATCTTGTCCTTTCCAGTACAGCTTTTTAAAGCCGCCAAAGGTGATTTTATCTAAAAAATAGCCAAACATTTCAGGCAAGTTGCGTGGGTTGGGGGTTGTTAACATGGCATAACCGTCAACTTTAAGAACACGTTGCATTTCTTGCAAAGCAGGTAAGGGGTCGGGCAAATGTTCAACGACTTCTGATGAAATTAAAATATCAATACTGTTATCGGCAAAAGGAAGCTTGAAAATATCACCTGACATAAAGTGAATCGTATCTTTTTGTCGCTGTTTACTGCGAAAAGTGCTGCGTGCTGCACCCATCGCTGCCTCACGTTGGTTCAAATCCAAACCAAACCATGATACATATTGCATATCAGCACTGGCATCGTAAACATCAAATAGATTTGTGCCAGGACCACAACCTAAGTCCACCACAATCATTGCTTCATTGGCTTTTCGTTGTTCCAGTATGTTGCGCACTGTTTTTGCCAACATGATTTGTCGCAGTTTCCAAAAATAAAAAATATGTGTCCATGAACGGGAAAAGAATTTTTCATCCTGCGACCAGTCGTGTTGTTCAGCCATCTTTGCGCCCTCCTGATTCTTTACACCAACCACGCACAAAACCCCATGCATAACAGATTTGACATATGAACCATAACCAGTGTCCTTGCAAAACGCTACCGAACATACGCCAAGGATAACGTAATATACGTTTCCATAATGGCATTTTAAGTGTGAAATCGCCATGTTTAGCGGGTGTTTCAATCACCCATTCAGGCGAATGGATATTGGCATAAGCTGCTTGATAACCATTACGATACATTTGCCCCAACAAACCAGACCATGTTTCTGGCGGTAAATGATGATAAATAATATCAGGTAATACCACCACGCGCGTATCTGCTTCCCGAAAGACTTGGCGTAAATAAGGATCTAAACCACGAGGAATGACTTCGTTTTCACCACCAACTTGACGAAATAAATCGGCACGCATGATTAAACAAGGGTGTTCTGCCAAATCCGAATCAACAATCTCAGACACAGGCTGCCAACTGCGGCGAGGTACTTGTGTCATCACCCGCTTTACAAATGGTGTTGCCCAATCAGGCACCGTATTATTACCACCTGCCATACCAATATCGGCATGTTCGTCCATGGCGGCAATCATTTTTGTGAATGTTTGGGCATCGGGCAATGAGGAATCATCATCTACGGTCAGCAAGTATTTACCCTTGGCCATTGCCGCACAAATATTAATACCGCGCCCTTGGCGTTGATCACCTTTGAGTACAATAAGTTCAAAATCTTGCATGTCTTGAGCGCTGAGTGATTGCATGAGTTTTATAAAATAACCACCCCTATCGGCATCGGCAGTGGGGATGATGACCGATAACACAGGTTGATGTTGTGTTGCAGGGACAAACCAGCAGCGACCATTCGGCTCATGGTGATTGATATAACGCACCCAAGTTCGGCTTAAATCAGGTGAAAACCAGTCTGCATGGGCAAATAAAGCTGTAAAATCGCGTTTCATAGATGAACTCCATAATAATCTTTATACCAAGCTACAAACTTGGTTATGCCTTCTTGTATGGATGTATTGGGTTTAAAATCAACATCAGCCATCAAATCGGATACATCAGCATAGGTTGATGGCACATCACCTGCTTGCATGGGTAACATGTTTTTGACCGCCTTCTTGCCCACAGCTTGTTCAATGACGTTGATAAAATCCATGAGCTTTTCAGGTGAATGATTGCCAATATTATACAATTTATGCGGAGCTTGTTGCTGTTCAGACACAGGTGGTTGTTGCAATACACGGCAAAGTGCTTCCACCACATCATCAATATAGGTAAAATCACGTTGCATCTGCCCATGATTGTATACATCAATGCTTTTACCTTCAAAAATGGCTTTGGTGAACTTAAAATAAGCCATATCAGGGCGACCCCAAGGGCCATAAACGGTAAAGAAACGTAAACCAGTCATGGGGATGCCATATAAATGTGCATATGCATAAGCCATTAATTCATTGGACTTTTTGGTTGCAGCATATAAAGAAATAGGGCGGTCAACTTGATCATTGACTGAAAATGGCATGTTTTTCTGCTCACCATAGACTGAAGATGATGATGCATACAGCAAGTGTTTGACTTGTTGTGCTCGGCAGCCCTCCAATACATTCAAAAAACCCAGCAAATTACTTTCAGCATATACATGTGGATGATCAATGGAATAACGTACACCTGCTTGTGCCGCTAAATTCACCACAGCATGATAGGTTTGTGTGGCAAACACATCAGCCATGGCAGTTTGATTGGCTAAATTGACGTGTGCAAATGAAAAGTGTTGTTGTTGTTTTAAGT
>CAZWPS010000020.1:0-13870 GCA_964635775.1 uncultured Zetaproteobacteria bacterium | reverse complement strand
AAAAAATACATATAAGGTGAAAATCGAAGCAACTCCGACACAAATCAACCCTGCAAAACGACTATGCGCTTGCATTGCAATCATTAAAATACGAATAATCAAAATAGCATACAGTAAAAAAAGCAATGCCGTTGCAATCAAACCGCCTTCTTCAGCAAGCACGGCGAAAATAAAATCGGTATGTTGTTCGGGTAAAAAGTGCAGTCGTGATTGGCTACCTTCAAGGTAACCCTTGCCAAAAATTCCGCCAGAACCAATGGCTATTGAAGATTGAATCACATGATAACCTGCACCCAAGGGGTCAGATTCGGGGTTGAGGAAACTTAACACCCGTGTTTTTTGATAATCATACATGTATTGCCACAATACATAACCCGCAAGCGGGCTTGCTGCCACCAAACCTGTAAACCAAAGCCACGGAAAGCCAGCAACCAGAATCATCGCCAGAGCAGCCAAAAATAAGACCAGCGTTGTCCCCAAATCAGGCTGAATCACAATCAATGCAGCAGGCATAATGGTCAAGAAAAGTGCCATGCTCACACTGCGCAATGAAGAGGCTTCACGCATGGAAAACCAATAAGCCAGCGTTAACATCAACACCCATTTCATCAATTCAGAAGGTTGCATGCGCATGAATCCCAAATCCAACCAGCGCCGCGCCCCCATGTGTACATCCCCCAACACTGGCGCCAACAATAAAGCGATTAAGGTCAAGCCATAGACTGGCCAAATCAACAACCCAATCACGCGAATAGGAATGAAACACATCATCAAAAATGCCACTAACCCCAACAGCCAAAAGCTGCCTTGCCTATACCATATCGCCACATCCCCTGCATGCACAGCGGCATATAAAGTTGCCATGCCTAAAGCCGACAAACACAATAAACACAATAATAAGATAGGATCACAGCGTTGAATCATAGGCATCAAGGTTGCACCGCTTGTGCTGCTAAAGCATCCACAATCGCCCTTGCTACAGGCGCAGCATCACTGCCACCGTGTCCGCCATGCTCAACAAATACGGCAATGGCAACTTGCGGCTTGTCAAAAGGTGCGTAACCCATAAACCAAGCGTGGTCTTGATGGTTTTTAGCCTTAGAAAAGCTGCGCGATTCATCTCTGGACATCACCACCACCTGTGCTGTACCCGTTTTTCCAGCCACTGCCCACGCCGCTGCGCCAAGTGCCTTATGGGCTGTGCCCGTCGCTTTCGCCACCACATCGCGCATCCCATCTCTGATTTGTTTCAAGTGTGTCGCCTTTACTTCAAGTGTTCGCACCACCCTTCGCGCCTCACCTTTTTCCAAAAGGGGGGTAAGTATTGTGCCACCATTCGCAATCGCAGCTGCAAAGCGCGCCATTTGCAATGGTGTTACGGTCACAGCACCTTGCCCTATCGCAGCAATCATCGTTTCGCCACGATACCATTTTTTTCGCCCCTGCAGAGCGCTTGTTTCAGGCAGTAGTCCGCGGGACTCAGGCGGCAAGTTAATGCCTGTTTTTTCAGCAAATCCCCAGCGCCTTGCCTCTGCTGTTAAACGTCCCATACCTAAAGCATCACCCATTTCATAGAAATAAACATCACATGAATGAACCAGCGCATCATGTAAGTCAACTTGACCATGCCCCCGCTTTTTCCAACAACGAATCTTTCTGTCTGCCAACTCAATATAACCAGGGCATTGTGTTGTCCCATGCGCTAAAGGCAAATGATGCACCAGCCCAGCAAAAGCAGTCACCATTTTCATGGTTGAAGCAGGCGGATAAGCAGCTTGTGTTGTGCGATTAAGCAAAGGACGCTGCTCATCATTTAACCAAGCGTTCCACTGCTCCACCTCCAAACCCATGATGAATTTATTATTATCATAACCTGGCTGGCTCAATAGCGTTAACACTTCTCCAGTATGAACATCCATCACCACCACAGCACCCGTCCGGTCACCCAAAGCTTGTGCTGCCACCATTTGGAGTTGCACATCTAAGCTCAAGTGGATGTTGTCACCCATGCTAGGCAATACCGTTTTTAAAATAGAGACTCGGCGACCTTTAGCATCCACTTCTTCATGTTTATAACCCAGTGTCCCATGTAATCGCGCTTCTAAAATGCGCTCTAAACCGCTTCTTCCCACATATTCCGTGCGTAAGTAACCTTTTTGGATGTCTGCTTGACGCACCAAGGACAAATAACCCACCATATGTGATGTCGCAACAGCATAAGGGTAGTATCGATGTGTGCTTGCCACCACATCTAAACCTGCATAATGATGTAATCGTGCGGCCAAAGGCGCAACCGCCAGCCAAGGTAACTTATCCATCAATAAAACAGCACGATCAGAGCGTGATTGCTCGATCCGCTTGTGCATGCGTTTCATTTTATGCGCTGACCACTGCATCAAACCTTGCAACGCCTTTAGAGTCTGCTCAAGATCTTCCACACGCTCTGGGATGAGTGTGACCTGATAAGACACCTCATTCACTGCCAGCCCCAAACCAAAACGGTCAAACATCACCCCCCTCGTGGGTAAAATAGGCGAAACATGAATGCGATTATTTTCTGCTTGTGTCAAATGTTGTTGGTGTTGCACCCATTGCATTTGAACCATACGCCCAAATAAAATGCATAACAAACAAACCAGAATAAATATAGATAGCTGAATACGTTGTTCGTAGCGTTGCCGAATTTTAAGCTGGCTCCACATAAGCCTTCTCTCGTTGATGCGATAAAAGAGACCACAACATCACTGTTAATGCCATGGTCAGCAAACAGTCCCACACATTTGAATATGCCAACCATAAAGGAAAACAACCTACACATAATGCCAACCAGCGTTGGGGCTGCCCTTGACCCAAATCTTGATCAATATAAGTAAGCCCTATACTGAGCAAAAGTAAATACGGAAAAGTCACGCCAACTGAATCATACAACATCAAATCATGTAAACATGCACATGGTAATACCCAACGCCAGCTCTCTCGATGACTCAACAAGCTGGCTAACAGAATAGCCAAACACCAGTCAGGCTGCGTATAACTTCCTGCAAAGCTCATGTTGACAATGAGTCCAAGTATTGCATAAAAAAGAAGACTGAGTGAGCGCATTATAAAGCATCAATAGGCTGCTGTGCCGCAATAGCCAACCATGCATGACGTTGCCAATGGGCAACAGGGTGGGCTTTGACTTGTGCAAAAACACCACCTTCAATCGGACTCACTTCATACACCTTAGCCACAGGAATGCCCGCAGGAAACAAACCACCTGCACCGCTGGTGAGTAACACATCACCCACCTTGGGCATATATTTTACAGGCACAAAATCAACCATAAGATGAGAGCCGTCGCCACGAACCAATGCAGCCAAATTGCTTCCTTGCATGGTCACAGGCACAGCAATCGAAGCATCTAAAATCGTGCGTACTACAGCATGTTTCTTGCCCGAATCATCCACTAAACCGACCAAACCTTGATCGGAGACAATCACATTATCCACGTGTGTTTGGCTTGATGCCAAGATTAAGCGTCTGCTTTTTTCTTCTGGGCTGCGGCTAACCACCCGCGCCACTTGCCAAGTATAACCCGGCGACTCATTGATGTGTAATAAACGTCTAAGCTGACGGTTTTCCGTACGTAAGGCGGTTAATTCTAAAGCAACGACATCGTGCCGTGCGTTGTTGGTTTGTAATAAGGCATATTTCTTTTGCAAGTCTGCACTGTCTTCGAACCATAACGAAAAACCTTCATACCAACGTACAGGCGCTTGAACCACATGCACAATAGGCGCAACCGCAAGTTTTAGCTTTTGTCCAACAGGTAAATAAAATGACAATATAAGCGCAACCGCAAATAAAAAGAACCACCAACCATACTGTCTTTTATGCTGCTGAGACGGCTGCATATCTATTCTTCAAACAAAACGCCACGCATCTTGTCCAATTCTTCAAGCACGCGTCCACTACCCAAAACGACGCAATGTAATGGATTGTCTGCCACAGTAACGGGTAAACCTGTTTCATCACGCAATAAGCTATCCAAACCACACAACAAAGCGCCGCCGCCCGTCAAAACAATACCCTTATCTACAATATCAGCTGATAATTCAGGTGGTGTTTGCTCTAAACACACTTTGACACCTTCAACAATCGCATTCACTGGCTCAATCAATGCTTCTAAAATATCAGAATCATCCAAACGTAAACTTTTCGGCACGCCATTAATCAAGTCTCGCCCTTTCACATTCATTTCGCGCCGTGTACTTTGTGCACAAGCCGTGCCTAAAGTCATCTTTAATTTTTCAGCCGTAGGTGCACCAACAAGCAAACTATACTTACGGCGCAAATGATTGATAATGGCATCATCAAATTTATCTCCGCCCACGCGAACCGAACGTGAATACACAATGCCGCCATAACTAATCACCGCAATTTCAGCCGTGCCGCCACCAATATCCACCACCATTGAACCATTGGCTTCCGTCACGGGCAAGCCAGCACCAATCGCTGCTGCCATCGGCTCTTCAATCAAAAACACCTGGCGCGCACCTGCCGATAACGCAGACTCACGAATCGCCCTGCGCTCCACCGGTGTGGAGCCATAAGGCACGCAAATAACAATACGTGGTGCAATGCCCCAAGCACGTTTATGCACTTTACGAATAAATTGTTTCAGCATTTCTTCGGTGACGACAAAGTCGGCAATCACCCCATCTTTGAGTGGGCGAATCGCCCGAATCGAATCGGGGGTGCGCCCCAACATACGCTTGGCATCTTGTCCTACCGCCAAAACACGTCTGTTTTTCATGCCCCCACCTTCATAAACTGCAACCACAGATGGTTCATTCAACACAATGCCTTCACCGCGCACGTAAATCAGCGTGTTTGCAGTACCTAAATCAATTGAAATATCTCTTGAAAACAGACCATATAACTTTTGTAACATCGTTAACCTCTTTGCATCACTTCAACAAGCACAAAAAACTATGGTCGTGCTAAACAACGCATGATTGCGATACGGCATCATCAATCATGCATTATTCAGCACTTCCCTAAGTTGTTTTTACTCTTCTGGTTGCGCGACCTCTTCCACAACCGTGCCTTCAGCAGTCTCAATGTCAGATGAAGGTGTTTCTTCAGCAACTTCCACCGCTTCGGCTTCAATATCAGCATCTTGACCTGGTTGCGGAGCATTACGCACCGCCATGCCCGTACCCGCAGGCAACAAACGACCCAGAATCACGTTTTCTTTCAAGCCATTCAACCAATCCGTTTTACCCGCCAAAGCAGCTTCAGTAATCACACGTGTGGTTTCTTGGAATGATGCCGCAGAAATAAACGATTCGGTATTCAATGAAGCTTTGGTAATACCAAGCAATACTGGCTCAAAACGAACCGGTGTTTGACCCGCTGCCACCAACTTACGATTCAAGCGAATCACTTGTTTGCGCTCAACTTGTTCACCAGCTACATAAGAAGATGCTCCTGGATCCATAATTTGAACACGGCGCATCATTTGACGCACAATCACTTCGATGTGTTTGTCATTAATTTTCACGCCTTGCAAACGATAAACCTCTTGCACTTCATCGGTAAGGTAATTGGCCAGAGCTTCAACACCCAATACTTTCAAAATATCGTGTGGTGCAGGTGAGCCTTCCATCAAACGTTCACCCTTACGAACACGATCACCCTCTTGTACATTGATGTGTGAACCTTTAGGGATTTGGTATTCAAAAGCTTCGCCACCATCATCGGGCTCAACATAAATACGACGCTTACCACGAATATCCTTACCAAAAGCAATCGTACCATCAGCAGCAGAAATAAAGGCCAAACTCTTAGGCTTACGCGCTTCAAACAATTCCACAACACGTGGTAAACCACCTGTAATATCTTTGGTTTTTGAAGTTTCGCGCGGAATACGTGCCAAAACATCACCCGCACGTACTTCTTCAGCGTTTTCGCGGTTCATAATTGCGCCCGGTGACAAGAAATAACGGGCAGGAACATTCGTACGCGCAATAATAATAGGATCATCATCAGGATTTTTCGGGTCAACCAATTGCATTTGCGGACGCAAAGCTGCAGAGCTCGCATCAGATCCTTGAATCACCACATGTGATGAAAGACCAGTCACCTCATCCACATCTTCACGTACCGTTTTGCCTTCGACAATATCCACATAACGCACTTTACCATCAACTTCGGCAATCAATGGCATGGTATAAGGGTCCCATTCAGCCAAGGTTTTACCTTTGCTGATTTCTGCACCCGCTTTCACCAACAATCGCGCCCCATAAGGAATACGATGACGTTCCACTTCTTTACCTTTTACATCCATGACCAGCAATTCAGTGTGACGGTTAATCACAATTTCAGAGCCTTGGGTATCCGTCACCACAATTTCATGTTCCAATTGCGCTGTGCCATTAAATTTAGATTCAACACTGGCCTGTTCAGTTGAACGCGATGCTGTACCACCCACGTGGAAAGTACGCATCGTAAGCTGTGTGCCAGGCTCACCAATCGATTGTGCAGCAATCACGCCAACGGCCTCGCCCATACCAACAGGTGTACCATGACCAAGGTCACGACCGTAACACGTTGCACAAACACCATCATCGGATTCACAAGTCAATACCGAACGAATACGCAGTTGTTCAATGTTCGATTCATCAATCTTCGTCACTAAATCTTCATTCACCATCGAACCCGCAGGCGCAATTTCAACCCCTGAAAGTGGGTCAACCGCAGACTCCAACAAGACGCGACCCAACACACGCTCTGACATTGGTTCAATCACCTCACCGCCATCGACAAGGTCAGAAATTGTAATGCCATCTTCAGTAGCACAATCTTGCTCACGAATCACACAATCTTGTGCCACATCCACCAAACGTCGTGTCAAATAACCTGAGTTCGCTGTTTTAAGTGCAGTATCAGCAAGACCTTTACGTGCCCCGTGGGTAGAGATAAAGTATTGTAATACAGTCAAACCTTCACGGAAGTTCGCCGTAATGGGTGTTTCAATGATAGAGCCATCAGGTTTTGCCATCAAACCACGCATACCCGCCAACTGACGAATTTGCTGTGCTGAACCACGCGCTCCAGAGTCTGCCATCATATACACGGAGTTAAACGTGGTCATGGATTCAGTGCTCGAACCATCTGGAGAAGTCACTTGCTCTGTTTGCAAGTTGTCCATCATAGAGCGTGCTACTTTTTCAGTGGTGTTCGTCCATAAATCGACGACCTTATTATAACGCTCACCTGAAGTAATCAAACCATCACGATACTGCTGTTGCACTTCTTGCACTTCGTCTTCTGTGCCTTTAACCAAGCTTGTTTTGTTATCAGGGATAATCACATCACTCAAACAAAATGATGCGCCTGAACGTGTCGCATAAGTATAACCCAAGTGTTTCAGGCGATCAGCTAATAATACTGTTGCTTTATTGCCCGAAAGAATAAAACACTCTTCAATCAAGATTGCCGCTTCTTTTTTACCTAACACACGGTTAATACTCGAAAAGGGCAAGTTTTCAGGCAAAATTGTAGACAAAATCGCACGCCCTACCGTGGTTTTTTCGCGCGCACCACGAATGCGGCACGTAATACGCGAGTGAATATTCACCACGTCTGCATCATAAGCACGCTGCACTTCATCTGCCGAGGCAAAAATCATGCCTTCGCCTGGCTCAAATGGGCGTTCACGTGTTAAATAATAAATACCAAGAACCATATCCTGAGTCGGCACAATCACAGGTTTACCTGTTGCTGGTGATAACACATTATTCGATGCCATCATCAATGAACGTGCTTCCATTTGTGCTTCAACCGACAACGGCACATGCACCGCCATTTGGTCACCATCAAAGTCAGCATTAAACGCTGTACAGACAAGAGGGTGTAGCTGAATCGCTTTACCTTCAATCAAAATCGGTTCAAACGCTTGGATACCAAGTCTGTGTAGCGTTGGCGCACGGTTAAGCATCACAGGATGTTGATGAATCACTTCAGCTAAAATGTCCCATACTTCAGGAATACCTTGCTCCACCAATTTGCGTGCTTGTTTAATCGTTGTTGCCAGCTCGCGCACCTCTAACTTATGATAGATAAAGGGTTTAAATAATTCCAAAGCCATTTTCTTGGGCAAACCACACTGATGTAGTTTCAGCTCAGGGCCAACCACAATCACCGAACGTCCCGAATAATCCACACGTTTACCCAGTAAGTTTTGACGGAAACGACCTTGTTTGCCTTTAATCACATCAGAAAGTGATTTAAGTGGTCGACGATTGTTGCCAGCAATAGGTTTAGAGCGACGTGCATTATCAAACAAAGCATCCACAGACTCTTGCAGCATGCGTTTTTCATTGCGGGTAATAATGTCGGGAGCGTTGAGTTCTAATAAACGCTTCAATCTGTTGTTGCGATTAATTACACGGCGATATAAGTCATTTAAATCCGATGTGGCAAATCGCCCGCCATCCAAGGGAACCAACGGACGAATTTCAGGCGGCAATACAGGAATCACTTCCAAAATCATCCATTCAGGGCGATTGTTTGAGCCCAGCATAGCTTCAATGGTTTGCAAACGCTTGGTCAACTTGGTCAGTTTAGTAACAGCTTTGGTCGCAGCGATTTGAGCCCTAAGACTTTGACGCTCTTCTGCCAAATCAATGTTTTTCAACATTTCACGCAGCGCTTCGCCGCCCATCGCAGCACGAAATTCTTCGCCATACTCTTCAAAGGCTTCGAGATATTCTTCTTCGCTTAACAACTGGTATTGGTCAAGGCTGGTCAAGCCAGGGTCCAGCACCACATAGGACTCAAAATACAAGATACGTTCTAATTCTTTGAGGGTTTTGTCCAGCAACAAACCAATACGCGAAGGTAGTGATTTCATAAACCAAATATGTGCTACAGGCGCGGCCAAATCAATATGTGCCATACGTTCACGGCGCACTTTAGATTGAATCACCTCAACTGAGCACTTCTCACACACAACACCACGATGTTTCAAGCGTTTGTATTTTCCACACAAGCATTCGTAATCTTTAATTGGACCAAAGATTTTAGCGCAAAACAAACCATCACGTTCAGGCTTAAAAGTACGATAGTTAATGGTTTCAGGTTTTTTTACTTCACCATAAGACCACGAACGAATCTTTTCAGGGCTTGCTATACCAACACGCAGACCATCAAAGTCATCAGCACGTTTGGGTTTTTGAAATAAATTAAATAACTCTTTCATGCCTTACTCTCCTTCGTCTTCTACAGGTTTTTTAACCATCGCCATATCAATAGCCAACGCATTCATTTCTTTCACCATCACATTAAATGATTCAGGAATGCCTGCCTCAAATTGCATATCACCACGCACAATCGATTCATACATTTTCGTTCTACCTTGCACATCATCAGCTTTGACCGTCAACATTTCCTGCAAAATATGAGAAGCACCATAAGCTTCTAATGCCCACACTTCCATCTCACCAAAACGCTGACCACCAAATTGTGCTTTACCACCCAACGGTTGCTGCGTGACCAAAGAATAGGGGCCTGTCGAACGCGCGTGAATCTTCTCATCAACCAAGTGATGCAGCTTCAAGATATACATTTGACCTACAGTCACCGGTCGGTCAAAAGCTTCGCCCGTATAACCATCATACAAGGTCATCTGACCATCAGCTTCCACCTCAGCCAAGTTCAACATATGGGTAATATCTGCTTCTTTAGCCCCATCAAATACAGGTGTGGCAATGGGCACACCACCTTTGAGCGTATCTACCAAGCCCTCAAGACTTTTAACACCCATTTTCTTGATGCTGGTGGTCGCAGCAGCATCACCTTCGTAAATTTCCAGCAAAAACTCACGTTGCTCTTCAATTTTAGCTTCCGCACGCACCATTTCATCTAAACGTCTGCCCAACTCTTTAGCAGCATGCCCCATATGCACTTCAAAAATCTGACCAATATTCATCCGTGATGGTACACCCAGTGGGTTTAAACACACATCAACACTTTGACCATCTGCGGCATAAGGCATGTCTTCTTCAGGCACAATCACCGAAATCACACCTTTATTGCCATGACGACCAGCCATTTTATCACCAGGCTGCAATTTGCGCTTAATCGCCACAAATACTTTAACCACCTTTAATTCGCCTGGTTTAAGTTCAGAGCCTTCGCGTACTTTTGCCACTTTTTCTTCAAAGCGTTGTTCAAGACGTTCGCGCTCATCATCCATATTACTTAGAATCGAAGCCACTTGAGTGTTGATGTCATCATCAGCTACCGACAAGGCAGATAAATCACGCACACTTAATGAAGCCAAGTGATTATCTGGAATCGTATCACCTGCTGTTAAGCCTTTGACTTTCACCGCCTTTTGATCGGTAAGCAATCGTTGCAAACGTGAGCAAACATTCCCTTCTAACGTACGGCGTTCATCTTCTTTGTCCGTATAAAGTTGTTCAACCGATGCTTCTTCAATGGATTTGGCGCGTGAGTTCTTTTCATCTCCACGACGCGTAAAGACCTGAACATCAATCACCACACCTTCATCGCCTGGTTTGACACGTAATGAAGAGTCACGCACGTCAGAGGCTTTTTCACCAAAAATCGCACGTAATAATTTTTCTTCTGGCGAAAGCTGGCTTTCACCTTTAGGCGTAATCTTGCCGACCAACACATCGCCTGTTTTGACTTCTGCACCCACATAAGCAATGCCCGATTCATCCAAATGACGCAACGCATCTTCACTTACATTAGGAATATCACTGGTGATTTCTTCATCACCCAACTTGGTTTGACGCGCAATACAATTAAACTCTTCAATATGAATAGATGTATACACATCATCTTTCACTAACTTCTCAGAAATCACAATCGCATCTTCGAAGTTGTAACCACGCCAAGGCATCAAAGCGACCTGCACATTTCTACCCAAAGCAAGCTCGCCTCTGTCGGTAGACGGTCCATCAGCAATGATGTCACCTATCGCAATAATATCATTCACTTTTACAATCGGACGCTGGTTAAAACAAGTGTTTTGATTCGAGCGGCGGTATTTAAACAAACGGTACACATCAATGCCCGGCTCACCCTCTACCTGCTCATCTTCATGCACGCGCACCACAATTCGCGAACTATCCACACGCTCAACAATGCCACCACGACGTGCTACAGCAGATACACCACCATCACGCGCCACTTCCGCTTCCATGCCAGTACCCACAAGTGGTTTTTCAGCACGAACCAACGGCACAGCCTGACGCTGCATATTTGAACCCATCAATGCCCTGTTCGCATCATCATGCTCCAAAAATGGAATCAAACCTGCAGATACAGAGACCACTTGCGAAGGCGAAACATCCATATAATGAATCTCTTCAGGCGCAACCATTACAAACTCGCCATCTTGCCTACACTGAACAAATTTAGCTTCAAACTGACCTTGACCATCTACCTTAGCGTTTGCCTGTGCAATAATATGACCTGCTTCATCAATCGCAGACAAGTACACAACATTACGGGTTACTTTGCCTTGATCAACCTTACGGTATGGTGTTTCAATAAAGCCAAAATCATTCACCTTAGCAAAGGATGATAAGGAGTTAATCAAACCAATATTTGGTCCTTCTGGTGTTTCAATTGGACAAAGGCGACCATAATGCGTGGGGTGAACATCACGCACTTCAAATCCAGCACGGTCACGGGATAAACCACCAGGACCAAGTGCCGAAAGGCGGCGTTTATGCGTTACTTCTGATAAGGGATTGGTCTGATCCATAAATTGTGATAATTGCGAAGAACCAAAAAACTCACGCACTGAAGCAATCAGTGGTTTAGAGTTCACCAAGTCAGATGGCATCATTTCTAAAATTTCAGCATTGCTCAAGCGGTCGCGAATAGCGCGTTCCATCCGAATCAAACCAATACGAATCTGATTTTCTAAAAGCTCACCAACAGAGCGTAAGCGACGATTGCCAAGGTGATCAATGTCATCCACTTCACCAATACCATCACGTAATTTCAACAAGGTATCCACAGTCATCAAAATATCGTCAACACGTAAAGTACCTTGATCCAAAGGCACATCACTATCTGATATTTCCAAACGACTGTTCAGCTTCATCCGCCCCACTCGTGATAAATCATAGCGTGATTTGTCAAAAAACATGGACTCAAACAAACCTTTTGCCGTTTCAACGGTTGGTGGCTCACCAGGGCGCATCATGCGATAAATCTCAACTTGCGCCTCTTCCTTGGATTGTACCATATCCAAACGCAAGGTGTCTGCTAACCAAGGACCACGATGAAAAGCATCAATAAATAAACATTCAAACTCTTCAATATTCGCTGTTTTAAGAGCCAATAAACTTTCTTCAGTAAGCTCAAGGTTGGTATCAAGCAACAATTCATCATCAGGCAACATCACAGCTTCCGCCGTCACTTCACCCAAAATGTTTTCTTCAGGCGTATCCAACCACTCAACACCTGCTTCCACTAACTTTTTAATAGCAACACGATTTACTTTTTTGCCTTCAGCTACAATACGTTTACCATCGATTTCAATATCACGAACAGCACGGCTTCCTAAAAACAATGCCGCATCAAATTTTACTTGATAACCATCTTCAGTAATGCGGTAAGTGCGTCGTTTATAAAAATGATCAAGAATGTCTTGGGTGCTCAAGCCCAAAGCTTTAAGCATCACGCCCGCAGGCATCTTACGACGCAAGTCAATACGGAAATAAAGCTTATCTTTGGCATCAAATTCAAAATCAAGCCAAGAGCC
The DNA here is from genome assembly GCA_964635775.1 of uncultured Zetaproteobacteria bacterium. Taxonomy (GTDB): domain Bacteria; phylum Pseudomonadota; class Zetaproteobacteria; order Mariprofundales; family Mariprofundaceae; genus Ghiorsea. The sequence continues at coordinate 1,071 of CAZWPS010000020.1, read as the reverse complement.
ACGGTATGGGATTACCCGCGATTTAAATAATAATTTTCCTGAGGCATGTGTTTTGCCACGGTCATGGTCAAAGAATACGCCTGGTGACCTATGCATTTGCGAAACAATCGCACGATCTGTACCATTAATAATAAATGAACCGTGGTCTGTCATCAAAGGGATTTCACCCATGTATACAGTTTGATCACGCACTTCTTTTAATTTGCGTTTTTTGCCTTTGCTACCATCGCTTTCAAACACTTTAAGGCGCAATTTTACCTTCACAGGCAAAGCATAAGTCAAATCACGGCGAATACACTCTTCAAGGTCATAACGTGGTGGGCTATATTCTAAGCCTTCAAAGTGAAGTTCTGCCGCACCTGAATAGTCGCGTACTGGAAATACAGAAGCAAATACCGATGATAAACGCGATCCTGAAATATCAGTTGAGCCTGAGCCAACACCTACAAACTCCTGATATGAACTAAGTTGCAGTTGCAACATATTTGGCATCTTTGTTACGGAATCAATCTTGCCAAAATTTTTGCGAATACGTTTTACAATCGCTTGTTTGCCCATGTTTGACCTCAAAATAAATTGTATGAATCTATGTTTCTACCAACCAACTACAACGCGAAAAAGACCAACCCCTATCAACAAGAGGTTGGTCTTTACTTACGCTTTAAAACAAATGCGCCAAAGCGCTATTATTTCAACTCAACAGATGCGCCTGCAGCTTCAAGTTTTTCTTTCAAGCTCTCAGCATCATCTTTAGAAATGCCTTCTTTTACAGCCGAAGGAGCACTGTCAACAACAGCTTTTGCTTCTTTCAAACCAAGACCAGTTGCTTCACGAACAGCTTTAATCACTTGGATTTTCTTCTCGCCTGCGCCTGTAAGCATCACGTCAAATTCAGTTTGCTCAGCAGCTTCGCCTGCATCACCAGCGCCGCCAGCAGCAGCAACTGCAACAGGTGCAGCAGCAGATACGCCAAACTTTTCTTCCAATGCAGATACAAGCTCAGAAAGCTCCAATACTGTCATTGTTTCAATTGCGGTGATGAGTTCACATTGTGTAATAGCCATTTTAATC
>CAZWPS010000019.1:13369-14581 GCA_964635775.1 uncultured Zetaproteobacteria bacterium | reverse complement strand
TTTAATGGTCATATTTTCTCCTTAATTGAGCAAGTTCTATCAAAACGTGCTCATCTTCTTCTTTTTCCAACAAAAAATAAATTTGTTCCCTTACCCGATCAGCATCATTGCTGAACACCATCAGTTGCGCTAATGCCCACACTGCATGTCCGCGAATCAATGCTTCAGCATCACCTAAAACCTTTAATAATTCAGGGATAAATGCTTGATGTTGGCTATTGCCCATCGCAATACATACATTACGCAATAAACCTGCCCTGCCTGTACGTTTCACAGGTGATTTACGAAATCTTACACGAAAATCATGCTCATCCAAGCGCAGTAAGCTAACAAGGTTCGGTAAATATGTATCCTTGCGCGGTGTGAGGAAATCATGCTCTGGCTTTTCAAGCTTATCATTCCAAGGGCAAACCAACTGACAATCATCACAACCAAAAATACGATTACCCATTAAAGGTCTTAATGCGACGGGAATAAAACCTTTAAACTCAATCGTTAAATAAGAAATACATAAGCGTGCATCCACCACATAAGGTGAAACAATCGCCCCTGTTGGGCAATCATCCAAACATGCGGTACATGTGCCACAATGCAAGGTGGCGGATGTATCAGGGGGTAAGTCGGCAGTGGTAAATAGCTCGGCTAATAAAAACCATGAGCCATATTCACGGTTAATGCTTAAACTATGCTTACCTTGCCAAGCCAAACCACCTTTCGCTGCCAAAGCATGTTCCAACACGGGCGCAGTATCCACATATACACGCTGCCCATGACGACCCAACAACACATCTAAATCACGAGCCAAAGCTTTTAAACGTTTTTTCATCACCTCATGATAATCATCACCGTGGGCATAACTGGCAATCACACCTTGAGTGGGTTTGACCTGTTGATGTGTGGGTGGGCTATAAGGCATGGCAAGTGAAATGATAGTTTGAATATGCTCCAACATATGCACAGGATTTTTACGGCGAAAAGTGCGCACGTCTTCTGCCATATAAGCCATATCACCATACATGCCCGCTTCAATCCATGTATCTAAAGCATGACTATCTCGTGGTAAAATGTCGGGTCTGGCAAATGTGCACAAGGCAAAGCCATGTTGTTGGGCAAGTTGTTTCACCTGCTCTTTAATGCTGCTCATAACGTGATGATGCAGTTATTCACTTGTCGATATTCGCTTGTGGGCATTCAAAAAGAAGGCGGCAGAAT
>CAZWPS010000019.1:0-13269 GCA_964635775.1 uncultured Zetaproteobacteria bacterium | reverse complement strand
GAATTGGGCTTTCAAGGATGTTTGATTGCGCTTCATTTTCAATGTTATGCTGCTTTATCTGTTGTCTCAAGCCATGCTGGAGCATGGTCAGATGGGCGCTCTTTTGCACGCTCCTCGCGATGAATACCGCCAGCAACTAGCGTAATGGTTTGACTCACCAATAGATGATCAATACGCATACCCCACTGACGGCGAAATGCATTCATACGATAATCCCACCAACTCAACAGCGGTTGTTCAGGGTGTAGTTCGCGTAAAGCATCGCGTAAACCCAAGGTAAGTAGCCCTTGAAAGTGCGCCCGCTCTGGTGCGGAGCATAAAATTTTATCCTGCCAACGCAGCACATCATGTACATCAATATCAGCAGGCGCGATATTGTAATCACCCAATACAATCAATTTTTCATGCGCTGTTAATTCAGCTTGCACATAAGCATGTAAAGCTGTGAGCCACTGCATTTTATAGGCATATTTATCAGAGCCAACGGCTTGCCCATTTGGAATATATACATCAATGATGCGGATACCATTGATTGTTGCTGCCAGCACGCGTTTTTGCGGGTCATCCAAGTTGGGAATATTTTGGACAACATCAGTGATGGGGTATTTGCTTAGTATTGCTACACCATTGTATGTTTTCTGACCCATAAACACCACAAAATAACCGGCATCGCTAATCGCTTGTTGCGGAAATTTATCATCTGTCATTTTTGTTTCTTGCAAGGCTACAATATCAGGCTGCTCTGCCTTTAAATAAGCCAACACATGTGGCAAACGCACATTCAACGAATTAACATTCCAACTGACTATCTTCATGATATATCCTTGGTTTTGCGTATGCTGGCAAAAAAGAAACCATCATTGACGGTGCTGGGAAAAAGGCGTTGTTGGGTGATGAAACCAGGTATATGTTCAACCACTGCCTCATTTTCCGCAGGGTGAATCGAACAAACAGCATACACCAACTGCCCGCCAACTTTGAGTACACGTAATGCTTCAAGCAAGAGTGATGCTTGTAATGTCGCTGCCTCAAGCATGTTTTGTGGTGCATGTAAAAACTTCACATCGGGATGACGGCGTAATGTTCCTGATGCCGAACATGGCGCATCCAACATCACCGCATCCACGCTATGATTAGCAAAAGGTAAGCGGGCACAATCTGCTTGTAATACTGTGATATTATTCATCTGTAAGCGTTGTAAGTTTTCCAGCAAGCGTGGCAAACGTTTTTCATTTAACTCTACTGCAATGACTTGTGCTTGAGGAAAGCGGTGTGCCAGCAACGCTGTTTTACCACCTGGTGCAGCACATAAATCAAGCACAATAGCTTGTGCAGGCGGCATTTCCATCGCCATTACCGCCGCTTGTGCCGCTTGATCCATCACCACAAAAGCACCAGCAGTATAATTGGGCAGTTGCCGCACATCTGTTTTGGCACTTAATAACACTGAATATGCTGTTAATTCGCCTTTTTTAGACAAAAACCCGTCTTTTTCTGCCTTTTCCATCCATTGCTCGCGATGTTCGAAAACGGCAAGGCAGACATCAGGCACATGCTGACAGCAGCGGCTAAATGTCTGCACTACCTCGGCTGAGAAGGCAGCTCGCCACAAAGCGTACATCCATTTGGGCAATTCGGCACGTTGATAAGGTTTCAGCTTTTTGGGCTCTTCTGACTGACTCACCTGCCTTAACACGGCATTTACAAAACCTGCGGCGCGTAGGTCAAAGGGTTTGATTGCGGTCACTGTTTCAGCGACCGCAGCATGGTCTGGGATACGCATATGGCGCAACTGATACGCCCCCAACAGCAATGCCAAACGCGCATAATCGTCAGGCTTTTGTTGGATGAATCGGCTCACATCAGCTTCAAGTGAATAATAAAAACGCAATACGCCATACACCATTTCGCGTAAGAGTGCGGCATCACGATGATCCCATACTTGCCGAGCAGTGAGCATCTCTATTTCAGCCTTCGCTTTGTGCCGATGAACCAACACGGCATGTAAAATCTGCAAGGCACAGCTTCGAATATGGTATGTTTTATGATTCATGTTTTTGCTTTATCTTTTCTTTTGTTGAGCGGGGGTGGGCATCGACATAAGCTTGTTGTAATTGTGGCAAAGTGATGTGGGTATAGTGTTCGGTTGTGGTTAAAGAGGCATGGCCCATCATCTTTTGAATCGTGCGCAAATTTGCGCCACCAGCTAACATATCAGTGGCAAATGAATGACGCAAACGATGCGGTGTAATGCTTACATCCGCCCCTGTGGTTAACGCCCTGTCTTTTAACATCCGCTGAACGCTACGCACATTCAAACGTTTACCAAAGCGATTTAAAAAAAGTGCATGATGGTTGGGTAATAAGCTTGCCCGTTCATGAAGCCATGTTTGCACCAACTCAACTGCCACCTCTGGTAAAGGCACAATACGTTCTTTATTACCCTTACCCACAACCCGAACTGTATTAAAACCAGCCTGTAATGTTAAGTCGCCAAGGTTGATGCCCACCACTTCTGACACCCGCAAGCCGCAACCATACAACAATGCTAACAATGCCAATTCACGCTCATCATATGGGCGATTGGTCTCTTTTAATAATTGTGTGGTTTGCTCTTGCGGCACTGTTTTAGGTAAACGTTTCCCCAATTTGGGTCCGCGAATGCCTTGAGCAGGGTTATCGACACAATGTTGTTGACGCAAAGCAAAGGCAAACAAGCTTTTAATCGAGGCTAAACGTCTGGCTAATGTCGCGGCGGCTAAACCTTGCCCATGCCCTGCAACCAGCCAATCTTGAATCATTTCGCGTGAAACATCTTGAATGATGATGTTTTCTTCCTTTTTAGCCTTATTTTTTGCGCAAAACTCACTAAAACGCTGCAAATCACGCTTATAGTTGCTCACCGTATGATGAGAAACCAAACGAATATGAACCATTTCGCGAAAAAAAGATGTGGTGAGTTCAGAGAAGAGCAGAACTTAACCTGAGGTGACTAAATTGGGTGCAAATTCAAGGCGGTTACCGCCCAACGCTTTTGCAATATACATGGCTTTATCGGCTTGATTAATTAAGGTATGCAGCTTGATGTCCGCCGTGGCAGCAGACCATGATAAACCCATGCTCACACCAAGGGAATTGCCATTAAAGTCTGCTTTATTGATATCAACTAAAATGTTATTGCTAATCTGATGGGCTTTGTTTAAGTCACAACCGGGTAGTAAAAGTGTGAATTCATCACCCCCCATACGAATCAAAGGGTCTTGCGTGCGCACATATTGACGCACCACCATACAAAAGTGATTCAAAACATCATCGCCTGCCGCGTGACCCAAGCGATCATTGAGCCCTTTAAAGTCATCCATATCAAAATACACACAGGCGACGGCAGTATCTTTACCAAACCAATTTGATACAGGCTGATGACTATAGGGTTGTAAGAAGCGGCGATTATGACTGCCTGTTAAGGCATCGGTAATTGCCAAACGTGCCAAACGTTCGCGAGAAATGGCATGTTCAAGACTTAAACCCACCACTTGGGCTAAATGTTGCAAGAAATCGGTGCTCTGCTCGGGAGAAAAGCGTTCTTCATCAATCGAACCCAAACCCAAAATACCAAAAGGACGATTGCTACGCCCCAAACGCAACAAGGCTAATGAACCTAAATCTTCATCGCGCTGTTGTAACCAAGAAAAACCACCCTGGTCCATTTGTAATAACCATACATTACGCTGCGCCAAACCCATGTCTTCAATTTCACCTGCTTCTAACCACACCAAATCATGTTCAGATAAAGAACTCATACGACAAGCACCGACTAAACTATCGCGGTCAAACCAAAAGCGTACCATATCCAAAGAAAATTGGCTGCGTAACTCACGCAATAGCGTAAAACACACATCTTCTGGGTCGCCTGCTGATAATACGCTGGCTTCAAGGTCAAATAAGCGGGAGAAAAGTTGATCATTTTCGCGCAGTCGATGCATCATGGTTGCCACATATTCACGCAACTGTTTGTTTTCCTCGGTCATGCTTTGCATGCGGCGCTCACTTAAATCAGCAGGCTTGTTCGGCAAAGGATTCTCTGGTGTGGTCATGGCTGAATACTCTCTTCAATCAGAATTTTCCAAGCTTGTTGGGGGTTATGGCGTGCTAAATAAAGACGTTTATGTTCCACATCTTGATAATTACTTGATTGATAATGCTGCTTGAACTCAACGACGACAATTTCACCTTCTTGCCACGGACTGGGGTCACGCAGAATATTAAAATCAGAAAACTGAACATGAATAAATGCTTTATGACGGTTCACCCGCTCTTTATAACGTTTCCAACGCGTCAAATTGTATTTTCCCGATTTAAAGTGCGTATGGTAATGCTGCAAATAAGCATCGGCTTGTAAAGATTGCCAATCTTGGCGCCATGTTTCAATCGCACCTTGAACAGAGGCGAGCAGTTTCTTTTGTTTGCTTGGCACATCAAATTCAAAATTTTCACCAATCAAAACGCGGCTATGACCGGGGATTACATATTGCTCCACAGCCAACAAGTTTTTATTGGGCAAAGCAAAACAGCCCCGTGTGTCTTGAGGCTGACGACGACGAACCGTTTCAGGATAACCATGCATCCAAATACCATCACCATCTTTACCATGAAGTTGATCCAAACTGTTGGGGTAATTAATCGGAAAGACCACTGGTCCATAACGTGGTGTGAGCAAAGGGTCGTGGCGAACTTCAGTAAACTGGTAAATACCATTCGGCGTTCGTGCGTCACCACGTTGCTTTTTGTCGCCTCTTTGCGCCCCCGTGACCACATATTCATCTGCCACACGTTGCATCACGCCTGTAGCATCACGCTGATACACAAACATTCGTGAACGTGCCTTATCGACTAAAAAGACACTGTAAATATCATCATGCAATAACAGAAAATCGAGCGGATAGCCCAACACACCGTCGATTTGGTCAGCAAAGGCGCGCAAACGCATTTTCGCCTCACCCAAATCTTGATTCAAATCAATGGCCGCAAATTGCTGCTCTGAAATGTTGCGATGTTTGGCATATGCACCCACAGATGCCACGGCTTCAAGGGCTGAGCGGCGATAAGCTTCGGCTTTTAGCAAGTTTGCTAATGGGTCTTGCGTGCTGCTGGCTTGATTTAAAATGATGAGTGCCTTGTGATGGTTGTTTTGCGCTAAGGCAAGTGTTGCCCCCAAAATGCTGCGTTCAGGTTCACTGATGCCAGACTTGTTTTCAAGACTTTGCCAAAGCCGCTCACTTAAACCTTGCGGCAAATGCAATGCCTCGGCATGTGCCACGGTGGTTCCCATAGCGGCACACAATAATAAACATACAAACAAGACACTTTTATTCACCTTAAATGGAAACCTCTGCTATAATTTTCCAGCCGTGTTCACCGTATTGTAACGTGATTTTCTTATGCCCATCACCATTATAACTGTTTGAACGAAAACGCTGCAATAACAATACTGTTGCCCGTTTGTCTTGCCCACTCATATTCACCTCAACTTGCTCAAAATGAACTTGAATAAACGTTTTATTTTGAATCACTCTGGTTTTATAAGCTTGCCAAGCCTGACGTGAAGCAAAACGCGCTGCTGGTTGGTATGCTATATCATAAGCTGCGAAATAAGTGGGTAAGTCTTGTGCTGACCATGCCACTCGCCAAGCCTCTAAAGCATCCAAGACATCGGTCATGGCCAGGGCAGCTGTTTCATGGGTGGATTTGTTCGCGACCACGGGCGGCGATAGGCTTGATGTATCTTGTGTGGACTCAGATGTTGTGGTTGTAGGTGCTTTTTTTGCAGACACGATAGATGGGGTCAGGGCCTGTTGTTTGAGTGCGGCATTGATGTTTCCTGCATCGGTAGCAACGGGATTACGCACTTGTAATAAGCGTGAAAAACGTTGCTCAACTGCTATATTTGGTGATTTTTCTAAACTATTGCGATAATGTTTTAAAGCTAAATCAATATACAAATTTGCAATATTTTCTTCTGCAATCGCATACTGTGGTTTCTTTTCTAAGGCCTTTTCCAATTCAACAATGGCCATTTTAGGGTCACCCAAGGCATTATATACCCCTGCTAAATTATTATGCGGCTCTGCTAAATCAGGGCGTAAAACAATCACCTGACGAAAAGCCTCAATGGCTTGGTTATATTGCTGCTTTAAAGCATGGGAAACACCAAACAAAAACCAGGCTTGATAATTGTCTTGTTCGCTTTCCAACAAGGTTTGAAGCTCTTCAATCGCCGCTATATATCGACCCGCTTGCACGGTCTCTTTGGCATGGTCTAATGCTGCTTGATTACTCGCCACGGCAACTTCAACACACAAGATACACAACACACATAAGTATACATATTTCATGATAATCCCCTATACACGCGCATAAATTTCAAAGCTATAAGCATACTGATTCTGCGCATCACTTGCGTGGTGTTGCGCATCTTTTAATGACCAAGCAGCCATATCCAATTCAGGAAACCATGCATCACCCTCACATGTGGCTTGTACATGGGTGCAATACAAACGCTGCGCATATGGCAACATCAAGGCATAGATTTCTGCCCCGCCCATCACCATTAATTCATCTTCGCTGTCTGTAAAGCGTTGCACCAGCGCATCCACATGATGAACGACCTCACAATCAGCCAAGGTGAAGCTAGTGTTTCGTGAAAGCACGATATTATGCCGTTTAGGCAAAGCATGACCAATAGAATCAAAGGTTTTTCGCCCCATCAATACCGTTTTTGCTGTTGTGTGCTGCCTAAACCACTTCATATCCGCAGGTAAATGCCAAGGCATCTGATTGTTTGCCCCAATCAACCGCTGTTCATCCATTGCCCAAATCAAAGAAATCATAAGCAGCGCAAGATAACAGAAGTGATGAAAATATCATCCCCCAAGAAAGCCAACCAGGGCAAGCGCAACATGACAGTGCGCGCAAAAGCGTCATTTTAAATGTGATTTGAGATGTAAGCCAGTCCAAGATGTTTGACATTTGGCAACGGTTTCAGGTGTGCCTGCCACCACGATTGACCCCCCTTTATCGCCGCCTTCTGGACCCATATCAATAATCCAATCGGCTGTTTTGATGACATCAAGATTATGTTCAATGACGATGATTGTATTGCCGCGATTGACCAAGGCATGTAATACATCCAAGAGCTTATCGACATCGGCAAAGTGTAAGCCTGTTGTAGGCTCATCAAGGATATACAGGGTATCTCCAGTGGCTTTTCTGGCGAGTTCTTTGGCGAGTTTGATGCGTTGTGCTTCGCCACCAGAAAGGGTAGTTGCCGCTTGTCCTAAACGAATATAACCAAGCCCGACTTGTTGTAAGGTGTTGAGGCGATTTTTTAAGCTGGGAACGGCAGCAAAAAAATCAGCAGCATCATCGACAGTAAGGTTAAGCACCTCATCAATGGTTTTACCTTTGTAGCGCACATCTAAGGTTTCACGATTATAGCGTTTGCTTTGGCATGTTTCACAACTGACATAAACATCAGGTAAGAAGTGCATTTCTACTTTAATCAGCCCACCACCTTGGCAAGCTTCACAGCGTCCACCCTTGACATTAAATGAAAAACGCCCTGCTTTGTAACCTCTGGCGCGTGATTCAGGTACGGCGGCAAAGAGCTCACGAATGGGGGTGAAAATACCCGTATAGGTTGCAGGATTAGAGCGTGGTGTGCGCCCAATAGGGCTTTGGTCAATATCAATGATTTTATCAAGTTGCTCTTGCCCAATGAGGGCATGATGACTGCCAATACGCTCTGTTTTCAGACCTTTAGCATGGGCAAAAGCGCGGTATAAAGTGTCTAAAGTGAGTGTTGATTTACCTGAGCCTGAAACACCGGTGACACAGGTGAAGCGGGCAATGGGAAATTGAGCGGTGACCTTTTGTAGATTGTGTTCGCTGGCGCCGGTGATGCCAAGCATGGGATGTTTTTTGTTGACAGGGCGACGTTTGGGCACGGCGATGCTTTTGCGACCTGATAAATAGTCTGAAGTGAGTGTGTTTTTGGCTAAAATGTCTTCTAAACTGCCTTGGGCAACAATTTCACCCCCATGTTCGCCTGCTTTTGGACCAACATCGACAATGAAATCAGCAGAACGAATCGCATCCTCATCATGTTCGACGACGATGACGGTATTGCCCAAGTCGCGTAAGCGTTTGAGGGTAGCTAAAAGACGATCGTTATCACGCTGATGTAAACCAATGGATGGTTCATCCAAGATGTAGAGCACACCCACCAAAGCTGAACCAATTTGGGTTGCCAAACGAATGCGCTGCGCTTCACCACCTGATAAAGTGCCCGAAGTGCGGCTTAAATTTAAGTAGTCTAACCCGACTTCAATCATAAAACCGAGCCTTGCTGCGATTTCTTCTAATACTTTATCAGCAACTTCCCGATCTTGCTGATTTAATTCAAGTTCTTTAACCCATATTTGTGCTTCACGTAAGGGCAGTTGGCAAAGGCTAGGCAGGGATAAACCACCAAGCAAAACATGGCGAGCTGCGATATTGAGTCGGCTGCCTTCACATGCTGGGCAAGCAATGGCATTGATATATTGGCTTAATTCTTCGCGCACATCATCGGAGCTGGTTTCTTTGTAGCGGCGTTCTAGGTTGGGAATCACGCCTTCAAAAGGGCGGCTGACTGTACGCGCTTGGGTCGCTGTTTCAAAGATGAATTCGACTTTTTTGCGCCCTGTGCCATACAAAATAGCTTTTTTTGCCGCTGGGGAGAGGTCTTTAAAGGGGGTAAACATGTCAGCATCGGCAAATTTGACGACAGCTTCTATGGTTTGGCGATACATAAAGGTTTCACGACCACCCCAAGGCGTTATTGCACCCTCATCCAGGGATAATTGGGCATTGGGAATCACTAAATCAGGGTCAAAAATGGTTTGTCGACCGATACCATCACAGCGGCTGCATGCTCCAGCGGGCGAATTGAATGAGAATAAGCGAGGTTCGATTTCAGGGTATGAAATGCCACAACTGGCACAGGCACAGTGTTCTGAAAACAGCCTTTCTTCATCGTCAGCGAGCAAAGCAATCAGCATGCCTTCACCATAACGTAATGCCGTTTCTACAGAGTCGGCAAGGCGGGTGCGAATACCTTGGCGAATGACCAGCCTATCAATGACCAGCTCAATATGATGCTTGATGTTCTTTTTGAGTTCAGGCACATCTTCCATTGCCATCATTTCACCATCAATACGTATGCGCACAAAACCCTCTTGGCGCGCTTGTTCGATTTCTTTTTTGAATTCACCTTTTTTGTTGCGTGCGAGAGGGGCAAGCAGTTGAACTTTGCTGTTTTCAGGTAAGTCAGCGAGTTGTTCAATGATGAGGCTGGCAGGTTGGGAAGTAATGGCTTCACCACATTGATAACAGTGAGGTTTGCCGACGCGAGCAAACAATAGTCTAAGGTAATCATAGACTTCAGTGATGGTGCCGACAGTAGAGCGTGGGTTGCGGCTGGTGGTTTTTTGTTCAATGGCAATCGCAGGGGATAATCCTTCAATAGCATCCACATCTGGACGTTCCATCATGCCCAAGAACTGCCGCGCATAAGCGGATAAAGACTCCACATAACGGCGCTGCCCTTCGGCATAAAGTGTATCAAAAGCCAGTGATGATTTGCCTGACCCTGAAACACCTGTGATGACTGTGAGTTGGTTGCGTGGAATATCTAAGCTGATGTTTTTTAAGTTGTGCACACGTGCACCTTGGATGCGGATGTAGTTCATGATTTACCTCTTATTCGCCCCGCATCAGTATGCTTATAATTCAGTGTCAAAAAAGTCAGCATTATCCTCTACAGTAGTATCAGTATCAGTATCAATGTCGGAATAATGACCATTGCTGATTGCCGTCGGTGCTGTGCCTTTCTTAAACGCTTCTAAGAAGGGGGATGTGGTGGATTCTCCAGCCAACAAACCTGTTTTAGGGTCAATGGTTGCCCACTCTATGCCTTCAGGAACAGGAAAGTTTTTAACTGGGCGACCTTCATGCATCACTTGCATAGCACCAATCCAAATCGGCAATGCAGCACCGCCACCTGTCGCAGCTCTTCCCATAGGTGCAGGTGTATCTTTGCCTACCCATACACCCGTTAATACTTGTGGTGTAAAGCCCATAAACCAAGCATCGACTTGTTGGTTGGTGGTGCCTGTTTTTCCCGCAGCAGGGCGATTTAAAGCGCGTGCTTTGCGGGCTGTGCCACGTTGAACCACGCCTGTCATCATAGATTGCATTAAAAAAGCATCGGCAGGGTCTAAAATACGTTCAGCAGGGCGCATGTGTTCGTTCACTGCCCGTACTGGCTCAACATGGCAAACTTGGCATCGATTGCCAGCAACAGCGCGATGTAATGTTTGCCCTGTCCTGTCTTGAACTTGCTGTATGCTTACAGGTTTCCACTTTAAACCACCGCTGGCAATGACAATATAGGATTCAACCATTTGTTCAGGGGTGACTTCGGTTGCGCCTAAAGCAAGGGCGAGCTGTCTGGGAAAGGTTTGTTGAAATGGATAGTCACGCAAGCGGCGCAAGAAAGTGTTGATGCCTACATCTTGCAATAAACGAATGGCAACCAAGTTGCGTGAGTGCTCTAAGGCATTACGCAGCGTGACCGCGCCAGCGAAACGATTACCATAGTTTTCAGGTCGCCAGAAGTCGTCGGGGGAGTCGTTGTCAAACACGATAGGCGCATCCATCACAATGCTTGCTGGGGTAAAACCTTGTTCAATTGCGGTGGTGTATAAAAAGGGTTTGAAGGATGAACCAGGCTGCCGCTTGGCTTGGCTAACGCGGTCAAAATCACCCAGTTTAAAATCATAACCACCCACGCGAGCGAGCACTGTGCCACGCTCCAAGTCAACGCTGTATAATGCAGATTCGATGGAAGGTTGCTGGCTGATGGTGACACCGCCAGCCCCATCACCACGCAAGAGAATTTCATCACCAACCCGCCACTTTTTGGGTCGTTGAGGGCTATATTCTGCTTGATTATCCCAAGCCCAACTTGGTTTGCTTAGCTGCCATTTTTTGTCAGCATCATTGACCATAAGTGCGCCATCGGCATTGATTTCTTCGATGAGTGCAGGGCGTGTTTCATAGGTTTGTAAGGTGTTGTGATTGATGCTGTTGTCGTTTTTCCATGTTTGTAGAAGTGGCTGCCAAGCACTTGGCTCATGGTGTAGAGGAGGGCGGTAAAACTGTGTTTTTTCAAGGTTTAATAAACCTATGCGCAAACTCTCAATGGATTTTTTTGCAATTCGTTCTGTAAATGGAACGGTAATGCTTAAACCTTGACGACGCAGTGCTGTGCGTCCAAATTTTTGCACCAAGGCAATATCTACGAGGTTGGCATAAGCATTGCTCAGTTTGCGAACTGGTATGGCTTTGACGACGAGTATTTCGTTTAAAGCTTGGCTTACATCTTCTGCCGAAGCGAAACCGCTTCGCTCAAGGAGATGGAGTATGGTATTGCGGCGATTGGTGGCGCGTTGTATGTTGAGATGTGGTGCATAATAGCTGGGTGCTTTGGGTAAACCAGCAAGCATGGCAGCTTCGCCAAGGGTCAACTCATCAAGGCGCTTGTGGAAATAACGCCACGCAGCCGAGCTGACACCATAAGCACCGCGTCCGAGAAAAATGTGGTTGAGGTAAAGATAGAGAATATCATCTTTGCTGAATGCTTGTTCAATGCGCCAAGCAAGGATGACTTCCTTAATCTTGCGGGTGTAGCTTTTTTCAGAACTGAGCAAGAAGTTTTTGGCGACTTGTTGGGTGATGGTTGAGCCGCCTTGAACAGTGCGACCTGCTTTGAGGTTGGCAATCGCTGCGGCAAGGATGCGCGGTGGATTGATGCCAGGGTGGCTGTAAAAACGCGCATCTTCGGCAGCTAAAAATGCATCTTTGACCCGCTGTGGTATTTCTGACATTGGGGTAAGAATGCGGTGTTCATCGGCATATTCAGCAATGAGTTCGCCTTTGGGATTGAAAATGCGAGAGACTAATGGCGGCTGATAAGTGGAAAGATTGGTCAGTTGTGGCAGAGTTTCCGCAAAATAAAGATATGTACCTGTGATGCACATCGCTGCAAGAATGCTTAGGGAGAGAGAGAGTTTGAAAATGATAGATAACCAACGCATAACGCCAAACCTACGCGGAAATGATATGAATCAGCAAGTGAAGAAAGCAAGAGAGGCTGGATTCACCTTGGTGGAGTTGTTGGTGGTGATTGGAATTTTGGGCATTATGATGTCTATTGCGGGCGGCTCTTGGTCAACGTTGCGGGCTGATGAGCAAGTGCGTGGGGCGGCTGAAAAAATCAGAAGCGCCATGACTGCCGCTAGAATGAAGGCGCTGAGCACGGGTAAATCACAATGTATGGGTGTTGATATGGCAGTAGAATCGATGACAAGCTCGATTTGGGAGCCCGTTGGGGCTGCACCTTTTTGTACAATAAGCGGCACAACGGTTTCAGCATTTTCAACGTCTGTGCTTTGGGAAACCACGGAAAATGTGAATTTAATGGATAGTAAAAGTGACGGTGGGGCGCCAGCAACAGTGATTACGGGCAAGTCGGCTTTTGTTTTTACACCCAGAGGGACGGCAACAGCAAGAAGTGTGTTGGTGAAGTCTAAGGATGCAAACGTGACTTTCGGATTAGTGGTAACGGTTAATGGCGTGACAGGACGCGCTCGAATTAGTGAATGCTCATTTGCGGGCATGGCATGTCAATAGGAGACGAGATGATGAAACAAATAACGAAGGGTTTTACACTGATTGAAGTGTTAATTACGATGGTGATTGTCTCTGTAGGTTTGCTGGCAATGGCACAACTGTTGATTACAACAATGCAACAAAATGCCAAAAGTGAAAGCCGAATGGATACTTCATCTGTGACGCAGGCCTTATTGAATGAGGCGGCAACGACAATTGTCGATGCTCAGGTTTGTGGTTCAGGAGCGGGTACAGTGATTCAAGCAAGTGGTGCGCGGCACTATCAAGGCAAAATATATTCGGAAGTTGTGACATGTATTGATGCGCCAAATCAAACAGGCAGTTATATTTTAATTGCTAGGGTGACGGATGCGACAACGAATCAAGTGGTTGAGAATCGTATGCTTTACACGACCGTTTTGGATACTACAGGCACAGGTACTACAGGTACTACAGGTACTACAGGTACTACAGGTACTACAGGTACTACAGGTACTA
>CAZWPS010000018.1:0-15076 GCA_964635775.1 uncultured Zetaproteobacteria bacterium | reverse complement strand
TGTCATGACACACTCACATCACACCTTTAAACGAATATGTGGTGCTTTTTGTGCTGTTTTTTGCTTCAATGGGCAATATGATGAAACACACAACGTCTATGCATGATATTTTGATTGTAGGGCAAGGTTTAGCTGGCAGTTTATTGGCTTGGTCTTTACTCGAACAAGGGTTGAAGGTTTGCATCGTTTCGGACGAGCAATTATCTGCATCCCAAGTCGCTGCTGGCATCATCAACCCCATCACTGGGCAACGCTTTGTATTGGCCAAAAACACCCCCCAACAACTGGCGTGGGCAAGTCAATTTTATAGCCAAATCGAACATAAACTACAACATCAATTCTTTTACCCTACCCCTATGTTGCGCCTGTTTAACAACGAAAAAGAGCAGATTTCTTGCCAAAAAAGACTATGCGATGCCAGCTACAAGCCTTTTTTAAGCTCGGCTACAATGCCTCAACATCTCAAGGCTCATTTCTCAGGCATACAACAGCATCACACCGCCTATATCGACACCAAAAAGCTGCTTTCCTGCCTGCAACAATATTTCAGCCAACATTGTCATGTCCACAAACAACCCCTATGTCCTAAAGATATAAAACATGCGAAAAACAGTATTTCATGGCAAGGTATCACGGCAAAAAAGGTTATTTTCTGTGAAGGTTATCGTATGCAATCTAATCCATTTTTTTCATGGTTGCCCCTGCAACCTGCGCATGGTGAAATCATTAGTTGCACCACAACATCCAAGCTTGCACCTGAAATCATCAATAAAAGCAAGTGGTTACTTCCTATTGATGCGCATACTTGCCGCATTGGTGCTACCTATGACCCCCATATCAACAGCCCTCATCTACAACAAACATCCCAACAAATGCTGCTCGATTTTGCCCAAAGCCTATTCCAACAAAACACCCGTTTTAAAGTGCTGCAACATCAAGCAGGTATTCGTCCGACCACCCAAGACAAACAGCCATTCATTGGTTTTCACCCTAAATATGCCAATATTGGTATTTTTAATGGCTTTGGTTCACGCGGCTGCTTGCTTATTCCATGGTATGCCCAACAATTTAGCCAAACATTACAATATCAAAGCATCATTCCAACTGAAAGTAATATCACACGTTACGCACAGCGCGTTTCACCTCAAGCAGTGTAAACATGGGCTTATTTTAGACATCTTCGTTATCATACATCAGTTATTCAACACCTTAAAATCAGAACAGGGTATTCACATATGCGTTTAACAGAACAAAATCATGCTTGGTTTAAATCCAGCTTACAAAAAGGGCATACCGTTGTTGATGCAACATTAGGCAATGGTTTTGATGCCTTGTTTTTAGCACAATGTATCGGTGAACATGGGCATATATATGGCTTTGATGTGCAGCCACAAGCCATTCAACAAAGCCAACAGCGGCTCGCTCTTATCCCTTGTCATCAAACATTCTACCGCCATGGGCATGAACATTTAGCCACCGCCTTACCCGCACATTGCCAAGGCAACATTCAAGGTATCATGTTTAATTTAGGTTGGCTTCCTGGCAGCGATAAAAGCATCATCACACAGCCCCAAAACACCATTTCCGCCTTGCAACAATCGTTTACGTGGCTGGCTGAAAACGGAAAATTAAGCGTCATGCTCTATCCAGGACATCAAGGCGGCGATAGCGAAGCTTGTGCCGTCATGCAATGGGTAGAGCATCACTGCACGCAAAATAAAGGCTCATTTCAATGGCAAAAAATTGAGGTGGCACATAAACCGAATGCGCCAATTTTATTGCAAATCATGAAGAAAAGTGCTGCTTAAAACAACAAAACACCCTTATATGACGGTTAAACCTGCTGTTTTGCTGTAATCTACAGTAATACAATCGCCCACCACTTCACCCGCAATCAAATATCGCGCTAATGGTGTTTCAACAGCTTGTTGGATAAAACGCTTGAGTGGTCGCGCACCATATACAGGGTTATAACCTTCTTGAGCAATCCATATTTTAGCAGCATCAGTCACGATAAAGCGATAACCTTGTGCTTGAACGCGTTCAGCCAGTGAAGCCACCAATAAATCCACAATCTGCAACAAGTCATCTGGCGAAAGTACAGCAAACAGCACCACATCATCCACCCTGTTTAAAAACTCTGGACGGAAATGGCTTTGTAAACGTGCCATCACACGTTGAACCACGTCATCATCAATGCCCGCCAACATTTCTTCACTGCCAAGATTGCTCGTCATCAAAACAATCGTATGGCGAAAATCAACTGTTCTACCCTGAGAATCAGTCAAGCGCCCATCATCCAACAACTGCAATAAAAGGTTCAACACATCAGGGTGCGCTTTTTCAACCTCATCGAACAATAATACCGCATAAGGTTGGCGGCGCACAGCTTCAGTGAGCTGACCGCCTTGTTCAAAACCCACATAACCAGGAGGCGCACCAATCAAACGCGCCACACTATGTTTTTCCATATATTCTGACATATCCAAACGAATCATATGTGCTTCACTATCAAACAACGCATTGGCCAATGTGCGTGCCAGCTCAGTTTTACCCACGCCAGTAGGTCCTAAGAAAATGAACGAACCCATAGGTCGGTTCGGGTCTTGAATACCTGCTTTCGCACGAAGAATAGCATCGGATACCGCTTTAACTGCTTTATCTTGACCAATCACCCGTTGTTGTAACAATGATTCTAAGCGCAATATTTTCTCGCGTTCACCTTCTAACAAACGGGTCACTGGAATCTGCGTCCAGCGTGCGACAACTTCTGCAATATCATCCTCGGTAACGGCTTCTTGCAACAAGTCACCTGATACATCGGCTTGTTCAAGGCGCTGTAATTGTTGCTCAAGTTCTGGAAGTTGACCATACCTTAATTCAGCAACTTTTTCCAATTCATAAGCACGCTCTGCCTCACCAATCGACACCCGTGTTTGCTCAAGCTGCTCACGCACCTTTTGTAATGTTTCATGCGCACGTTTCTCTTCTTGCCACTGAGCAAACATCACATCACGTTTTTCTTTTAAATTCGCCAGTTCTTGACGTAAAACCAACAAACGCGCTTGACTTGCCTCATCGCTTTCCTTGTTTAATGCGGTTTCTTCAATTTCTAAACGCATGGTTTTGCGTGTCACTTCATCCAGCTCAGCAGGCATGGAGTCAATCGCTGTGCGAATGGATGCACAAGCTTCATCAATCAAATCAATGGCTTTATCAGGCAAGAATCGATCATTAATATAACGGTTGGACATCGTTGCTGCCGCTACAATCGCCGTATCTAAGATGTGAACACCATGATGGAGTTCAAAACGTTCGCGTAAACCGCGTAGAATCGAAATCGTATCTTCCACACTGGACGCTTGCACCAAAACGGGCTGAAAACGCCGCTCTAATGCGGCATCTTTCTCAATATAAAGACGGTGTTCATTTAATGTCGTTGCACCAATACAATGCAATTCACCCCTTGCCAACATGGGTTTAAGCATATTCCCAGCATCAGCAGAGCCTTCTGTTTTACCTGCGCCGACAATGGTGTGTAATTCATCAATAAATAAAATGACCCGCCCTTCCGAGGCTTTGATTTCGTTCAGTACCGCTTGCAAACGCTCTTCAAACTCACCACGATATTTAGCACCTGCCATTAAAGAAGTCATATCCAAAGAAAAAATTGTGCGTTGTTTTAAGCCTTCTGGCACATCCCCAGAAACAATACGTTGCGCCAAACCTTCAGCGATTGCCGTTTTACCCACACCTGGCTCACCAATCAATACAGGGTTATTTTTTGTTTTTCGTGATAAAATACGAATCACCGAACGAATCTCGCTATCACGCCCAATCACAGGATCAAGCTTGCCTGCCCTTGCCATGTCAACTAAATCATCACCATATTTTTCCAACGCTGCATATTGCCCTTCGGGTGTATCGCTGCTGACACGCTGATTGCCACGTATCGCTTGTAAGGCATCAGCAAAACGGGCTGCATCCAAACCTGCATCTTGGCATATCTTGCACACATGGCTGTGTTTATCTTCAAGAATGACCCACAATACATGCTCAACAGAAACAAAGGCATCACCCATCTTTTTCGCTTTATCCGCTGCTTTGACCATCAACTGATTTAAAGCTTGCGTCACATACACCTTACCTGCTTCGCTGTGACCACTTACTTTCAGCCGTTTACCCAAAGCCAAACTCAGCTTCATTTGCACATCTTCCACCGCAACATCAGCTTTTTTGAACAATTGCGCCGCTAAACCGCCCTCTTGCGCCAATAATTCAAACAATACATGCTCAACATCCACCTCTTGATGCGATAATCGCACCGCCGTTGCCTGCGCTGCTTGTATTGCTTCTGCCAGTTTTTGTGTCCATTGATTATTATCCATGCCTCAACTCCATCAATCACTATGCTCTAGGGAACCTCTCGTTCTTGCCTTATCAAAGTAAGGCTTTTCAAAGCTGCTTTCAAGGCGCGTACGGCATAATAGTGCTTAGCAAACGCGCTGCGTATTTATGTTGCCCAAGAAGCCAGTTGTTCATAAATCGGAAAAACAATAGGCATGCCCAACCCCAAATCCAACCATGGTGTAAGCACCAATAATGTGATGGGTGCAATCAATAACCAATGCTGCGCTCGCAACCAAACAGCATAAGGCTGTAGCGGTTTGAGCAGCAACAGCAATTCTCCTAACAACATATGAGGTAAGGGAAGAAGGTGTAAAATAATGAGGCAAAGGTTTAAGTACATCAATACTTTAGCCCACCAATGATGCAGTGCTGGCAAACCTGTTAAAGGTGGGTGTGATAATGCCCAAGTATACAAAACCCAACCCAGAAAACATAACAACACATGCCCTAACACACGAATCCACGCCGCATATAAACCTGAAACTACAGGGTAAATCAGCAATACAATCATTGCTCTAGCCATCAATAAAGACACGACAAAGGGTAAGAAAGTACCCACCTGATAATTAACAAACTGGGGGGCATTGGATTGAGGTAAAAGATGACGTTGCATCCAAGTCAGCAAGGTTATCGTCATCAGCATGGGTAAGCTGTACAATATGCACTGACGCACCACAATTTCAAAAGGGCTTAAGTCAAACATGACACAACCTCGGACAAATGCTGATGAACATGATACACATGCCAACAAGGTCTACTTTTTTCAGCATGGGTGCAAGGTTATAAGCCAAGCCCATTCAAACACCCCGTATTTCACGCACTTCATTTACAGCGTATTGCGCCCGCTGTCAGCGTTACAGGTGACAAACATGTTCTTTGGGCTCAAATCGTAAATGTGATTTTCATGCTTGACACTTTTCCATGCGCTCGCAACACTTCGCGCCGTCTTATCAACACTGTTTCTTTGTAACATGCCGGGGTGGTGAAACTGGTAGACACGCTGGATTCAAAATCCAGTGGCTTTGCGGCCGTGCCGGTTCGACTCCGGCCCTCGGTACCATGATTGAAAAACGACTAAAGCTTGTAAGCATGATGCTTGCAAGCTTTTTTTCTTGCCTTTTTTGCCTTCACTCCCTTATGATAGAGCTTGATGAAAATAAGATTGCATAGGAATCATATGCTTTTCAAACACCAAACTCTATCGCCAATCATGCGTTTATTGAGGGACATGCTGGTCAATGCTGATTGGGTGCGTCTGGAGTCTCAATGCAAGCCTTGAATGCCATCATGAGCAAGCTAAACAATCGCCCCGACAGTGAACTTGAACAAGCCTTATTACGTCTTATTTTACAAAGCATATTTTTGATATGGTTCTTCCTTGCTGATGTGCGTATTGGTTATCTATTGTGTGCCCTCTACCTTCCCTTTTCATGTGCTTTATGTATTTGGGTTTTTCTCGCCCCCCAAATCAATCCCACACGCCGCATATTGGGTATTTTTATGGACATCAGTGGCGCATCTTTGGTGCTCTTTTTTGCCGGTGAAAAAGGTGCGCCTATGTTAGCCACTTATACCTTTGTCATTATTGGTAATGGCTTTCGTTATGGCAGCCGCTACTTGCTTCTTACCATGGCACTTACCACCATTGGTGCTTTATTCGCCACCATATACAATCCTTATTGGTCAACCCACTTATGGCTCACGTGCACTATTTTCTTAACCTTTATCATCATCCCTTTGTATGTGCTCGGCTTAATCAAACGCTTGCATCAAGCCGTCGATGGTGCTGAAACAGCGAACCGCGCTAAATCACGCTTTATTTCCAATATGAGCCATGAGTTACGCACCCCCCTACATGGTATTATTGGTTTGCATCGTATGCTCTCTGAAAATGCTGGCTATTTTCGCGAAGAAGACCGTAAACACCTCAGCCTTGCCCAACATTCATCCTCTGTTTTACAATCCTTAATTGATGATGTGCTTGATTTATCTAAAATCGAAGCAGGTAAAACCAGCGTAACCCATAACGAACTGGATTTACCAGAGCTTCTTCATGATGCCTTGATGGTGTTTGCCATACAAGTCGATCAAAAAAACATCCAACTCAATCTTATTTGTCAGCAAACACCGCAAACCATCATTGCCGATGCCCTGCACTTGCGTCAAATATTGTTCAACCTTGTGGGCAACGCCGTCAAATTCACCCAACAAGGGCATATCAACGTCACGGTTCGTTTTCAAGCTGAACACTTATATATCACCATCGAAGATACAGGCATAGGCATTGCCGCAACCGATTTACCCACCCTCTTTGAGCCTTTTGTTCAATTGAGTGATGATGCTAATCGTAAAGGAACAGGTTTAGGCACCACCATTGCCCAGCGTTTAGCAAAAGCTTCAGGCGGTGATATTCAGGTGAGCAGTGAGCTTGGTAAAGGCAGTATATTTAGTGTTTCCATTCCCGTCACCGCCGTGGGCGAGCAACGCATCAGCTCAACCATCAACTTGCTTGATAAACCCTTGGCACAACATCCCCCTCAAAGCATAACACTAGAAAATTTCAGTGTTTTACTTGCAGAAGATGACCCCATTGCCCGCATGGTTGCTGAAAAAAGGCTGCGCAGAGCAGGTATCACAAGCATCAGTGTCGCCGTGGATGGTTTAGAGGCATGGGATAAGTTTCTCCAACGCCCCTATGATTTATTGCTTACTGACCTTCGCATGCCTGGCATTGGTGGTATTGAAGTCACCAAACGCATTCGTCAACATGAAAAAACATCGCAACAGCCCCGCCTCTGCATCGTGGGTTTATCTGCCCATGCCATGGACGATGTCGCACAAGAGTGTATGGAAGCTGGAATGGATGACTTTATTGCCAAACCCATCGACCCCGATATTTTATTACAGCGCTTGGGTCAACATCAATTTCCAACAACAAAAGCCAACAAATAATCACTTTTTCACTTCGCCTAGACGCTTCATAAGTCGCCCAGCTTAGAAAGTGGCAAGTGCTTTGCTTTACTCATTAGATTATGAGCACTTCCCAACCCCAACAAGCCCCTGACGAGCGCCGAAAACATCCTCGGCAAGCCGCTAATTTAGCTGTAGAAATATATGCCTACGCTAAAAATGGCGACCTTCAATATGAGTCCACCAGCTTGCGCGACTTTTCAGATAGTGGCATCAGCTTTATGACACAACACCTTCAGCATTACCACATCGGGCAGGACATCAAATTTCAATTACTTGATGATTTCACCCTTGCCGATAAAAACACCCTCAATGGCAAAGGTTTTGTAGCATGGATACAAACCGCTCAACACGAAGAGAAAGCATGGGTTGGCATTTGTATGTATCACTGCCTAACCATTTCATAAGTTGATATCACCATGAGGCATAAAACATGATACTCCAACGTTTCAAAAACGTATTCAACGATAAAGCACTCTTATATCATCATTTAGAATGGATGTTAGCCCACCCTCGATTTGGCTTTTGTATGATTGCTTTGATTGCACTCTCCTTTACCCACGACAAAATTCTCGCTTCTGTTCTGTTTGTTATTTTCCTTGCTGAAATCAGCTTACGTTTCCTCATTATGCGCCGAAAAGCGACCATTGCTCCTTATCGTGCCTCCTTAAATCAACGTGTAGACACACTTTTGCTCGTGCTGGACATCATCGGTATTGCATCACTACTCATCACCATTTTTGACATCCCTTTCATGACCGAAAATGCTGCTGCAATACGTATGTTACGCGCCATTTACCTGCTGCGAACCTTGCGTGTTTTCCGTTATCTTGATTTACAAAGTGCCATGTACTCCCCCACCTATGGTATGTTTATCTCTTTGGTTATTCTTATTTCCTTTTTTGCCACAGACTCCTTGCTTTGGGTTGTCATTATCTTCTTTATTGTCGAGTTGTGCTTACGCTATTTAGTGATGAAAAATATGGTTTATGAGACGCATGGTGAAAAGGTTTCTGAGTGGCTCTTCTGGTCGTTGGATCTTGTCGCCACCATTGCTATGCTTCCTGTCTTTGGCAATACCAACATAGGCAGCATCCTAAGAATGCTCAGGTTGATTCGTTTATTTCGGCCATGGATGGTCATTATTCGTAACCTACGTGATGTCATGCGCGAAGGTCAGTTTTTTCAAGAAATTAACCTTATTGTTCTCATCTTGGCCGTTTTATCCATTGGTGGCGGTGTTTTTGCACACTTGGTTTTTAATGACTTTGATTTCACCCAAGATAAGGTTATCAACGACTTGGATCATGAAGTGTTAGCGCCCATATGGTTTGCCTTTCGCTTATTTACTGACCCTGGTAATGCAGTGAAGTTCCCTGATAGCATTGAGTTAACCGTATTTTCAATTATCGCCGTCATTATTGGTGTATTCGTCTTTGCCTTTTTTATTGGTATTGGCGCAAATATTGTATCTGGCTTAATGATTAAACTACGCAATGAACGTTTGGTGATTACCAATCATATGGTCATGTTAGGCTGGTCTTCATCAGCACCCTATATTATTCGACAACTCAAAATCATTTCCGACCGCTCTTTTACCCGTCTCAAACTTGTTTTATTACACAATGCCAATGACGTACCCAAAGAAGTGGTGGATGAAAAGTGGTTAACCTATCGTCAAGGCAGCTTTGAAACCCTTGACGATTTAAGACGCGTCAATCTCTCGGCTGCACAACAAGGTTTGATTATGATGCCTCCTGCAAGCAGTGCAAAAACATTGGCGCATGCATTTTTCAGTTTATTAGCCATTCGTAAGGTCAATCCGGAGCTTTACCTTAGTTATGCCATACCTGGCATGGCAGAACCGCACTTAACAACCCATCAGCATATGCTGCAAGTAGGCTGGGATAAATCAAAACGCTACAAGTTCCCCACCGTCATACTTTCTGAAGCCGATTTTCGTGCCAATGCCTTGTGTAATATTTTGCGCTACAGCGATTTTGACCAAATTATGAGTCGCTTGTTGATTCCTGATCGCCCTGAAGAGTCTGCTATGGTGATTTGTGAGTGGGCTGGTAAGTTGGTTCGTGATGAGGATGAGCAGTGGTTGCTCACCACACCCGATCTCAAACATCAAATGAACATCAAAGACCTTACTTGCGTATTATTTGCTCAAGGTGTGACTTTTATTGGCGTTGTTAATGAACAAGGTCAAACCAAACCAGTATATGGGCTTGATGATATTTTCAAACCTGAAGTACAGCTTCAGGCTTTAATCGGCATTGCCGTGGATCAACATCATCTTTATGGTGAAGCACTCACCATGATTCAACAGCAAAAAATAACCATTCCTCAAGCATCTGGGACACTATTTAGCCACGGTTTAGTCGAGGTAGAAGCTGCAGCTACACTCAATTTATTGGTCATTGGCTGGGTCGGAAGTTTGCCTTTATTATTAAAACGTTTACTGCGTTTTTACCATGAACTCACGCTCACTATTTTAGATGATTTACCTGATAACGAAGCGCGTAGTCAGCAAGATTATTTACAACGCCGCTTAGCTGAGGAGCCAGGGCTTGATGAGCTAGTCACCATCCATATTGAACGCTGGGACTTCTCTGATATGAATGCCTTAGCCCCCCACCTTAGCGCATGCGATCGCGTGATTTTATCGCGTCCTTTGCATATGGAAGAAGATGCTTATGCCGTCGTCGCGACGACATTATCCCATGTGATTACGATTATTGAAGATGAAGAAAATCGCCCTAAAGTGTTCCCTGTATTGGAAGAGCGTTCACAAGTCCGCCTTTTACAACAAGAATTAGAACATGATAAGCTCAAAACCGAGGTTCACATGACTGTACCTAATGAGTTTTATGGTGCTTATGTTGCCCATACCAGCTTTCATATGTATACCTCTGAAAATACGAAAATGTATGCTATTCACCGCGCTTTACGCCATGCTTTAGATCAATTGATGGTTGATTTTGGTGATAGTGATCAAATGAACATGAAAGTGCTTGAAGTCCACAAACCTTTACCCGATTCAGCACAAGATTTGTTTGCTATGTTGCTTGAGCAAGGTTATTTATGGATAGGTTATCGCCTCAACTCTGCATTTGAATGGCAAGACCCTGTACAAACGGCCGTACACACTTTCTTTCCACATCATGAAAATTTTTCATGTATGCGGCAAAATCAAATCATTATTAATCCATTTGGTAATCCCGTATCGCGTCGTTCATGGGTCGATAGGCGTGATGATATTGTCGAGCTGATTACCATTGGTATGGATGATGACGTGGAGTTGTTTTAATCCTTTTTTCTGCTTGAATTGCCGCTTATGTTTACCTCCCCACCTTACCACAACATCCCCAAGGCATTGATTCAAGTCTGTCAAAAAATTACTGACACGGGCGGGCAAGCTTGGTTGGTTGGCGGCTGTGTACGTGATTTACATCTGAATATACCCCCCAACGATTGGGATATGGAAGTTTATGGGTTGCCCGCTCAAAAATTATGGCAGACCTTAAATCATTTAGGGCATTGTGAAGATGTAGGCAAACATTTTGCAGTCACTAAGCTGCGCTTTAAAGGTTTAGCCATTGATGTTGCACTACCGCGCACCGAACACAAGTCAGGTCAAGGGCACTGTGCTTTTGACATCATCGCTGATCCCTTCATCAAACCCCAAATTGCCAGCTTACGCCGCGATTTCACCATCAATACCATGATGTTTGACCCCCTAAAACAAAAGATCATGGATTTCCATGGTGGTTTAACGGATTTAAAGCAGAAAATATTACGCCATGTCTCTCCAGCTTTCGCCGAAGATCCTTTACGACCTTTGCGTGCCATGCAATTTGCCGCACGCTTTCAACTAAGTCTACACCCAACCACTGCCCACTTATGCCAATCCTTGCTTGCTGAAGCCAGCACTTTACCCACAGCACGAATTTGGCAAGAATGGTTCAAGTGGGCAAAAGCAGAAACACCTTCCTTTGGTTTAAACGCACTTCGCGATTCAGGCTGGATAAAGCTGTATCCCGAACTACAAGCCCTTATCACTTGCCCGCAAGATAATGACATTAATCCATGGATACATACTTGCATGGTTGTCGATGCAGCAGCAGCCTTGCGCCAGCAACGCGGTTTAAGCTGCGCTCAACAATTACACTTAACCTTTGCCGCTTTATGCCATGATTTAGATTTCAACAAGGCAACAAAAAACATCAGCTTATTACGCCGTATTTTTGCTCCCAAAGATATAAAAAAAATGGTGTTACCTTTATTACAAGAACACAGCACCCACTTGCAGCACCACATCAGCAAACGTGCTGTTTCTCAATTAGCCAGCAGGCTACAACCCGCAAACATACAGTTGTGGGAAGCCTTAACCCAAGCCTGTGCATCAGGCTGTTGCCCCACACCAACATCACGCCCTGCCTTACCTTGGTTGGAACAAGCTCAAACATTAAATATTCAGCACCAAGCCGCAACACCCATCATCACAGGAAAAATGTTAATTGATGTAGGCATGCAACCATCAGCAGATTTTAAACTCATCCTACAACAAGCCTATGCAGCACAATTAAATGATGAAATATCAGACCAAACATCTGCATATCGCTGGTTAAACAAGCTCTAATGCACTCATTAGTTTGTAAGACCGCATTCGCAAGGCTGGCGCTATTCATTTGAACCAAATTGCCCTGATATTTATCAAACGCGTTGATACAAGGGGATTTCCCTATTTGAATTCAAAGTTTTTACCTGCTATGTTCCTTCGGTGGAAAAGAGATGTATCTTTAATTCAGGCATCATGCCTCCATCCCCCAAGAAAAGGAGAAGATGAAGATTGGATACTGTGGTTATTATTTTTACCTTAAACAAACCTCAGCAACGTTTATTTCAAGCATTATTGCAAGGTGAGGATGGTTTGGCTTTGGTGCGTTGCATCGGTGGTGTACAGCAACTATGGACTACCTCCTTGCAGTTAGATGAACTCTTATTTTGGTTAAAAGACTTGCCTAAAACCATGAATATATGCATTTTGCGTCAATACATTTGGAAAAAAGGGGGGATTGCATCATAAAACGAGGTAAATTCATTACATTTGAAGGTGGTGATGGCTGTGGTAAAACAACACAACTAAAACGCACAGTCGGCTGGCTGCAAACACAAGGTAAGGATGTGTTGCAAACTTTTGAGCCTGGCGACAGCCCATTGGGTCAAAAAATTCGTCAGTTGTTATTGTCAGGTGAGTTTGTGCCTGTTGCTGCTTGTGAATTATTATTATTTTTAGCCGATAGAGCGCAACATGTGGCGGAAGTCATTGAGCCTGCTTTGGCAGCAGGTAAGTGGGTGGTTTGTGATCGTTATTCCGATTCGACTTTGGCATATCAGTTGGCAGGTCGAAAACTTCACCATGATGAAACATTACAGCAAATGTTGACATGGGCAGAGCAAGGATGCACACCTGATATGACCTTTTGGTTGGATTTACCCGTGCAAGAAGCGGCCAAACGTCTGCTCAAGCGTCAGCAAACAGGCGGAAAAAACAATCGTTTAGATGATGAAAAACAAGCATTCCACCAAGCTGTTTACCAAGCTTTTCAACAACTGTATGCCGAAAACCCACAACGCATTCAAGCCATTCAAGCCCAGCAAGAGGTGGCGCAAGTCCATGCGGATATTTGCCAACATTTACGTGACTTATAAGGGAGGATACTGATGCATTTATTCGGACATGATGCTGTTCGTCAGCGTTTTGCTTTGGCAATGCAACAGCATAAATTACATCATGCTTGGTTATTGTATGGCGTAAAAGGCATTGGCAAAGCCTTGCTGGCGAAAGCATTGAGTGCTTTGTATTTGTGTGAAAATCCTGATATGCAAGCTGGTGAAAACATGGGTTTGGCTTGTGGGCAGTGCCATGCTTGTGCCATGTTAAAATCAGAGAGTCATCCTGATTTTAAAGGACTCAAACGAATTTGGGATGCCAAAGGAAAAAAATATAAACGTGATATTAGCATTGAACAAACACGCGATGCGCTTGGCTTTTTAGCGTTAAGTGGTTTAAAAAGCCAAAAGCGTGTGTTGCTGATTGATGATGCTAACTTGATGAACCACCAAGCGGCAAATGCGCTGCTCAAAGGTTTGGAAGAGCCCACAGCAGACACCCTGCTGTTGATTGTTTGCCATGATATGATGCGCCTTCCAGCAACGATTCGTTCGCGTTGTCTGCTGCAACCATGTGCGCCGCTTAATGCTCAACAAATGCAAGCTGTGCTACAACAACAAGGCATGGATGAGAGGATGCAACCCTTAGCCATGGCTTTAGGGCAAGGAAGTGTAGGGCGTGTTGCGCCTTTGCATGAAGCAAGCCATGCAAAGGCTTTGCTGGAGTGGCAACGTATTTTAGAGCATCTGGCGCGCTCGGATGTGGGTAAAATACAGCAATGGTTAGATAAATATGTCAAAATCATTCCGCATGATTTAATTGCAATGATGGTGGTTCAAACGGCGGAGAAGAGCAACTTAGAAGCACGTGATTGGCAACAAGCAGAACATATCTATCAAACAACATTGGCTGTAGCAGCATGGCCTCGTGAGGTTGTTCGGCACACGCTGCGCCCTGCCCCTGCTTTACTGGCTTATATTTTACAACTACGCACAGCTTTGCGTTAGTCCCAAATATAACCTTCTGTAGGTGAGCTTGCCGAAGCAAAAGCACGCTTAGGCATGCGCCCTGCCAAATAAGCCTTGCGACCAGCATAAACGGCATCCCGCATCGCTTCTGCCATTAAACATTCATCTTTTGCTTCGGCGATGGCCGTGTTAATCAATACCGCATCTGCACCAAGCTCTAAGGCTTTGGCAGCATCTGAGGCCGTACCAATGCCTGCATCAACAACGATAGGCACATTGGCGCGTTCTTTAATCACCCGAATATTAAAAGGATTGGCTAAACCTCGCCCTGAACCAATGGGGTTGCCCAAAGGCATCACTGCCACACAGCCGATTTCTTCCAGTTTGCTGGCAACGATAGGATCATCATTGGTGTACACCATCACTTCAAAGTCTTCAGCAACCAAAGTCTCTGCTGCTTTAATGGTTTCAACCACGTTCGGGTATAATGTTTGGGTATCACCTAATACTTCGAGTTTAACCAAGTTCCAACCGCCAGCTTCACGCGCTAAACGTAAGGTGCGCACGGCATCTTCTGCATTAAAACAACCTGCAGTATTGGGTAAAATGGTGTACTTTTTGGGATCGATATAATCGAGTAAGTTGGCTTCGTTGTTGTGCGTAATGTTCACCCTGCGCACAGCCACCGTAATCATTTCTGCTGCTGAAGCTTCGGTAGCACGTTTGGTCGTTGCAAAGTCTTTATATTTTCCTGAGCCTACAATTAAACGTGATTTGAATGTATAACTTCCAACTTTAAATATATCTTGATTCATCTTTTCACCATATTCCTTATTTACTTGTGTGGCAAATCGCTATACCAAAACAACATTAACCACCACCAATCATGTGCACAATTTCAATATGATCATTTTCTTGTAACTTGGTTTCATGGTAGGCACTTTTGGCAACCACTTCTAAGTTTCGTTCGACAGCAAGCAAGCGAATTTCTAACTCTAGCTCATCAATCAAGCCCTGCACTGTGCTTGCCGCGACATCTTGAATG
>CAZWPS010000017.1:0-15298 GCA_964635775.1 uncultured Zetaproteobacteria bacterium | reverse complement strand
ACTTGTTTTTGCAATACGCGAATGAGGCGTTTATCTGCATTGTTTGGCCATGCTGATTCACTCATAATCTCTCCTTCGATGATTTCTTTTGTTGCGTCTTGGGTTTGGATGGCACTTTCTATCGTGTTTGTTGCTTGAATATCGTGTTGCACTTTGTTTTCTTCAGGTGCTTTTTTCTCAACGACTTCTTCTGGGGCGTTGTCTTCATGATTGAGTACACCACGGCGACAAAAAAGCAGCGAAGCGGTTTGTTGTGGCACATCCATTTCTGAAACAGGGGAGCCAGCTAACAACTGCATACGACCAGCATGACCACCAAGCAAAGGAAAGGCTTGGTCAAGTGCGGCAAAGGCATTAAAGGATTGCTGGCTTTGATCAGGGCTTAGGTAAGCCATTAAAATCCAGCCACGGCGTAACGATTCTCGATAAACGGCAGTCCAGTTGGTAGGGACAGCACGATTTGTCTCTTGTTGTTGATTGGGTAATAAACGCGTGGCAGCAATATCTTCCACCAAAACAGCATCACCAAGCATAGCGTCCATAAAGTCATAGGTATATTTATCATGTTTGGTCTCCTCTTGATATTGATGTTGCTTAGCTTGTGTAAGCAATTGCCTTGCCATAAATACATCATGAAAGGTGTCTGGAGAACCAACACGGATGTCCAACAGCGGATATTTGTTCCCTGCTAGGATTAAGCTTTCAATATTTTTACCATCGCGTGGTAAAACCATGACTTTAGGAGGTGTCCACCACTTTGTTTTTTCTTTACGCGCACTTAACATCGCGCTTACTTCATGTAACCACAGCTCAAGCATGGAGTCTTCATTGCCTTCTTCTTGTTTTTCAGGATATAACATCATCACTTTACAACCACGAAGCTGCTCGACTAAAGCGTCAACATTTAAAGCATCCCAAGCATGAACTGAAGCTTGTAAGCTGCACCCGTCGTTGGTATTGACGCGCCCTTCAATATCACGCAAAGCACGCATTTGTATGGTGAGTTGAGCTTCATCACAGGTGCTAAAGACATGGCAGCTGAGTTTGTGGTGACGCTCTGCCATTTCTTCAATCATGGCGGGCAAACCTGGATGCCAACCCAAAAACATCATGGATAAATCCCATGTTTCAGGCCAAGTGAAGGCTTGTAATTCGTTTTTATGGCTTAATGACCCTAAATTGAAGGCTTGTTTGAGCAGCCCATCCCATAACAAATAATCACGACCAAGAGCCACAAACACAGAGAATGTTTCATGGTGTTGATGATGGATTAAATCGCTGAATAAAATATAAGAACCATCATCTCGGCGTGCAGCTAATACGTTTAAGCCTTCTGTAAAACAATGGCTTAACCATACTTCGAGTAACATTTGTTTGTTGTGGTGTATTATTTCAGCACCAGCAGCGGTCGGTTTGATGTTAAATTCCCACTCTTTGGCTTGTAGCCCTACATCACCATCAACCATATCAAACATATGAATGCCCAATTCAGGCATATGGCTACAATGATGCATTTGATACAACATTCGAGCACGAATCGAAGCAGAATCAATGACTTTCATGTGTAAAGAATGGGTATAAATATCAGATAAACGATGGGGCAGGGCGCAATCGCTGACAATCAAACCATCGTCAAATTCTCTGGCTAAGTGATGGATGTCGGCAGTGTGTGTGATATGTGTTTGTTGTTGTGCTTGCATAAAAACAATGAGCTGTCGTATGCCAGATAGTTGGAATTGCTCAATGAGGTTGCGGCTGCCGGCACTGACCTCACGAATGCTTAACCAATTGGCAACCTTATTCGCGCCGTGTATGGGTGGTTCATGAAAAATCCATACGGCAGGAAAAGCATGACGCATGCGGGCGCAAAGTTGGTCGAGTTTGTGTAAGATAGGCAGTGATTGTTCATTCCAACCTGCAAATAAGATGTGTTCACGCGCTGAAAGTGGGCTGTTGGCAAGCTCTTTAAGCATATAGTGCATCACATTTGAGCCAAGACTAACCACTAAAGCAAAGAAAAATACGCCAGATAAGACAATGAGAACCGTTAAAATGGCTAACCAAGGTGTAAACGCTTGAGCTGGGGCTGCACCAGGGTCTATCATCAAACGAAAAACGAAAAGTAAAACTTGGAAGGGTTGGTAATCAGTGCTGGTATTGCCCCCATCATCGTTGATGTCCATGTGCGGGTAGATATACCAAACGGCGATAGAACCAACAATCATAAATGCCAAAAACATAGCAGCTAACATACCGCCTTCACGGCGAATTTCGGGCAAGCTGACCACGCGCCCAGCAGCACTGGCAATATTACCCAAAGGATTAAGCATGATGAGGAAACGCAGCAAGCGCAGCAATATCCATGTTTGGCTAAACTCAGGAATCAATGATAAAAGGGCAATGGCAGCGATGCTATCAACAACGATAAATAAGCTTTCGAGGTTGCGTCTGTGTCCTTGAGGTAAAATACGGTACAAGGCATAAGCGCGACAAGCGGTTTCGAGTAGGAGAAGTACACCAATATATAAAGCCAAAGAAGGCATTGCCCATGCCAAACCTGCCAAGCCAACCACAGCCAAAGAGAAGGGCAGCGAAAAAATAAGTGTATCATGGGTAAGAAAGCGGAAAATACGCAACATTCTAAGCATATACATGCCACGAAATAACCTTGCAATGCGTAGGTAAATGCCTTGTTCGAGCACATTGATGGGTAAAAGTAGGGCGGAAAACATGCTGATGGTGGCGATGCCATCTAAGATGAGAAAGGTGAGCTCAGTACGATTGCGCCAGCCCTGCTCTTTTTGCAACCAACAGCGCATGCTCCACTCTAGGGCAAAAAACAGTGCCAAAGGCAACATAATGAGCCAATAACGCTCAAAAATACAAAGCCCAAGTGCGGCAGTAATCAGTATTGCGTAACGGGGGTGTGAAAAGACACGCTCACCAAGCAACAACCATTCACGTTTATGATGCTGACCGACCACATAGGTTTTTAAGAACAGCTGCACCCGACCTTGCGGCTCATCTGGTGTAGGATGAAGCGCTGATGCGTTGGTATCAGCGCTGATATTGACTTCATCCGTGGTTTTGAGTGTTGAGCTGATCTCTTTTTTGATATGCTCATCCTTTTTGATGCATGCTTTTGCCGCTACAACGGGTGGGCGGTTTGTTTTTGTAGAAGGCATTTCATCAAGCTTACCCTGATTGGGGGATCGATTTAACGCTTTCGCAAGCTGCCTAAAAAATCAGTCACACGGTGAGATAAATCTTCGCCCTTCTCTTTAATCATCGTGGATACATTCATCACATCAACAGCAGAGCGACCTGTATCTTCGGCAGCCGTACTCACGCCATCAATGGCTTCGGTGACGCGTAAGGTGGCATCTGATGCATATTGTACGCTTTGCGCGATTTCACGCGTGGCATTGTTTTGTTCATCGGTTGCTGCGGCGATGGACTCATTGATTTTATTCATTTCTTGTATGGTATTGCCAATTTTTTCAATGGCAGTGGCAGCACCATTGCTTTCACGTTGAATCGCTTGAATTTGGCTAGAAATTTGTTCAGTCGCGCGTGCCGTTTGATTGGCAAGCTCTTTGACTTCACCTGCCACCACCGCAAAACCACGACCCGCTTCACCAGCGCGTGCGGCTTCGATGCTGGCATTAAGAGCAAGCAAGTTGGTTTGTTCGGCAATATCGGTAATCACGCGCACCACTTGCCCGATTTCTTCAGAGACTGAAGAGAGTTTACTCACGGTTTGATTGGTTGTTTCTGCTTCGGTGACAGCTTGTGCAGAAATATCAACCGCACCACGAACTTGGCGTGTGATTTCAGCAATGGATGAAGATAACTCTTCGGCAGCAGATGCCACATTGGTTACATTATGATTAGCTTCAGTTGCACCAGTTGCCACGCTTTCTGCTTGATGGGTAGATTCTTCTGCCATGGTAGATAATGCTGCAGAGGATGTTTGCATTTCTGTGGCTGCGGCAATGAGTTCATCGACCATGCCGCCCACATTCTGCTCAAAGTCGGCCGCTAACTGAACTTGTTCGGTTTCATCATTCCATGAGACCATAAAAGCATCCCATTCGCCCATGCTGTTGTTTAGTGCATAGGCATCAAATTGAATATTTCGTCCTGCGGCTTGGAATGAGGCTGACATGGGAAGATTTTCCAAATGGCTGAGTAAAGCACGTTGATGGGATGGTTTTTTATGGAAAATATCAATACATTTTCCTACCAGTTCATCAGCGGGGCAGGGTAAGAAGTCTTGAATACCTTGAAATAAGCGAACCGCAGCAGGGTTTAGGTAAGTAATGGTTAATGTTTCTCTATCGGCAATCATGGTTGCTTGAGGATTTCCCTCAACGACTTGTTGTAAGCGGTAACTTTTTGCATATTGTTCTTGGGAAAAGGATAAAGATTCAACCAAATCACCGATTTCACCACCTTGGGTTACTTTTATTGTGGTAATTTCTCCTTTTTCCATGGCATCCATGGCTGTGACCACTTCAAGGATAGGGCGAGAAATACTGCGGGTAATGAAGGTGATTAATAAGCCAATAGCCAATAAAATAGCCCCCAATGTTGCCCAGAATTGAACAGCTTGGCTTTGTTGAACGCGTTGTTGTTCATCGTTGGTATGGTTGATATGTTGGATGAAATTATCATCAAGTGCATGTAATGCAGGTTGTAGTTCTTGGCTGTAGATTTCCTCCAGCTCTTGCTCTGCCTTGAGTAAATGTATCATTTTACGTTCGTAGTGCTGAAATAACCTTTGGTATTCATTCATGTTCAAAGAGATATTACTTTGAAGCGATACACTCATATTCGATGACCTTAACAAGCGATTGAAACGTTTCAATTCTTGATTGAATTTACCAAGGTACTTTTCATCGTGGCGCAGCATAAAGTCTTTTTCATGACGGCGTAAGGTGAGTAGTGAAACCATTATACCCGCTTGAGCTTGTTTTAAGCTTGATTCAGCGCTGTGAACAGCTTGGCGTAAGTCTCCGATATAACCATCATTTTTATGTAAGCCTAAATCTTTCCTTTCTTGGACAGCGACCAAGAACTTTTGATCAAAATGTGACATGCTAATTTGTACTAATTTGGCTTCTTCACGCAGCGATGCGAGTGGCAGTTCGCTGACAAGTTGGGCAATATCATTATCATTTGCAGCGGAATATGTTTGCCATGCTTCGTAACCTCCTGGCTGGGCTAATTTTAAATAACGCGAAGTCGCTTCAAATTCAATAAATACAGAGCCTGATAGACCATCCAATACTTCCATCAGCGATGCGTTAGCGGATGTTTTGTCGGCAATCGTATTCAGCTGTTTGATTGTGAAATTGTGAACCAGTCCAGCCATAATCATGCCTACTCCAGCAAGTATGCCAATGAGTGTTAAGCGATGGGTAATGGTGAGTTTGTTAAACCAAGATAATGATTGTGTTGTTGCAGACATAAATGACTCCCTTCTATGATGTATGAATGTGTGAATACAAGTAAACAAAGCACAAGCAAATCAAATGCCATGATTGAAATTTGGGCTTTTAGGCTTCGATTATACCATGACGAATGGCAAGGCGAGTCATGTCTGATAAATTATCAAGCTGCAATTTTTTCATGACTTTGGTGCGGTGTACACCAACTGTTTTCGGGCTTAAATGCAGTAAAGAAGAGATATTGTTGACCGATATACCATCTGCTAAGGCTGAAAACACCTCAAACTCTCTAGGGCTTAACATATCAATGGGATCTTGGCTGCCCGTGATGTTGGCGATGGCAAGGTCATGGGCAAGTGATGCTTCAATATAAGAGCGACCCCGATCAACTTGGCGTACGGCCTTGACCAACTCATCAGGTTCGCCGCGTTTGGTTAAATAACCTTTGATGCCTAATTTAATGGCGCGGGAGACAAAAGTTTGGCTATCATGCATGGTCAACATAATGATGCGTGCATTGGCATCATACTCTAAAATATGCCTGGCTGCCGCCAATCCACCCATGCCAGGCATAGAAATATCCATAATGATGATGTTGGTCGGTGTTTTGCGGTAGATTTGATAAGCTTCTTCGCCTGATTCTGCTTCAAATAACACTTGAATGTCAGGAACAGTTTCTAAAAGCTGACGAAAACCCATGCGTACCATAGGATGGTCATCACATAACAAAACGGTGATAGTATGAATGGACATTTATGTCATCCCCTCATCAAAGCAAGCTTCATTGGGATTCTTCTAATGGAATCGTGCACGATAAATCAACACCAGTATCTGTATTGACCATATTGACTTGCCCTTGCCATGCTTGCACACGATGTTGAATGCCCAGCAAGCCTATGCCTGATGTTTTAGACTGAATCAAAGCGGCGAAATGATCGGGTAAGGCTGCGCCATTATTGGTAATTGAAAGCCCTAATTGTTGGCTGCCCACACTTAAATAAACTTCGGCTTTTGTGGCTTTGCCATGGCGCACGGCATTGGTTAAGGCTTCTTGAATAATGCGGTAAATGGCGAGTTGTAAATCAGGGTCTAGGTTTTCAAAGTCGCCATGTAATTCAAGTTTACATTGCAGGGACAAGTGTTTTTTCATAAATATTGCAATGTCGTTAATGGCATCAACAAGCCCGAGTTTATCCAAAACGCTGGGGCGTAGGCGGTGTAAGAGTTGGTGGATAATCTTGAACATTTGGTCGGTTAAGGTGATGATGCTATGGGCAACAGGGTAGCTTTGTCGCCCTTCACTTTGTCGGCAAATGAGTTGGGCGGCAGTGCGGATGGCAGTGAGGTTTTGTCCTACTTCATCGTGTAATTCATGGGCAAGTTCGCGTCGCTCATGTTCGATGAGGTCTAAATTTTGACGCATTAAGTGGTTATGTTGCTCTCTTTCATTCATTTTTAATGACCCTTGCCGATAGTTGATGTGTTTGATGGATAAAATCATCGCGTTATGCAAAGATTGAAAGCAACACTTGTGCCGAGCTTTGGAAGTGCTTATGAATGCTGGTTGAAGATGAAGCTTTTGCGATGGCATGGTGGTGGTGAATATCTTTAACGTAGAAATCGTTTGTTTTGGATGTATGATGGCAAATGATGTGTGAAATGAAGAACTGAGGTGGTAAAATGTCTGTAGCCATGACGGAAAGTGCAGCAACAAAAGTAAAATCATTGATGGATATGGAGGAAAACAAAGATTTAAAGCTTCGTATCTTTGTTTCTGGTGGCGGCTGTTCGGGTTTTGAATATGGGTTTACATTTGATGATGATGTCAAAGAAAACGATACGATTGTGGAGAGTTTTGGTGTGCCTTTGCTGGTGGATCAAATGAGTATGGGGATGTTGGATGGTTCGGAAGTGGACTACCAAACATCATTACAAGGCGAATCGTTTGTCATTAAAAATCCGAATGCAGCTTCAACGTGTGGCTGCGGAAAATCATTCACACCTGCGGAAACAGGGCAAGGATGCGGGCATGCTGCTGAATATTGATAGGTGTTTTCAAGCATGACGATGGCATTACAAGTCCGAGGACTTCAAAAAATATATGGCAATGGTAAACAAGCTTTAGAAGGGGTGAACTTGGATGTTCCTGAGGGTTCATTTTTTGCTTTGCTTGGACCAAATGGGGCAGGAAAGTCTTCATTAATCAATATCTTAGCTGATACTGTCAAACCAACATCAGGGTCAGTTCAATTTTTAGGGCATGACTTATTTAGTGAGCGACGTTGGTGCAAGCGGCGTTTGGGTGTGGTTCCTCAAGAAGTGGCTTTTGATCCTTTCTTTAATCCGCGTGAGATTCTCAAAATTAATTCGGGCATGTTTGGTGTGCGTCCTGATTTAAAGTGGATTGATGAGCTGTTGGAGCGGTTGGAACTGGCAGAACATGCAGATAAAAGTGCACGTCAATTATCTGGGGGCATGCGCAGGCGACTTTTGGTTGCACAGGCGTTGGTTCATCAGCCACGCGTGGTGATTCTGGATGAACCTACGGCAGGTGTGGATGTGGAGTTGCGCAAACGATTGTGGGACTTTATGCGTGAGATTAATGCCAATGGCACGACGATTCTCCTCACAACGCATTATTTAGAAGAAGCTGAGGAGCTTTGTGATCAGGTGGCGATTATTAATCATGGGCAATTGTTAACGTCTCAACCCATGCAAAGCTTGTTGAATAGTGTTGGCAGTTCATCATTGGTCTTGGAATATGACAACGATTTGACGCTTTCTCCCGATATACAACATCAACTGGCTGACTTTTCGCCGCGAATAACGTCGCATAAGCTGCGTTTAAGCCTGAAAAAAGATCAACATGGAAAGACTGACTTTAATGCAGCCTATCAAGCTGCGCTGGCATGTTTGGGCGAAGCTAAGGCGGTGTCGATTGAAGATGAAGACTTGGAAGATGTGTTTTTACGTTTAACCCATGATGAGGTGAAAACATGAACTGGTATGGTTGTTGGACACTATTTTCACGCGAAACGCGCCGCTTTTTGAAAGTGAACA
Organism: uncultured Zetaproteobacteria bacterium; assembly: GCA_964635775.1. Classification (GTDB taxonomy): domain Bacteria; phylum Pseudomonadota; class Zetaproteobacteria; order Mariprofundales; family Mariprofundaceae; genus Ghiorsea. The sequence goes on along the minus strand of CAZWPS010000017.1, from coordinate 6,785 downwards.
TGCAAACGGTGGTTGCACCGGCTTTAACGGCAGTGATGTATTTGATTGTGTTTCGTTATGCTATGGGTGATCGGTCTGTGCCGGGTTTGGAAGTGGATTATTTTAACTTCTTAATCCCTGGTTTGGTGATGATGTCCATGTTACAAAATGCATTTGCCAATACTTCCAGCTCTATGATTGTGGGTAAAATCATGAATGTGCAAATATTTTTGATGATGGCACCTTTATCTGCGGCGGAACTACTCATTGCCTTTTTGGCTGCGGCAGTGCTGCGCGCTGTGATTGTGGGCGGGGTATTGTTGGCAGTGTTAGTGCCTTTTACGGGCTTAGCTGTTGAACATATATGGATGATTTTGTTTTATGGGATATGTGGCAGCATCATTATGGGCGGACTGGGTTTGATTGGTGGGATGTGGTCAAAAACATTTGATGATATGGCATTGCTGAACAATTTTATCATTATGCCATTAACTTTTTTATCGGGCGTCTTTTATTCAGTGAAACAATTGCCTGAAACCTGGCAGTTGGTGAATCATTGGAACCCATTTTTCTACTTGATTGATGGCTTTCGTTTTGGCTTTTTGGGTGTAGGTGATACTGACCCTACACAAGCGGTCGTCATTGTTTTACTTGCTTGTTTACTGACGATTGCAGTGTGTTGGCGGCTTTTGGCTGTGGGCTGGCGTTTGAAAGAGTAAATACCTTGATGGCAGTTACGATGGTGAGACGTTAAGGCAAGAGTTTCGCTTTTAAAAGCGGCAATAAACTGCCATTATTTCGTGGTACAAAACCTTGCAAACGCGAGCCTGATACGGCCACGACAGCATCAAACCATAAGGGAATATACACAAAATCATCATGCATTTTTTGCTGAATACGTTGGTATAAACGCTGACGTTGTTCAATGTTTTCGCTGATGGCAGCAGCATCAAGCCAGGCATCAACTTGAGGGTTGCTGTAACGTCCGCGATTGGCTCCTTTGGGCGGCTGCATGTCGCTGTGTAAAATCCAGCGGTAAATATCGGGGTCGGTAATGCCTACCCATGACAAGGAAAACACTTGAAAATCGCCGCGTTTGATGCGCGCATAAAACCCACCCCATTCTAAAGATTCAATGGACACATCAATGCCGATTTTTTGCCATGCATCAGCAATGGCTGTGACCAAACGTAAACGTGTGGGATTGGTGCTGGTGCGGTAGTTAAGCTTAAAACGAATACCATCTTCTTGACGCGGAAAACCTGCTTCATCAAGTAATCGCTCAGCTTGTTTAGGTTTGAATGGGGTCAGCGGAATGATGCTGGATGCCCAGTGTTTAGGGGTTAAAATGCTTTCACCTAACGTGGGTAAGTTGGCAAATAATGCTTGTTTGAAGAGCTCTCTATCGAGCGATAAAGCTAAAGCTTGGCGTACTTTGGGGTGTTTAAGGGTGTTGTCTAATAGATTAAGCCCTAAATAAGAGAACGTGGTTGAGGGTTGATGTTGGATGCTGATGCCTGGTTGTTGTTGCAACCAAGGCAGCAAATGGGGGGGTAAATCATTTTGTGTGAAGTCAATTTCATGGCGGACTAACTTTAAAACACGGGTGACAGGGTCTTTGATGGTGAGCAAATGAATGTTTTTGATGTTTGCGCTGCTTTGCGGGCTTTTTTGTAAGGAAAGTATGGTGTTAGACCATGATTGAAGCTGGTAATCACCGCAACCAATACTGTATTGTGCTTGATGTGGTTTGCCTGCTTCAGAAGCTGGTAAAATACCCACATTTAAACGGGTGAGTATGGAGGCATCGGGTTTGTTGAGGATGAGGGTGATATGGTGCGGGCTAGGGGTTTTGATATGTTCAATGGCGGTGAATCCAGCACGAAGCGGGCTGGCAAGGTCTTGATTGAGGATGCCGCGTAAGGTGGCGGCAACATCGGCAGAAGTGACCGCTTGTTGATTGTGGAATACTTTGTCTTGGCGTAGTTCAAAGTGCCAAGTGTAGGGGTCAGGATGTTGCCACGCGCTGGCGAGGTTACCTTGGGGTAAAAAGTCTTCACCGAGCTGGATGAGTCCGCAATGCATCAATTCTTGCACTTTATGCGATGAGGCATCAGTGGCAAATCTAGGGTCTAGGCTGATGGGGGCAGAGGCAAGTCCTATGCGTAGTGTATTGCTTGGCTGGGTGGGTGCTTGGCAAGCACTAAGCCATAATGTGGCGCATAAAGTCAGGCATAATATGCTTTTTTGTTGCCAAGAATGTATCATGATGTTGTCCATAAACTTACCGCTTCAACATGACCCGTGAAAGGGAATAAATCCAAGGCGCGTAATGACTTTAAATGAAAACCTGCGTGTTGTAAGGCTTTGCCATCACGCGCACCAGCAGCAGGGTCACAATTCACCATGATGATTTGTTTGGGGAAGAATTGTTGTATTTTCTGACAAATACGTTTTGCACCCTGACGCGGAGGGTCGATGATTAAAGTATCAGCAGCGATAAATGGCTCGATATTGAAGCTGCCAAATAAGTCCATGTGATGGTATTGGGCATGAAGCTTTAAGCGTTGGGCATTGTGGTTGGCAGCTTGCACACTATTGACATTGATTTCAGCACCAATGACATGGCTTTGGTGTGCCGCAGCAATGGGTAAGGAAAGATTACCACAGCCTGAAAACAAATCGACGATGCGTTTGTCGGTTTTTGTCCAGCTTAAGATTTGTTGAATCAAGCTTTGATTCCCCTGTTGATTGCCTTGAACAAAATCATTAGCACCAATATGAATATGAATGTTTGTTGGCGAAAAAGGTTGTAAATCAATGCTGTCGTAAAGGGCTTGGGGGGGGGTGAGCGGTTTGATTGATGTGGTGTTTAATTTTCGCCACCACCATTGTATGGGCAGCAAATCAAATGATGGGTTACATGATAAATGCGGCGGTTGATATGTTGCGCCTTGCTGGTGTTCAGACTCTAAAATAAGATGAATACCATTGCTTAATTCAATGGCTTGTATGCTTTGTATGGATTCGGGAAGGTTTTGGACTTGTTGCTGCAAGCTTTGACGTAATTGTTCTAATTGTTGGCTAAGGGCAGGGCAATATGGTGTGGGGGCAATATCATGGCTATAACGCTGATAAAAACCAAGCTTACGTTCACCATGATGCTGTTGAAGAAACCAGCGCACTCTTCTTCGCCCTGCATTGTTGTGCTGCAGGCTTTGGACAGGGATGAATGTTGTATCGTGTTGTATGCATGCAGAAAAAGCATCTTTGACCCAAGCTGATTTAAGTTCGGCTTGGGCGCTGTGGGACATATGTTGTAATGCGCATCCCCCACAATCTTGGGCAATAGGACAACGTGGTTGAATACGCTGAGCTGAAGCTTGATGCACTTGTGTGCATGTGCCGCGTAAAATACCGCGTCGTTTTTGGCTGATATGATAACTTACGCTTTCGCCTGCAATCACATGCGGCAACAAAACATCACCTTGAGGGCTGTGAATCAAACCTTCACCACCACGCAATACATGCTCAACTTTGCCTTGGATAGGCGGATTATTGACCACAAAAAACCTTGAAAAACCGAGTTGTTTCGCCCCAGACATTGTTGGCTAAAAAGTGCAATAACCTTGTTATTTCCCATTTCATCACGCCTTGCCATAAACGAAAATCAACAACGTTTGACGCGCAGGATATTTTTCGAGGTTGCCTAAGGTGAATCATGAGTTGCACAGTGTTTGCCTAAAGAAGGAGGTCAATAGGCCCAATTGTGATGGGTTGAGGTGTTTTGAATTTAAGGCGCACAGCTTTTATTTTTGGCATGTGTTTGTGTACATTGCGTATGCTGACTTTGACATCGACATCATCATTTTTGCGCTCAAACAAACGTTCCCACTTGCCTGAAGGTGATTGAATTTCAAGGTGAATATAGCCATGTTTAAAGCTTAAACGACCCACACTTGCCTTATGTATGACGATTTTGGATAAACGCACAGGTGTATTGAAGGTGATACTGGTTTCACCTCTTTTAGAGGATGTATACCAGCTTTTTTCGCGAAGTTCAGGGAAGAAAAGGTGTTTTCCGCCGCGAAACTCATGGCTTCTTTTGCTATTGACCTTGCTTTTATCACTGCGCTTAACGCTGTGTTTTCGGCTATAAGCAACAGAGCGAATAACTTTCTTTTTCGGCTTAGCTTTGGGTTTCGCTTTAGGTTTTTCTTTGACCTTAGGGCTTGTTTCGACAATAGCTTTTGGCTTAACAACTTCTTGTTTGACGATGGCAGTTGTTATACTTTGTTCGTTTGCGGTGTTTGCTGCAGGCAACACTTCTTTGCTGGCTGGTGTTGTGCTTGGCGTTGTTTTATGGGCTGTGGTTGCGGCAATAGGGTTGTCGCTTTTTGTTTGTATATTCCCTTGCGTTGAACTCATTAAAACAATCACAATGCTACCTACAATGACAAAACCCATCGCCATTGCGGCAAGCCTAGCGCCTGGTTTTTTTAAAATAGGAGAGAGTTGGCACAAAAAATCTTGTATGCGATAGCGCGCAATATTGAACCATTGTTGTGCAACTTCGCGGTTGCTTGGAGCAGCAGTTGCGCTGTTGTTTTGATGCACTTTTTGAGGGCTTGGCATTGTGGTAAGTTGCTCAAGAATCTGATGGATTGTTTGACGAACCGTCACAGCATCTTTGGGGCGATCATGTTTGTTTTTTTCCAGCAGCGTGAGAATCAACTCAGATAAAGCAATGGGGATTGAAGGATTAAGCTCATGTGGAATAGGCACAGCATCGCGTACTTGTTTCTCCATAATCTCAAATTCACCACCATTACTGGTGGCATCAAAAGGTAGTTTGCCAGTGGTCATTTGGAATAATAAAATACCAAAAGCATAGAGATCGGTGCGGGCATCAATGGGTTGACTGAGGATTTGTTCAGGTGACATATAACGAAATGATCCAACCGTAGCACCGCTTTGAGTGAGGTCGTCGTCACCTTGCTCAGGTTTGGCAAGACCAAAGTCCATGAGTTTTACTTCATGGGTTTTGGAAATAAGCACATTGGCTGGTTTGAGGTCGCGGTGTACCATGCCAAACTTATGCGCTGCTTCTAAACCTGTGAGGATATGCCCTGAAATTTCAAGTTTTTCTTGAAGACAAAGCTGAGGGTTTGTTTTTAAATAGGCTTTTAAATCTTGACCATGTACCATTTCCATGACCAATGCCATGTGTTCATCATCTTCATAAAGGGAGAGCAGGGTAACGATATTCGGGTGCATGAGTTTGGCATGCATCCGTGCTTCACGGCGAAACCTATCTTTTAAATTTTCATGGCGGAGCAGGTGAGGGTGCAAGACTTTAATGGCGACTTGACGGTGTAGTTTGGTGTCGGTTGCCAAATAAACAATGCCCATGCCGCCTTGACCCAAGCGCGCTTCTAACGCATAAATGCCAAGCTGGGTGAGTTCAGTGCTTTCTTTTTTTTGGCCGGCGGTGTCGTTCAAAAAAACCCTCTCATTGTGTTGGAGAATTAAGATTCATCACAACTTGGCAGATTCTTGATGAAAAGTCTTTAATGTCAAGGAAATCAGATGTTTTTCAGGCGTTGTTGCAAGGGAGCGTGATGGGCATGGCAAATGCAGACGGCCAAGGCATCGGCGGCATCTTCGGCTAAAGGTAGGGGCGGCTTGAGTAATAGCTGAATCATATGCTGAATTTGTTGCTTGTCGGCACGCCCATAACCGACGGTGGCTTGTTTGATTTGGGTGGGGGTATAGGTAGCGACTTCGAGTTGAGCATGACAACATGCAGCAATGAGTGCGCCGCGTGCTTGCCCTAATTTAAGAGCCGAAGCGACATTTTTGGAGACAAACACATCTTCAATGGCGGCATATTGGGGTTGGTAGGTGTTGATAATCAGGCTAAGTTCTTTAAACAAAATGCCTAGACGGCTGGGGAAGTCACCGGTTCCGCAACGAATCACATGGTGGTGAACATGTTGCACACGATTGCCATTGACATCAATAATACCCACACCAGCCTTGCGTGAACCTGGATCTATGCCCAATAAGCGCATCTTAGCCATGTGTTGTGTTATGTTTGAGCTGGTTGATGATGTTTTTGCGCCCAAAGAGTAAGCGAAGGGTATGTCCACCATTGGTGCGCCATACCCAAGCAGCACGAATGCCAGAAAAGAGCAGGCAACGGACTTGTTCAGTGTTGCGCTGTTGTTTGAGGTGCTCAGGTTTGCCACGCACCATCACGCGAGGTTTGAGTTGGCTAATGGTTTCGCCATAAAGGTGGGCGATGGCAGCTAATACATTGTCATGGTAGGCACGATCAAAATATTGCGCTTGTTTGTTGATGCGTTGCATACCTTGGGCAATGTGATTGAGCATATCGGTTTGTTTGGCTAACTTTTTTTCAATCGCAATGAGTGTTGCACTGTAGGTGAGTATGTGTTTGGCATACTTGATGTCATTGCCTTGGAGTAGTTGTTGTGTTTGCTGGTTGCCGATACTGAAATCACGTTGCTGGATGTAGTTTGTATCAAAAAAAGCATCCATGGATTGTTCAAAAGCAATACGCTCACAGCGCCCTTCTTGGGCAATGGATTCGACCAAATAAGCGACTTGGGTGAGTGCAGCAAGGGCAAGGGCGCGTTGTTGCTCTGGCGAGGAAGGTGTTAGGCTCATGCGGCGCAGTCTGACGTTTACGCGCTTTAGGCTCAAGCATATTGTAAGGAAGAGCTCAATAACGCATGATTTGTGTATTCAAGGTTGTAGTCATGTTATCGTTTGCTGACTTA
>CAZWPS010000016.1:0-15528 GCA_964635775.1 uncultured Zetaproteobacteria bacterium | reverse complement strand
ACCAAGCGTTGAACCTGTTGCTGTGCCTACACCATCAACATCACGATTAGCGCGCAAACCCACCCGCAATTTATGTTCATCAATACGTTGATTATATTGCACATGCGCCATATCACGCACTGCCCCCGTATTGGTGGTTTCTTGATGGAAAACTGAGCTATCAATGCTGCGGTTTTGATCCAAACGCCACTGACCATCCACACCCAGTTTCAAAGTTGCATTTTCACTGCCTGATTGCTGCCCTAACCCAAAATTATCCTCTTGTTGACGAATATATGCCTTACCACTCACATCTTCTGTCGTTAATAAGCTCTCTACTTTCCACGCCGATCCCGTAATTTTCTTGTTTTCCGATGATGCCGCTTCAGCACGTAACTCAATGGCTTGGTTGAGCTGAACTTTCACATCAACACCACTCAACGTATTGCTGCTGCCCAAACGACCTTCAGTAACAAATGTTCCGCCAATTTCCATGTTTTCGCTGGGTTTAATATACACCCGACCACCTGCTGTCGTAAATTGGTCTGTTAAGTCATCTGATTCATATTCCACACGAATAATCATTGGATTTAAACTTATATCTTTGCTCATCACAGGCTGTTTAAACCAAACTGTGCCCAGCAAGTAATCAATGTCATAATCAAGATGACGTGTCAGTTGAGTAGAATTTAAAATGACTTCGCTTTTAAAACGATCCACTGTTTCAATACGAATCGTTTCCGTATTGCTGATTAAATTCGTTCGGCTTAATTGATATAAACCACTGGTTCCATTGCCCTGAATATCATCACTCACCATCGTTTGACTCGTTTGTGTGACAAAAGCAGTGAACCCAAGAGCATCATCGTGCATTTCTGATTTAAGCCCTGTAAACACACGCGAATAACGGGTCAACTCTGTGGTGTTCATGCCTGTAGTGTAATCACCAAACAAGGCGTAAAATGTATCCTTTTCAATTTTAAGGTAGAGTTTTTCATTGCTTGTGCCATCAAACTGTTGCTGTGTGGTATCACCATACACCGTGTACATCACATTGGGATCAATATCACCAAAACGGCTGTTTTTATCAATGTCAGATTTTGCCAACGTATCATAAGCAATGGTTAATAAGAAGTCGCCTTTAAGCTTGCCTTTGGCATAAAAAGCCACCCGCCCATCTTGGTAGAAGGCATCTTGTTCATCTGCTTTGGTAATCGGTTGCACCGCACCTGATAACTGATTATGACCAATCACGCCTTCACCAAAACCAACCATAATCCAATCTCGCGTTTCAGGCTTAACATAAATCTCAATATGTTCTTGAACTTGATTGTAAGCCAGCGAAACATCATGTGTACCACTCATACTTACTGGTGCCATCGTCACCCAACCATCAGCATCCACATTTAAATTTTGCGAACGTTCTTGCAAATCCATCACCTGATGTGATGCATTCAAAGGCAACAAATCACCACCCATTTGCATCAACGCCAAGCCACCATTAATAACAACGCCAGTATGATCTAATAATGCCAAACGAAAACGCACAGGTGTTTTACCATCAGCAATATTATCACCTGATTCAATCAGCTTAATTTTCGCCAATTCGCCAGTACGAACCACTGTTATCGTTTCTGAAAAACGTGCATTACCAAAGTGGTCTAAGCCTTTTAAACTTAACTCATGTTTACCAGCTTGACCAAAATCAACACCAATATACGTATACGTTGTTTGACCTGTATCCGCATCTTCAAGCTTGAAACCAATACGATCATCGCCAATGATTTCGCCATCTAAGCTTAATTCTGCTTTTAATCCTGAATCCAATACAATACGCACTGCCCCAATCGCTTGTGGCAAACTCATACCATCCACAGGCAACAAAATACCAACTTTATGCGTTACCTCAGCAGCAACATCTTCATCCTCTTCTTCATCCCAAGAAGCTTCCGCTATACCTGAGCCTTGTGCGATTTTATTTTTTAACGCACTTGAGAAGTCGTGACTAATTTTATCGGCTCTAACCTTCAAGACCACACGGCGGTTTTTCATGCGCCCTTTACCTGTTAAATTGCTCGCCACAGGCTCAGTCTCACCCTTGCCCACAGCCATCACCACATGAGCATCGAGTTGTAATTGTTCTTGTAAATAAGCGGCTACAGTCGATGCGCGCGCCTGAGAAAGAGCCATATTATCTGCAAACTCTTGACGATTACGTTTCGCAATCGGGATGTTATCCGTATGCCCTTCAACAATGAGTTCACGAATCACCAATCCGCCCAATGAATGCACCAATTCTTTGAGTTTGAACAACTCTCGCTCACGCAACGTCACCTGACGTGTCTTAAACTCCAAGTGCAAAGTGAATGAGCGTTGATCACGCAATTCTTTCAAGGTATCTTGAATATTAATGGTTGCGAGTTCAGTGCGTCCTTTTTGAGTGCCTGCAGAGGAAAAGCGTGCATAAGCTATAGCTTCTTTCATGCCAGACTCGCCACCACCACGCATCGCCAAACGAATACGCTGCTTCTCCTTGCTTGCATCCAAGGTCCATACCAAACCAAATGGTGTTTGTTCTGGAACTTGTTCAATACCATCCAACGATGCCGAACCTTCAACAAAACGCCAGCCTGTCGGTAGTGTATAAAAACCTGTCAAATCAGTCAGTGGTACTTCGCCTTGTTGTGTAATATCAACATTCGCCCACACCACTCCGTCTTCCTCCATCAATGCGTGTTGCACTGTAACTGGTGTAAATTCAGGTGCACGGTTCACCAAGCGGAAATTGGCTCTATGCAATCCACCACCACGAATATCAGCAAATTGAGAGAAGTCATTCTTGGCAAAACGTGTTTGTTTTAAACCCACCGCTTGATAACGCTGCGCAATGGTTTCTTGATCCATTTGCAGCACATGTAAACCTGGTTTAATCCCATCAAAATGATAACGACCTTTTTGGTCTGTCAGTATATTACGTCCATCTTCCATGAAAATACGAATGCCTGCTACACCCAGCTCACCCTCATCTTGAATATCATTCATGTCTTCATCAACAAACACCGTGCCTGCAATAAAGCCACGACTACGAATCAATTCTTCACGAATCGTTACCGTCGCTTGAGAAGTATTCGACTTCACCGCTGCCGCACCAATATTACCCGAAGCAAAAGCAATGTTTGTCGCCACGCCCAGCTTAGCGTTTGCACCCACCACAGCAGTATAGTTTAAGGTTCTTGATGACGCTGCGTTAATACTACCAATGGCAAAACTTAAGTTGCGCCCATCGCTTAATATCGTGGGTTCAGCAGTCGGTTGACCATCTAAGCTCACCGAACCAGGCTGATAACGGAAACCCAAAGGCAATACATCACTAAGTAATGTCACCGTTGATGCCGTTGTCGTATGCACATTTTCAATGCTTACAGCATAAGCAACCCTGTCACCAATGCCGACAACGGGGGTAGCCGTGGTTTTTTGTACAAATAAATCCACACCTTTAGAATCCACAGGCAAATCAATATGCAGTGCAGGCCCTACAGGAACAACAAAGTTACCCCCCCTAGAACCTGATACAATCGAGAAAGGTCCAGCCGCTAAGGCTTGGATAGATGCCGTTGAAGCCTGTGATGGAAAAGCATAACCCAGTGGTGGGGAAACCTGTAAACGATACGTTCCTGTTGCTACAAATGGAAAACGATAATTACCTTTTGCAAAATTATATTGGTTGCCTGCACCATCAATATACACCGTACCATCTGCATTTCTTGCCACATCACCTGAAATCACCGTTGCAGGGTAAGCACTCACACCATCATCAGCAAAAACCTTCGCCAGCTGACCTGTAGCAACATCAATCAATGTCACCACCGCACCATCAACAGGCAAACCGCTGGCTGCATCAAATACCACACCAAAAGGATCAACTAACGCTGCGGATGTTACCGAAGTTACCGAATCCAATAAATCTTGGTAAGTTCCTTTAATTTTAGAGCCTTGCGTAAAACCATAAACGCCATCATTGGGCGTAGCAGCACTACTACTCGTTGCTACATTGCCTAAAAAGATGCCTGTATTATTGCCTGTTTCCGTCAAGGTTAAGGTTTCTGAATCACCCGTGATAGAGTCAACTAAAGTGACTGTTACCGTTTGCGCGGAATAAGGGTCTATATTTTGATCCCCATCTTCCACTTGCACATAAATTGCTTCACTTTTTGTCGGACTATACACATGGTAAATGTCAGCAGGCACAACCTTACCGCTCACAGGGTCAAGTTTATGAAATGTAATCACACCTTGGGTGCGTGCTGCCGCCTGTATTTGAACCACAGTTGTGCTGCTCACAATATTCACTGCATTGGCTTGATATAGCGCTGTAATATTCACATTCGCTGGTGCTGTGCCCGCGTTGACTGTTAAAGTGCCTGGGAATTGATATGTTCCACCCACGCTAATGTTCGGCACATTAACCAGCCACGCACCACTGGGTTGTAAAGTCGCGGTATACATACCATAAGGGTCAACAGGAATTTTTAATGTGGTGCCAGCAGGTGGGGTCACCAATACCGAACCTGCATTTAAAGCATTAATGCCTGTATTACTAATCTTAATTGCCACCGGTCCACTTGAGCCTGCTGCCATGGTCGCAGGCGAAGTAATGTTTAAGCTCGCCACATTCGCAGTGGTCAGGTTCGCATAGACATTTACCGATGCTGTCAGTGTTGCTGGTCCAGCTGTATAGGTTAAACCAGCCGTGTTCGTGATTGTGGCATTTAATGCTGCAAAAGCCGTTGAACTCATGCCCACCGTCAACATCAAACATAACAGCACAGACAACAACGACTGAGACAAAAGTCTCAGTCGTTGTTGGCATATATGTTGATATAAAAAGTTGATTAACATCAGTTCAGTTGAACGCGCTTAATCCACAGTCACTTGGAAAGTTAGCACCACCACTTTATTCGCAGCGACAATGCCCGTGGCTAAAGCTGTTGCTGCTCGTGTTGTATTATCATCAATCAACACACCCGCAATCAATGGTGATGTTGCGTTATCACCAGGCACAACAATTGCATTTAAACGTGTCGAGTTGGCAACATAAGTGGTAAAGGTTGGCACAGCATCGGTAATTTTTGCCCCTGCTGCAATACCCGCCGATGCAGGTGTCGTCACCCGAATGGCATATTCCAAAGTATCAGTGGACTTGCTGGTCACACCACCAGCGGTGGCAAAAAAAGAAGAACCATTAAGCGTGGTAGTGGTTGCACCGACAACATTGTTAGCATTCGTGACATTACGAACAAATTTCTCAAAGCTGATCGCCACCACAGTTGTAATATGCGTATCTGCTGCTGTTTTTGCATTATCCGTCGCAGATTTTGCTGTTGTAATGACGGTATCCGTTGCCGCTGTACCCGCAACCGTAATTGTGCCGACATTGTCGATATTCATGGTGATGATTTGCTGCTCTTTAATCAATGTTCCTATAGGCACACTCGCAGTTAATGTCGTTGATGCAGCTACGCCAGTGGATAATGTGCCAGCTTGAAGCGTCAATGTTTGTGAGCCTGTAGCCGTATCTGTGATGTTCACAAGATACAACGCACCAGCAATATTCACTTCATCCCCGTTCACCAAACCATTCAATGATGAATTCGCCGTACCATCTGCAGGCACACTGATGCTTGTTGCACCAGCACTTGCTGCAACATTCGCTGCCGTTGCACCCAAAGTGACTGTAGTGATGATTCCAGTACCTTTTTTAAACGTAATGACAGGCGTTCCCGTCATATTGGCTTTGGTCAAGGTTGAAGTTAAGTTATAAGTATCAGGACCATTGGCATTGCTGGTGATGGTGTAGCTTACTTTCGTTGGTTGTCCTTCAGCAACGGTATTATCCGTAGGTGCCGATAAAGTGACTGCCGCTGGTGATAACAACACGCCCACATTCACAGAGGCTGTAATTCCTGTGGTATTACCTGTGTACTTCAGTGTAGCTGTATTCTTAATGATTGCATTTGCAGGTGCTATAGCCTGGGCAAGGTGTGGCAACAGCAACATCGGTAAAATCATCCATGCTTTATTCATATACTTCATTTCATTCTCCTTTAAATTTTAAACCTTTATGGGTGATATCAACACCATCTCAAACCACCTTAATCCTTGTTATCCAACAATTCCAAGTGGCTTAAGATGATGACCAGCAAACAACTTCGCTGGTCATCACCCATAGTCATGCGCATCAAACAAGAACAACACCTCATGTCAAAACATCAGGTGTTGTTAGCCTTATCTTTAATCGACTTTAACTTGGTAAATAATTGTATAAACACCAGCTGCAGCAATCGTGCCACCAGTATTGGTCGTATCGGCATTACCCGTTCCCACATACAGTGTAAGTGCACTGCCTGCAGTAATACCCACAGCACCACCTGAAGCCAATGTTGTAGCTTCATCATCTGTGGCTTGCATGGTTAAAGAAATGTTGGTTGCTGTTCCATCATCAGCAATGGCAAAAATATGCGCCGCAGTACCTGCACCAACTGTACCAAATGTTGCTCCAGCAACCAATGTGGTATAAGCAGGAACATTGTCTGTGGCAATCACAACCGTTGCATTTGCTGCACCATTATTGGTAATTTGAATCGCATATTCCAGAATATCTGTTGGTTTCGCGCCAACACCAGCAATGTAATAAGTCGATGCTGCCCCATTCACAGTAATAGAAGTTGCCACACCAGTACCCGCAGCAGATGTAGTCACATTTCGTACATATTTAACAACAGTTAATGAACCAGCCGTTGCTGTTGTTGTCACCGTTGTTGCTGATACCCCTGTAGAACCACCCATTGCTAAAGAAATCGTCGTGAGGTAATTACTCGTGTTTGCAGGTGTAGCCAAAGACCCCTGAGTAACCGTCATCGTACTTACTTTTGACTCAACAATCATCCAACCTGCCGCTGGTGTAAATGGGCCAATTGCAGCCGTTGTACCATTGGTTAAAGCCAATGTTCCTGGCGCAGCTGTTACACCAGTTCCCACTGCTGGATCGGTCACTGCGGTGATTGTGAATGGACCAAAGAAGTTTGTGCCATCTGTAATGTAAACCGTATCATTCACTGCCAAAGCATTGATAACATTATCACCTGTTGCCCCACCCGTAGCTGCGGTATCTAGTGCTTTACCACCATCGTTAGGCACTTTAATGGTTAAATTACCTGCTGCTGCAATCGTCTGCGCAGCACCTAAACTAGCATCCGTAGGATCAAATGTCGTTGAACCTAAAAACAAACTTGCCGCCGAAAAAGAAGGCCCTGTAGCACTCACGGTCAAGCCGCCAGTATTAGCAGCTGCCACCACCGTATCTGCAGCCGTTAAAGCAATCGTTCCTGGTCCATTTGAATTTGTGCGTACGGTCACGGCATAAGCATAAGTATCACCTGTAGACGTTGTCGAAATGCCCGATGCAGGACTAATCGATACAATCGATGGCAGTGCATTCACGGTAGTAACCGTCACATCAACGCTGTCTGTCACAGCTGTTTGAGCAGTACCAGCTGCATCACTGTACGCCACGGATACTGTATTCCGAATAATCGTATTCCCTGCTTGACCCGCGGCCTCTGCTGCCATAGGCAACAATACCATTGCGCATAAAGCTAACGCAAATCCTTTGCTTATTTTTTGATATATGCTTTGCATAATCATCTCCTTTCCTGCTTTCTTTTTTATTTTATTTTTCGTGCTTTTTTAAAATATAAACGCATGTCCAACATTGAAGGGCAATAATGAAACACCCCATGGTGGTGCATTATTTCTTGGCGGGTCTCCCCGAGCAAAATAACGATAGATATGATGTAACATTTATTTCACCCGCACCTGAAAACCTGCCGTTGCCATCTTGCCCGCTGGTAATTCTTTCACCAACCAACGAATATGTGTATAACGATCAGATGAAGCAACACGTTTTTCACCTTTCACCATATAAGTCAGCAAGTTTGGTTTTTGGTAATGTTGACCACCATCCACTGAGTATGAAATGTCTGAACCCGCACCAAATGCAGTGCCGTTGAGGTATACTGTATTGTCAGGAATCGGGTCAACCAAAGCAATATTAGTCGCTGCCTCATCACCTTGATTGATCATGCTTAAAGTATAAAAAACCACATCACCTTGAATAACATTTTCAGCCTTCACCCGCTTGATGACTTGTTTACCCTTTTCCATCACCGTAATTTCTTTTTCAGCTAAAATGCTGACTTCCACCTTCGATGCAGCATAAGCATTTGCACCACACATCATCATCACGGTCATAAGTAGTACTATCTTTTTCATCTTCATTTTCATTACCATCTCCTTATTTCACCTTTGCCTTATATTCTAACATAAAGGCAGGGTTCGTTGTTGTATTTGTATTCATCGTTCCAGTCAAGTTGACTTTCAAATCAGTGATTTCAGAAGCATAACCATAAGCATCAACCACCAGTGCTGACCTTGTTGCTGCTGAAAGTGGGGTGTAAGTTGTGCCGTTATCTGTAGAAAAATCAATCACGCCTAACGTCAAGCCTGAATCACTCAATACAGGCAATAAAGATGCACCATCTGTAAATTGTACAGGTGTATTCACACCGCCCCAACTATCCAAACCCAACTGGGTATAAGCACTTAAATCATCAATCGCAATCACCGCAGTCGCTTGCCCTGAACCTGTATTACGAATATGCACACGATAAGTAATCAAACCACCCGGAGCAGCAGAGGTCACATCGGCTGATTTCACCACCGTCAGTGAAGGTGTTGCCGCTAATACACTCACTGGGGCTGTAGGTCCAATATTAGGGAAATTAACTGACAAAAGACCAACAGTATGGCTTGCCACCACACTGTTATAATAAGTGCTTCCACCACTCACACTTGCCGCAACTTGAACATTAAATGTGATCGTTGCTGTTATAGGCGCATTACCAGCAACGGCTACCCCTGCCAAAGCACCAACGCTCCATACGGGCAAACCTGCTCCGCCCACAGTCGTTGGTTCAGCCGCAACCCAACCCGTACCCGTTGTTGAATTGGCAATATAAGTGAAACCCGTCGGCAAGAAATCAGTAACCAAAATGCCCGCAAGTGGTGTTATCGATGCATTGCTCAGGCTAATCGTATACGTTGCAATATCCCCAGGGTTGAGCGAAGCTGTTGATGTGGTTTTTGCAAGACTAACATCATGTAATGTTACTGTGGCAAAAGGATCGTTAGCAATAAGCAACGGCAGTCGCCCTGCATTACTTGTTGTGGCATGCACTGAATTCACATAAGCACCTGCAACCACTGTATTCACAATAGAAGTATCATACTCTAATGTTACCAAACCATTCACACCACCGATTGCCGCTGGCACTGTGAAACCACCAGCAGGGATAGTATCACACGTCAATGTTTGCGCTACTTGTCCGCAACTAAAAGCTGTATTCACTACAGCCGCACCATTAATGCTCACCGTGGGTTGACCATATACATTAAAATTCAATGGCAATGTATCAATCAACACCACACCCGTTGCTTCTGAACCCACATTAGTCACAGTCACTTTATAGTGTGGTTTGCTATATTCACCATAAATATCTTTACCAATGTTCGGTGTGGTCGTCACTTTAGAAATAAATGGTTGTGGCGCAGTCACCTCAACATTTACACCGCTCACACTGCCTACAATCGTATTCGGTGCTGCATTCAAACGCACATCAGCCTTATTCACATAATTTGCAGGAGCAACGGTGTTCGCAATATTGACCGTTAAGTAAATATAAAGATTACTGTTTGCGGGTATCGTATGTCCTGCTCCAGCATTGTTAAAAAGTGGTGTTGAAAGGCTTTGTGGTAGTGCTGTCGTTGGGGTAAGCAATGTCCAACCCGCTGATGGTGGGGCTAAAGCAGGCTGAGCCAAGCCCGATGCTAGGTATGCCGCACCCACCGTGAAACCTGTTGGTAAGGTATCTAATACATCAACCAACTGCGCCACATTTGACGTGTTGGTAACCGTAATGAGGTACTTGGTCAATGTGCCCAAAGTCGTATGATTACTGACCGATGCATAAGGGCTCACAACAGCTTTACCAATACCTACTGATGCTACGCTCACATTATCATTGGTATTTAATGCCAATGCACCATCAAAAGGATTGATTGAAGTCACTGCAAGCAGCGCACCAGCAGGCGTAAACACCACGCTACTCACCGAGTTGTTATATGTGCCTGCAACTTGTGCCGCAGGTACTTGAGCATAAAAATCGATCACCAAATTTGCCGCACTTCCTGCTGTTGCCGCAGGCACTGTAAGCCCAGACCATACAGGCGTAGCACTATTTAATATGGGGGCGACATAATCAGTGCCGGCAACTAAAGTTGTACCATTCATGGATAACACAGCATCACTATTAAACAGAAATCCACTTGGTGTTGGCACAAGCACATCACCAAAATAGTCCGTTAAACTCAATGTATTTAATGCCTGAGTTCCCGCATTGGTGAGTGTAATACGATATTTTGCCAAACCTCCAGCCACTGCCGAAGACGTTAATGCTTGTTTATGCACACTCACAGGGTCAATCTGTACAGCTGCGGTAGGTCCAACATTGCCTGCATTGATATTAACACCCGACCACGAAGCACTATTAAAGTAGCTGTTTGAAGCCGTTGCTGCTGCTACAGATGCTGTAAAGCGGATGTTTACATAACCACCTGATACTGCAAGAATATTAGTCACATTCATGGTGAGTTGATTCAGTGCTGCATTCCAAACACTTGTGCCCGTGATGTTAGTGGTCGCTATAAAAACACCCGCTGCGGTATAATGATCGACAAACATCGTATTGCCTGCAACAGGGTTAGAAGTAATTCCTGCAGGCAGCGTATCAACAATCACAATCGTGCCGCTACTTGCTGTAAGCGCATCATTATTGGTTAAAGTAATGGTATACGTTAAAGCATTTGCTGCTGCTGCACCATATAAATACAAGCTTGCAGGCGACACGGTTTTTCCACCTGCCAAATCAATCGTAGGTGTTGCTGTAATGATGACATTTTCTGCAGCATTTGCTGCCAAGCCACCATCCCATACATTAGTGATCACATGTGGCACTGCATTAGACGTATAACTGAAGCTTTGAATAGAGTTATGTATCGTTGCCGGCACTGGTACGGCAGCAGGTGCTGTTGCGGTA
The DNA here is from genome assembly GCA_964635775.1 of uncultured Zetaproteobacteria bacterium. Classification (GTDB taxonomy): domain Bacteria; phylum Pseudomonadota; class Zetaproteobacteria; order Mariprofundales; family Mariprofundaceae; genus Ghiorsea. Next base: position 4,336 of record CAZWPS010000016.1, on the reverse strand, counting down.
TAGGCAACAAACAAATGCTGACCAACTGGAATAGAGAAACCAGCCCCCCCTTGATTAAAAGTTAAGCTTGATACTCCGACCCCTACTCCGACTATTGGCGTCGTTACTAACCAAAGTGGATCCACACCTGGCACACCTGTCGGCGCGGTAAGACCAATCGCATAATACGCAGCATTAGCAGCAGCGTAGGTCACACCGCTTGCTACCACGCCTGGCACACCTGCAGTACTTAATGTACCCAAGTAATCCACCACAGACACACCTGTCCAAGCATAAATATCCACATTATCCACTTGGAAACGATAATCAATCACGCCATTAATCGCGGCATGGCTTGTATTGGTAGATTTTGTTACAGGTCGAGACACCGTCACTGGCGCACCCACATAAGCAGGCAACAATACATTACCTGCCACCGTCAGTGTATTGTTATAAGTCCCTGGTGAAGCAATCACATTACTTCCTACTGGTGCTGCATCTGCCATATATGCAGTCACAGGAAATGTAATCTTCAGCACAGAGCTATTTGCCCCAACTTGAGGTGGTATCGTAAAGGTTCCCCAACTTGGCACTTTCGTTAACAGCGTGGGAAATACGGTATAATCTGTTGTCCTTGCCAATGTCGATGTCACACCAGCCACCGTTAGGGTGACCACCTCAACATTCGCCACAACCGCAGGATTATATTCAAAACCTGCTGGCAGGGTATCGGATATACTAATCACACTTGATGCCGTGCCTGTATTGGTTGCTGTAATTGTATAAGTCAGCACTTGGCTGGGGAAGAGCGGTCCAGCAATACCATCACCTCGCCACACAATAGAGGGGTTATCCACCGATTTAGCCATGACTAAACCTGGCAATGTAACCACCACAGGTGTCGAGCGGGTGATAGCAGGAATACTTGCGTTGCTTGATGCCGCAGTGACATCACTAAAATAAGCCGCAGGCAGTACGTTTGCCGCTATATCAGCCGTGTAAGTCAGGGTGAGGCTACTATTCGCAGGCACATCAAAGACAGACCATGTAACGCTTTGTCCTACAACTGTTGGGTTTGCTGTTATGCCAGCTGTGCCAGCTGTTGAAGCATTTTGATAGGAGAATCCCGTTGGTAATACATGCGTAATCGCTACAGCCGTTGCTGCAGAGCCGCCATTATTGGTTACCGTAACTGTATAAACTGTTGACGTCCCTGTAGCGCTGTTTTCCACTGTGGTTGGTGATGCTGTTAACACCATTTGTACAGCGCCTACTGTAACAGGCGCAGTGTTGATAGACCAAAGTGGCTTTTTAGCCCAGTCCTTGGGTGCTGGAGCTCCAGCCTTAGGTTTTTTATTATAGGGGATACTGGTGTAAACTGAGTTTTTATACACACCAGCGGCAAGTGTTGCTGAGGCCTGCGCATCAAAATAAACATCCAGCACTGCACCTTCGCCAATTTCATTCGGTTGGGCTGCTGTATGCGGTATATTCCATGTTAAGGTGTTTCCCAAAGCAAGTAGTGTCGCCCCTAAAACTGGAGCACCATTTAAAGTCAGCACGGGATTACCCGCGTAAGTGAATCCCGCCGGCAATGTATCTTTAATTTCAGTTGTCAAAATCGCGCCTGTTAAATCAATAGGGTCGGTATGCAAAATACCTGGCAAAGGCATCTGCCGATAAACCCCAGCAGAGCCTGCACCTGCATTGGTGATTTGAATATGATAACGCGTTGTTCCGCCAGGTAAAATGGACGTTGGCGAAGCTGTTTTTGTTTGCGCCAACAAAGGAAACACACCAATCTCAAAGCTTGCTCCCGCAGTGGCTCCTGGTGCAGGCATTTCAACAGACGTTGCGACCACATGGTCAGCTGCCGAAGTGTCTTTAGCTGAAGGCGGTGTTAATGCTGTTACTGAATACGTGAATGTTTGCGAAGCTCCGGGGTTTAACAGTGGTAGAGTCCATTGCAAAGCCTCTGCACCAGGAACTGTATCATCACCTGGTGTTGGACCAACCACAGGACAAACCGCTGCGGTTATGACACCTGTAGTAACCGCACCATACACTGCACCAGCAGAAGCATCACAATTATATTGCGCCATCACTTGAAAAGGATTACCTGGTCCTGCTTGGTGATACGTGTTTAAATAGTCAGTAATGACGACATTGGTATGTGCCCTAGCACCAGTATTCAACACTGTGATTTGAAATGAAACCACATCACCAATCTGAGCCGCTTCAACACTAGGTGTTTTAAGCACAACCATATCCGAATTATTGCTCACAGAAACTAAAGTATCGTTATATTTCCAAGCGTTGTCCTTGCCGCCTTCAGCATAATATACATCACCACCCCATACTTCAGAGTTGTTAATAATTGTTCCACCTGGGGGAAGAGAAACAATACGCGCTGTTACAAATACATATTTAATTTCGCCCACCGAGTTTAAACCATTTGCCCACCTCAGCGTAATCGGTGTAGCCAGTGAAGAAACAGGTAGTGGGCTACTCGCCACATCACGCCCATATTGCGCGTCGCCAGGAAACAATTCTCTGCTGGCTTGCGTGTCTTCCATTAAAGCATAATCTGAAATTCTTGAGCCTGCCACAGCAATACGATGCCAAGGACCAAGCACACCAACACTACAAGGAGGACCAGCTAGCCAATTCACTTCATGTTGATAGAATGTTTCAGGACCAGCCACAGGCGAACCCGTTCCCCAAGGACCTTCAGCCCCACCATTAATCTGCGAACAAACATTCTCATAGTTAGTTTGCTCTCTATCCCATAGATTGCGAGATGCCGCTCCACCACCAAGCGGCACACTAAATGACGTTCTCGCATCTGTTGAATACCATACACCCGTATCACCATTCACTTGAGCCAATGTACCTTGAGCAACCAGCACAACACCAGCAGCATCTAAATTACCTATAGGACCATTCATACCAACAGCTTCATAAGCCAATAAATTCACTGGCGTAGCTGGTAGACCAAGAAAAAGAGGAAGCACTGGCTGCAAGCGATTGCCATTACCATCAGGGTGGTTTGGCATATCACCACCAGGCAACGGCCGCACTTCATAATAACCGCCAAACCCATCAGGTTGCATGAAGCCAACATCAATCACCTGCAAACCATTGGGCATATAATCGGTGATATAACCATTAGCGCCCGTGTTGCCACCATTGGGTACAGGTTTGTATTTAATCAAATAAGTAATCTCATCACCGACCTGAAAACCATAAGGCCCGCCATTATTTGCTCTTTGAATCAACATATTTACCGTTGATGGTGCTAAAAATTTCATCGTTTCCACCATCGCCACATTATCGGCACACGCAAGCCTACCGAACCCTAAAAAGAGCAGTAAAAACAATGATATAACAACAAACTTATTCAGCATAAAGTAGGCAAATAGCTCCTCAAATCGTTTGGAAACAAACACTTTTCATCGCATATTCATGCAATAGACAAGGATGGCAAATATAACCCAAACACACCCAAACACCACCATTGAAAAGGATTAATCCTTTTCTCATCAACATTTAAGGTTTAATATTGGCGCAATGACAACTGTACCCCCCCAGACTATTCTCATCATTGATGACCATACGCTTTTTCGAGAAAGCCTCGCGCTTAGCTTGCAAAAAACAGTGAACCCTAAACGTAAAATCACCCTTTTAAGTGCTTGTAATGGTGCAGAAGCCCTTGAAGTCATCAGTCAACACCCCAATATTCAACTTATCCTGACCGACCTCGACATGCCTGGCATACCAGGGTTGGTGCTGCTGCAACAAATGGTCGATGCTTTACCCAACACGCCCATAATTATGATTTCAGCGTCTGAAAACCATGCTGATATTCAACAAGCCCTACGTATCGGCGCAAAAGGTTACATACCCAAAAGCTCTAAAATAAAGGTGTTGTTAGCCGCCATACAACTTGTACTTGCTGGCGGCACCTACCTACCCCCCACCTTGCTACAAACACCTCAACACAAACCCGACTTTGACCCTACACAGTCAGTACGCATCATCAGACTCACTGAGCGTCAACGCGAGATTCTACTCTACTTACAACGTGGTACACAAAATAAAATCATTGCCTACGAATTGCAATTAAGTGAGGCAACAGTCAAGGTGCATGTGCGTGCATTGTTTTCGATTCTAGGTGCTAAAAACCGGGTGCACGCTGTTGAAAAAGCGCGGGCTAAAGGCTTATTATGACATTATGGCTCATTATCACACTCGTTATCATTATCGTATTGTACTTTACACTCATGGCGTTTCGAAAAGCCAGATTACAACAACAGCAACTCAAGCAAACCATCAACAACTTAAGCACACAGCACCA
>CAZWPS010000015.1:0-16288 GCA_964635775.1 uncultured Zetaproteobacteria bacterium | reverse complement strand
GTACCAATGTTGACATGCGGTTTGTTCCGTTCAAATTTTTCCTTAGCCATAATAAACTCCTAACCTTTCACACTTGCAATAATTTCTTCAGTAATATTACGCGGCACTTCTTCATAATGAACAAACTGCATCGTATATGTTGCGCGACCTTGCGACATCGAGCGCACATTGGTCGAATAACCAAACATTTCAGACAATGGAACTTCAGCATCTACAACTTTAGCAACACCACGGTCGCTCATGCCTTGGATTTTACCACGTCTACGATTCAAATCGCCAACAATATCACCCATATAATCTTCTGGCGTAACCACTTCAACCTTCATCATTGGTTCAAGAATTACCGGTCTACACTCAGCACAACCTTTACGGAACCCCATAGATGCAGCGACTTTAAATGCCATTTCATTGGAATCCACATCATGAAAAGAGCCATCAACAAGCGCAACCTTAATATCCACCATAGGATAACCAGCCAACACACCATTGCTCATCGCTTCTTCACAGCCTTTGCCTACTGCCGGAATGTACTCACGCGGCACAACGCCGCCTGAAATCTTATCTTCGAACTCAAATCCGCCGCCCGCTTCTAAAGGCTCAATTTCCAACCAAACATGACCAAACTGACCACGACCACCTGATTGACGCACAAATTTACCTTCAAATTTGCCGCTACCACGAATCGTTTCACGATATGCCACCTGAGGCTTACCAATGTTTGCATCAACATTAAATTCGCGACGCATCCTATCCACCAAAATCTCTAAGTGAAGCTCGCCCATACCAGAAATAATCGTTTGCCCTGTTTCTTCATCGGTTTTAACACGGAACGAAGGGTCTTCTGCTGCCAATTTACCAAGGCCAACACCCATCTTCTCTTGGTCTGCCTTGGTTTTAGGCTCAATCGCTACAGAAATAACAGGCTCTGGAAACTCCATGCGCTCAAGCACAATTGGCTCATCCATGTCACAAAGTGTATCACCCGTGGTCGTTGATTTAAGACCAACGGCCGCAGCAATATCACCCGCACGCACTTCTTTAATTTCTTTTCTGTCGTTGGCATGCATTTGCAAGATACGACCAATACGTTCACGTTTGTTTTTTACCGAGTTCAACACATAAGAACCTGATTCCAAAACACCAGAATAAACACGGAAGAAAGTAAGTACGCCCACAAATGGGTCCGTCATTACTTTAAATGCCAACGATGAAAATGGCGCTTCATCTGAAGCCGGACGCGAGTCTTCTTCATCAGAATCAATCTTAACACCATTGATCGCAGGCACATCAACGGGTGCAGGCATATAATCAACCACTGCATCTAATAATGTCTGAACACCTTTATTTTTAAAGGCTGTACCACAAAGAACAGGGATGATTGAAATGTCTAAAACTGCCTTACGAATCGCCGCTTTAAGCTGCTCAACAGGAACCTCTTCACCTTCAAGATGTTTTTCCATCAAGTCTTCATCAACCATAGATACCGCATCCATCAAGATTTCACGGTACTCATCAGCTTGATCTTGCAACTCAGCGGGAATATCTTCAACTGTATAGTCAGAGCCCATAGCCTCATCATTCCATACATACGCCTTCATGCTAACCAGATCAATTACGCCCTTAAAGCCTTCTTCAGCACCAATAGGCACATTCAATGGCACAGCATTGTGACCCAATTGCTTAGCAATTTCATCCACAACACGGAAGAATTCAGCGCCAGTCCTGTCCATTTTATTAACAAAGGCAATACGAGGAACACTATAACGATCAGCTTGACGCCACACCGTTTCAGATTGCGGCTGAACACCACCTACCGCACAAAATACACCAACAGCACCATCAAGCACACGCAAAGAACGCTCTACTTCAATCGTGAAATCAACGTGACCAGGGGTATCAATAATATTAACATGATGATCAGACCAGCTACAGGTTGTCGCCGCTGAGGTGATGGTAATACCACGCTCTTGCTCTTGTTCCATCCAGTCCATGGTTGCCGCACCATCGTGAACTTCACCGATTTTATGCGAAACGCCAGTATAAAAGAGAATGCGCTCAGTAATCGTTGTTTTACCCGCATCAATATGCGCCATGATGCCAATATTACGTACGCGTTCAAGTGGTGTCTGTCTAGCCACGAATGTCTCCTTTATAACCTAAACTGTTTAGAACAATTAAAACTTACTAACTAAAAATGAAGTGAAGTGAAAAAATTACCAGCGGAAATGTGAAAACGCTTTATTCGCCTCTGCCATTCTATGGGTTTCATCACGTTTCTTAAATGCACCGCCGCGTTCAGCAACTGCATCCGCCAACTCATTACCCAAACGCTCAGCCATTGTTTGCTCAGAACGTTTGCGTGAATATTCAATCAACCAACGCACAGCCAGTGATTGCTGGCGGCGATCCGACACTTCAATCGGCACTTGGTAAGTCGCCCCGCCAACACGGCGAGACTTCACTTCAACCAATGGGCGAATGGCTTCTAAGGCACGATGAATGATATTCAAAGCATCTTCGCCTGTTTTCTTGGCTGCAATTTCCATTGCACCATACACAATCGCTTCAGCTTTTGCTTTTTTACCATCCAACATAATTGCATTCACAACTGTGGAAACTTTTTTGTCGCCAAATTTTGCATCAGGCGTGATTGGGCGACGGGTAACTGGACCTTTACGTGGCATTTCTTAATTCCTCTCTTACTTCGGACGCTTAGCGCCATACTTCGAGCGAGCCTGCTTACGGCCTTCAACGCCCGTAGTATCCAACACTCCACGCAATACATGATAACGTACGCCTGGTAAATCTTTTACACGACCACCACGAATCAACACAACACTATGCTCTTGCAAGCGGTGACCTTCACCTGGGATGTAAGCTGTTACTTCGTGACCATTGGTCAAACGCACACGAGCCACCTTACGCAAAGCCGAGTTAGGCTTTTTCGGGGTTGTGGTATAAACACGCGTACAAACACCGCGACGTTGTGGGCATGCTTGCAATGCTGGAACTTTATTCATCTTACGCTTATCAGTACGTGACTTGCGAATTAACTGGTTAATTGTTGGCATCGTTTCCTCTTCTCAAACTATCCTCTATTCAAGCGCTTCTTTGCGATACGCAGCTTGCGAGGGCGGCGAAACATAGGGGCGGACTTTTTATCTGTCAACTTTTTTGTCGCCTCTTCTTTTTCAAGCAGCTTTAAATCTCGCTTTTCACCAACGGATTCAACGAAATACGTTAAATTGGCAATCATCAAAGAATACAGCGTAATGCCGAAGACCATGGTAATTACCGCGACGATACGCCCTGCCGATGTCACAGGCACAATATCACCATAGCCCACGGTGGTCAGTGTTACAAACGCCCACCACAACCCATCACTGACATCCATAAATGCTGGGTTATGCCCTCGCTCCAACAAGAAAACGCTGGCACCAAACAAAAAGACCACGCCAAAAACCAATGCCATCGCCGCAGGAAGGCTTTCACCAGACAATACCAGCATCTGAATAAGTTTCTTCTTATTTGTGCGCAGCAGGGCACTAATACGCAACACAGGTGCAAGCCCCGCTACTTTAAAAGCAACCAGCAAGCGTAAAAAGGGTGATGCAAGCAACACCACCAACGCCAAGTCCAACCAATTTGCCCTCAAATAGCCAGGACGATCATCGGCAACTTTCCAGCGCGTGAAAAACAATAACACAAAAACCAATAACGCCACAAAACCAGCCCATTTGGGCGCTTCTTGCCAAAAAGACACTGCCAAAGAAGCCAACGTGGCAACGAGCAAACCAGCATCAAGCGACCGCTCAAGTCGCTGGTGACGAGCCGCCTTCTTCATAGATGCTTATTTTTTTCCAGCTTGATGACTGAAATAACCTGCCAATGAAACCAACAAAATGCCAGCGCCCATGTATAAAATGTCCAAAGGCTCATCAAAAGAAACGTGTAACACTTTTTTGAAAAATGCTACAATCAGAATCATCAAAATGACTTTACCCAAACGGTCCTTCAAATCATCAAGGGTATCAATGACTAAAATATTGCTCGCAGTCTCTTCGCCATGCGCCACTTCGATTTTATCAATAAACAACTCATACAAACCCAATGCGAAAATCAATAGTACCGTTGCCAGTAAAAAATCATCTACTGCCGTAATAATATGACTTACCGCCGTCACATGGAAGTTTGGAATCTCTTTAGCAAAAAAGGTCATTTGAATATAATCCCATGCCAAGTGCGCCATGTCGGTAGCAGCAAGTAAAAATAGCAGCAGCATGCCCACAATAGATGATATCACCGCCAACATCACTACATACCTTGAGTTCCACAACAGCTTCTCAAACAATAATTTCATCTCTTTCCTCGCTTTCCTCTATCAATTTCATTACATGACGATTGCTATATGAAAGCAACAGTAAATGCAAAAGCACAGTGTTTATTGCATTAAACGTGCAGCTTCAATCAATGCCGTTTCATCAATGACCTTTTTATCTATTTTACAATATGCCGCGTGTTCTTCTTGCATAACCAACACTTCTTCAACACCGTTTAATGCCAATAACTTTGCCGTTAAATGCTCAGCTTCCTTAGCATTATTAACCTCTACTTTTAAGGTCAGTGTCGCCAAATAAGGCGGATGCGCCATGAATAAGGCAATAAGCCACCACACTGCCAACAAGGCAAATACTACCCAAAAGACCACGGCAAAGTTTTCAGCAACGGGGTCATACAAAAAACCACCCAACATGCCACCTAAAAAAGCGCCAAAAAACTGACTGGTATTAAACACCCCAATTGCTGTGCCTTTAGAGCCTGCAGGTGCATATTTAGAGACCAATGAAGGTAAACTCGCCTCCAGCGTGTTAAAACCAATGAAAAACAATAATAAACCTGCACCAACCCACCATAATGAGTCATGCATGGTCGCAAATAAGGCACAACCCGCCATCAACAAAGCAATAGCCAACAAAAACACCTGCTTCATCTTACGCTTGGCTTCAGCAATAATAATCAACGGAATCATCAATGTGAATGCCACCAACATCACGGGCAAATACAATTTCCACTGCTCTGCTTGTGCCAACAGTTGATGCGCAGGGTTTGCCAACACCAAAGGCAATACTACAAACAGTGCCATCAAAGCCATATGCAGTAATAATACACCAATATCAAGACGCAACAATGAATCATGTTTTAATACCTGCTTAAACATAATGGGCGTAACCTCACTATCACTATGGTGCGATGATAATGCAGGGTCTGGCACGATAAAATACAATACCAAAATAGATAACAACGAAAATGCTGCCATCAAATAGAAAATACCCGCCACGCCAACCCAAGCATCCAGAATCGGTGCAACCGCCATCGACACTGCAAAAGAAAGTCCGATAGTGATACCAATACTTGCCATGGCCTTGGTGCGGTGTTCTTCACGGGTCAAGTCTGCTGTCAACGCAATAATAGCTGCCGCCACAGCTCCAGAGCCTTGAATAATCCGACCCAACAACACCCCTTCAATCGACGTCGAAATTGCTGCAACCACGCTGCCTATCGCGAAAATCAACATGCCCAAAGCAATCACAGGTTTACGACCAAATTTATCCGACATCATGCCAAATGGGATTTGAAACAATGCCTGAGTCAAGCCATAAGCCCCCAAGGCAATACCCACCAATCTAGGGTTATCCATTGCACCTTCTAAGCCATAAGCATATGTTGAAAACACAGGCAAAATGAGAAATAATCCCATCATACGTAAGGCAAAAATACTCGATAACGCCGCAACTGATTTACGCTCTGTAGCATTCATTGCTAATGTGTGTACTTGCCCCATAACAAAAACCTTTCCAATTTAAATAAGTGCCAGCAAGTCTACTCTAGGAATATGGGTTGTCATTATTATTCTAGGATAATCGCATTCAAACATCCAGTGTTTCACTCACTTATTTACAACGGTATGTAAAGTACAATGCTCTCAGCCTTCATTGATTCCACTGCCATGTTGAGGTTGTTACACATTTACGCTTGTCGCGCTTTTAATCCACCTAATAATGTAGGCATGGATTCAAAAACTGCCCCCTCTAATGCTTGTTGTGTATGCTGTTGTTTGTTATTTAGCCAGCTTAGAAAAAGCTGTTCCACATCAACTTTAAATTGCCTGTTCGCTAAATGAATATGAACTTTCCAAGGCTTATCTTGTTGGCTTTCCAAAGAAAAAGCCACCGCACCAATATGCTCCAGGTCTAAACGTCCATGCAGCATAAAACCTTGCCCATGCTGGTCTTGTTGTAACAAGCCTTGCGTATGCCCATCTTTTTTATCGTATAACATCCAATGCTCACCATGAAACTCTGCCTGGAAAGGCAAGTTATCTGCATTAAACTTGCCCCACTCTTGCTGATTGTTCATCGTATGGGCAAGCTGTGTTTTATCTTGCAGTAATGGTTTGTTCGCCTTGCCAGAGCTTGTGTTTTGTTGCAGCAAATCAACCACCAAGGCAAGCGCTTGTTTTTCAGAGAGCAAACGAAACTTACCTGGCATTTCACGTTGCAATAGCTGCAACCACGTTTGTCCCATTGGAGTATTCGGCGGAACTTCAATCCGTATACGGTAATTACCCAACATCAACATCGCCCCTGCACCTTCAGTGGGCGGCATTAATCGCCCTGATAAAAGGCTGCCGTTAGGCCATGGTAAAAAAGTGCCGCCTTCTGCGCGATTCAACTGCATCAACACAGGTAAGTTCGCATTCAAAAAGCTAACCATATAAACTACACTTTAGGCGCTTGCAGCAACAACATTAAACGCACTTGGGCAATGGGCATGTCAAGCTGATTGGCAATGTCTTCTGCCGTTAAACCCTCGCGTTTTAAGCGCATAATTGTGGCAGACTGCCCTGTTGACGTTGATTGTTTTGATGTTTTTCTTGGTTTTTCTTTGCGCCGTGCTGTTGATTTAGCTTGAATGTTGACCTGATCTTGTTGCGCCGTTTGTTGGATCGCTTGTTGAGCCGCTTTTTCGGCAAAAGCATCAGGAGCTGGAGCAGTTGTTATGTTTTCTTTCATATTGGGTAGCTGTTGCATCACTTGCTCAAGTAATAATGTCGCTTCTTGAAGCTCTGATGATGCTTGGGCTAACATCTGCTCAACCTTTTTTCGCTGCCCTGCTTGCTGATACCACAGCACCCACAACCCAGCAATGGCACAAACAATAAGTCCATTAAAAATCATGTTTAATAAAGACATATCCATACTAGTTTGCCCTAGACTTTTTGCTATTGCCCAACAAATACCCCCGCAAACGCACAACCATTTGCGCATGCAGCTGCGACACTCGTGATTCAGTTAAGCCCAACACCAAAGCCACTTCTTTCATGGTCAACTCCTCATAATAATAAAGGCTAAGTAACACCGATTCACGTTGCGGAAGTTGCTCAATAGCTGTGGACAAACGCTCAACAAACTGACCCATTTCAGTTTGATGTTCAGGCATCAGTTCCGCACTGCCTGCTATCACATCCAACACATGTAACTCATCATCTTCACCGCGCACCGCAGGCAAATCATCAAAATAAACAACCGACATCGAACGCACCTGATCCAACTTCTTGCGGTAGGTGGGTAAGTCCATTTCTAAAAAATCAGCAACTTCTTTTTCTTCAGCAGGTCTGCCAAAACGTTGCTCAAGCTCATGAAATGCGCCTTGTAAAGCTTTCGATGTATCACGAAGCCCTCTGGGCATCCAATCGAATGTACGCAAATAGTCAATCATGGCACCACGCACCCGATAAGCAGCAAATGTTTTAAACAATACTTCTTTACTCACATCAAAACGTTGCGCACCATCAAGCAAGCCCAACACCCCTGCATCAATCATATCATCCAATTCAATTGAAGATGGTGTTCTGCGCATCAACTGATCTGCATGATAACGAATCATCGGCAGGTATTCATGAAGTAGTGCCTCAGGGTCGTTTAATAAGGCATGTTCTTCATAGGCTTGATTACTGGTCAAAAGTGATGTTCCTGAGGTGTATCAGATGATGGCAAAATGGTGTTTAACCATGCCAGCAAGAAACCAATCCATGCTCCACCCATAAATAAGACAAAAATTCGGAATAATGAATCCATCAAGGCAAGGTCATTAAACATACAAATAGCAAAAGCTAAACATGCACCTGCCATGGCACCTGATGTTGTGGCGTGAAATATTTTCATATTAAAACTCCTTTATCATGATTTCGTCGTTGCAGCATCAACATCCATTTTCATGCCTTCTTCTAAGCTATGTTCCCAAAAAAACTGTAATCCGCCGCTGCGTCCTGCATCACGAGGTCGATCTAAAATGCTTTGCATCACAACATCCAAAGCTTGTTTGGTCAGGGGTGAATCTTGCTCTTGTAATAACTTTTGCTGTTGAATGCTGCGCCGAACATCAGGTGAATGTGGCAAACATCCTACATAATCCAAATGCACATCAAGGTAGCGGTCTGCAACTGACAATAAGCGTTGAAAAGTGACTTGAGCATCAAAAGACTCAGCATGATTCACCAACACCATAAAACGACGCATGTCACGCTGCCGCGACAACACTTTAATTAACGCATATGCATCTGTAAGTGAGGTCGGGTCAGGTGTAAGCACGACCAAGGCTGATTCAGAAGCAGAGACAAAGTACAAAACATTATCACCAATGCCCGCTGCTGCATCAATCAACACCAAATCATATTGGCTTGATACACTACGCATTTGATCCAACATCACCTGTTGTTGGCTGGCATCTAAGGCGGTGAGTTCATACAAACCACTACCCCCAGGCAACACATCAAAATTATCTTTTGCTGAAACAATCAAATCTGCCAATGATTTCTCACCACGCACCATTTCCAATAGCGAACCTTTCGCCGATAGCCCCAACATCACATCCACATTCGCCAAACCCAAGTCTGCATCGAGCAACAATACCCTTTGCCCTTGTGCTGCGGCAAAAGCAGCCAAATGTACTGAGAAAAAGGTTTTACCAACACCGCCTTTACCACTGCAAATGGCAATCACACGGGGCATTTCTTTTCCAACACTCATGCAATCACCTCCTCTTCATGTTCTTCTTGGTGCTGCCTGTGGTGCTTCACCAACAGTGCAGTTAATGCTTTAGGGTTTAACCAACCCATTTGATCGGGCACTTCTGGTCCAAAGCTGCAATACGACATGGGCATACGTGATGCCTCCGCCCAGTTTACAATTTTTCCAGGGCTTTGTGTTTCGTCCAGCTTGCTAAAAGCAATTTGCGTCATCTGCATTGATGGCATTTTCTTGAGCATTTCCAAACCATCTGCCTCATCCATGCTTGCTGGCATCACCAAAATACGATGACTACACTTGAGGGTCTCCCACAATTCCATTTGTTTGCGAAGACCCGCAGCGTGCCTAAGGTTCCATCCTTGGCTATCTATAAGCACAAGCTGTGCCGATTTACTCTCTGCATACGCCACTTGAGCATCATGTTGGTTGCGAATAACAGAAAAAGGCACACCCAACACCGCCGCATAAGCCGCCAACACATCACTTCCGCCCACCCGATCAGCATCCGTAGTCATCAGTGATACACTAATACCCTTTAAACTATAGTGGGTTGCAAGCTTGGCTGCTAATAAGGTTTTACCTGCACCACTGGCGCCAGAAAACATAATCACTGCACGTTCTTTTTGGGGATTGATGCGTGTTGCCCAATGTAATGTTGGCATGGATACAGGCAGATGTTTGGCATAATCATCTGCCATTTCAAAGGCATTCGTCGGTGACACGCCAATCTCAAGAAGGTGGTCAAAAGCATCCTTTACACGTCGTTTAACAATAGCTTGGCGATATTGGTCAGCATCTCTATCACCAAGACTGGCAGCAATTTTTTCAAGACGTAACATCGTTGCTTCTATAGCAGGTGGGGTGACACTTGTTTCATCTCGATGTTCAGGTTTTTCATCATCCAATGCAGCATGTACTCGCCACAAGCTATCACCGGATGCGCTACGCTCTTCAAGACGGTCAAGAATCACCGCATCAGGACCAAGATCTTGACGCACTTGCGCCAAAGCTTCATGCAAACGTGGGGCAGAGAAGACTTTAATTTGCATCATGTAAACTCAACTTAGCCAACGTTCGCACGCTCACTTTAGCTGGTATTTCAGCCACCGAAAGCACAGCAACACGCGGCATGACTTTGCCCAAAGATAAAGCAAGATGAGGGCGTAAAGGTGGCGTGGTCAACAAAACAGGGGTGTCAATTTGTTGTGTTGAACTCAGCTCAGTAAAACGTGTCAATAAACGTTGCCATTGGTTAAATTCTAAAGGTAGATTCATATTCCCCCCACCTGCTTGGATTAAACGTTCGGTCATGATTTGTTCAAGGCTAGGCTCAATGGTGAATACAGCCAGCTCTTGTTGTGCATCCAAGTGCCGCTGAACAATGCTTCTACCTAATTTTAAGCGCACCAATTCCACCATGCCCATTTGGTCTTTTTGCTCACCCAAACCATCGGCAATGGTTTCAATAATTAACAACAAATCACGAATCGGCACCCACTCTGATAACAAACGCTGCAATACATTTTGTAGCAACGCATACGAGACTTGCCCAGGCACAATTTCATCCACAACTTTAGGATAACGCTCGCTTAACATCTCAATGAGTTCGCGTGTTTGCACTCTATCGAGCATCTCAGAAGCATGGCTACGTAATATTTCAGTAATGTGGGTAACCACCATGGTCACAGGTTCAACAACGGTATAACCTGATAATTCCGCTTGTTGCCGTTTATCTTGGCTAATCCAAAGCGCAGGCAAGCCAAAAGCAGGCTCTTGCGTAGGCACGCCATCAACACGTGGTCCAGAAATTTGTCCTTCAAGAGCAAGCAAGTGGCGCGGACGAATTTCACTGCGCCCAACATCAGCACCACGCACCAACACCCGATAATCACCTACACCCAGTTGTAAGTTGTCTTTAATATGCACTGGCGGAAGCACAAAACCAATTTCTTGCGCAATTTGACGGCGCACAGTTTGCAAACGCTCTAATAAGTTACCATCGCCCGAGCCTTCGACCAAATCAATCAAACCATAACCCACTTCCAAACGAATGGGGTCAACCACCAATAGTTCAGACATGGGCTGCTCACTGCTCGCTTCACTTTCAGGCGCGTCCGCAGCCGCATCCACATCGGGTTGTGCCGCTTGTAAGACTTTCTCACTATGCAAATACCAGCCTGTAAACCCCAAACCTATCGTCAACAGTAAAAATGGTAAAAAAGGCAAGCCTGGCACAAAACTCATAAACAGCATCGCTCCACTGGCAATGAAGTGAACTTTGGGATGGGCAGTGAATTGATCTGTGATTTCAGTGGACATGGTTGCCCCACTGCCAGCACGCGTAATGACAATACCTGCGGCTGTTGAAATAATCAGTGCTGGAATTTGTGACACCAAACCGTCACCCACAGTCAAAATACTGTACACATTGATGGCATCCTCCATTGCCATACCTTGTTGGGCTGTGCCAATAATTAAGCCTGCAATCAAGTTGATAGCCGTAATAATTAAACCCGCCACAGCATCACCGCGCACAAACTTTGCTGCACCATCCATAGAGCCATAAAACTCTGCCTCACGTGCGACATCTTCGCGGCGTTGTTTGGCTTGACCTTCATTAATCATGCCTGCATTCAAGTCTGCATCAATCGCCATTTGTTTGCCTGGCATCGCATCTAAAGTAAAGCGTGCCGCAACTTCAGCAATTCGGGTTGAACCCTTGGTAATCACCACAAAGTTAATCAACACCAAGACAATAAAGATGATTAAGCCCACAACCGTGTTCCCGCCTACAACAAACTGTCCAAAACCTTCAATCACCTGCCCCGCCGCTGCCGTTCCATCTTGCCCATGTAGTAAAATCAAACGGGTGGTTGCAACATTCAAAGAAAGACGGAAAAGTGTGGTTAACAATAACAATGAAGGAAAAATAGAGAATTCGAGTGGTTTTAAGACAAAAATAGAAGTTAAAAGAATCAAAACACCCATTGCAATGTTCAAAGCAAGCAGCATATCCATAATCCATGTGGGCAAAGGCACCATCATAATCATCAAGATTGCCAACACCCCAACCGCCAACATCACATCAGTGTGTTTACCCATCTTTTGTAATGTCATGGTTGCGCTTGCCAACATGTGTGGGACTCCTTTTTTGCTATGATGGACGCTTGAAGATTTCTGCGAGAATGACCGCCACCGCTTCAAAGAGTTGTTCAGGGATTTCTTGTCCGATATCCACATCCTTAAACAAGGAACGCGCCAAAAGTTTGTTTTCACGAATAGGCACACCACTTTCTTTAGCTAAAGCTTTGATTTTCTGGGCAATATTATCTTTTCCTTTGGCAATCACTTTAGGCGCGCCAAAACCCATTTCGTCATATTTTAGTGCCACAGCAAAATGCGTTGGGTTGGTGATGATCACATCAGCTTTAGGCACATCTGCCATCATACGATTTTGTGCCTGTTCCATTTGTAGCTGGCGAATCTTCGCTTTAAGCTGGGGATCACCTTCAGATTCCTTGTGCTCATCTCGAACTTCTTTCATCGACATTTTCATGGATTTAGCATGTTCCCAACGTTGATAAATGACATCTGCCAACGCCATTGCAAAAAAGAATGCTGCAACCAAACCAACAATGGCAAGGCTTCCATCAACCATCAATAACACAATATCACCCACGCTTTTACGTGTGCTTTGAATTGCGGGCTGAAATAAATCTGCAACCACATACCAGCAAATAAAACTAATAATGGATAATTTCAATACCGACTTCACAAACTCGGCCAATGATTTGGTGGAAAACAAACGCCCAAAACCTTTCATTGGGCTCACTTTTTCCATTTTAGGTTGTAAGGTTTCAAAGGTAAACACAGGACCTGTAACCAGAAACACCACCAGCATACCTAAAATCACCATAGGAATCGCCACAGGCAAAACCAAGAGCGCAATATCAAGAACTAAATCAATCAATAATGTCTGCATACCTTCAGGGGTAAAATCAATGTGGGCTTGACCAGATAGGTAGAAGGTCAGTAAATTTTCAAGGCGTAATGCCATCCATGGCCCGATACCCGTTACCGCCAATGACGCTAAAAGCAAAAATGAAATGGCCGTTGAAGGCTCGCGGCTGGTTGCAACTTGTCCTTTTTTCCTTGCATCTTCAAGACGCTTTTCACTGGCATCTTCGGTCTGCTGGCTCTTGTCTTGATCATCAGCCATGATGGTTCAGCTCAACCGTTTTTACGTGACAGATTTGAGGCTTCAACCTCACCAAAGCAGCATGGTTTCGCATAACCTTAAGCGCCTGACAAGTGTCTTAGGAATAATGGTAATGTGTAGCCAAGGTTGGTGAAATTATCCATCATTAAAGACATAAATGCAGGCAGCGAAAGTGAAAAAATCAACAGTCCTAAACCAATAGAAAGCGGAAAGCTGACGAAAAAAACTTGCACTTGCGGCACTGCCCGCGCAACCAAACCCAATGCCACATATACAAAAAAGAGCAGCAGTAATACAGGTGCCATCAAGCGAATTGCCAAAACAAACATGTTTGCCGCTGCATCATTAATGACAATCCAAGCATCAAATGACCACGATGAAGCTGGTGGTAAAATCGTGAATGATTCAATCAAGGTTAAGATAAACATATGATGTGCACCACTGGCTAACCACATCAAAATCGCCAACACGCCTGCAAATTGACCAATAATAGCACCTTGTGCTGATGTGGCAGGGTCAAAAACATTCGCCATCGCCATGCCCATTTGTAAACTCATCATTTGTCCTGCAAATTGTACGGCTGTAAAAACAAGTTGGGCGAGCATCGCTAAAGCACCTGCCAGCAACATCTCTTGCAAAGCAAAGAGGATATATACAACAGGATCTGGCTCAATCAAGGGTACTGACTTAGAAACAATAGGGAAAACAAGCAAGGTCAACATGGCAACAAGCCCTGCTTTGGCAGGTGCAGGAATTAATTTATGCCCCAAAACAGGCAAAAGCATCATTAACAAACTGATACGCAAAAAAACAAGAATACCCACTAAGATATCTTGTTCAGAAGGTAGGGGAAGCAACATCTTAGCTTAACAAACTTGGGATAGACTCAAACAAGCGCCTTGTATAACTCACCAAAGTTTCAACCATCCAAGGTGCCGCAAAAACCATGGCTACAAATACAGCAATAATTTTAGGCACAAAAGTTAAGGTCATTTCTTGAATTTGGGTAACGGCCTGAAACAAGGAAATCGCTACCCCAACCACCAAAGCCACAATAAGCATAGGCAGAGAAAGGATTAAGGTCATCTCTAATGCTTCTTTGCCATAGTTAATCACTAAATCAGGGTTCATAGTCTCTGATAGAAAAGCAAATACAATGCCAAAGCACTGACAAACATCAACAGCAAAACATCGCCTCCAAACGATATTGGGTGTAGCTTGCGCCACATACGCTTGTTTTCGGAGGATATCATGGGAAAACGTATTTGTATTATTGGTGGTGCAGGTTTTGTTGGGCGTGTCATTGCCCGACAAGCCATTGATGCTGGACATCAAGTTACAGTCACCACGCGTCATCCCGCACGAGCCCGTGATTTGTTGGTTCAAGGTATTCGCGTAGTTCAAGCAGATATTACAACAGGCAAAGGTTTAAACAACGCTATATCAGATTGTGATTGTGTGATTAATTTGGTGGGTTTATTGTTTGAAAGTGGACGCAATACCTTTGCCGCAGCACACCAGCAAGGTGCACATCATGTTATCAATGCTTGCAAAACCAACCATGTTTCCCAACTCTTACACATGAGTGCCTTATTCAGTGAGCAAGCCATCAACAACAGTCAATATGCCAGCAGCAAACACGCAGCTGAACAAGCTGTGCAGCAATCAGGGCTACAATGGAGCATTTTCCGTCCGTCCTTAATTTTTGGTGCTAAAGATTCATTATTAATGCGCTTTAAATCATTATCTGCATTTGGCTCGGTATTGCCCGTCATTGCAGGAGAAACACGTTTTCAGCCCATTTGGGTTGAAGATGTTGCACGTGCTTTTGTGTTGAGCATTGGTAATCAGCAAACCTACCAACAAATTTACACCTTAGCAGGTCATGATGTCTTCACCTTCAAAGAGCTATTAAGCTTATGGATGTCAGCTTTAGGGCGCTGCCGACTATTGTTGCCCGTACCCAACTTTGCCGCATCCATACTCGCCTTTATATCCAAATTATTACCCACGCCTTTAATCACTACCGATCAGCTCGTACTTTTACAATATGATAATCTCGCTACAGGCAAAGCCTTCCCCGCTTGTTTTGGTGAAACATCTGCCTTTACGAAGGTGATTCCCAAACTTGCCAACGGCGAGCAAGCGCAACGCTTACAACATCAATTTAGTGATGCGCGCACACGTTATCGTAAAGTATAATCATGGACTTTTCACTCTCCCCCAACACCATTGTTTTACTTTTTGCTAGCTATTTTTTAGGTGCTATCCCTTTTGGTTTATTATTCGCCAAATGGTTGACAGGCAAAGACCCAAGGGAGCACGGCAGCGGCAATATCGGTGCCACCAATGCTTTACGCACAGGCGGTAAAAAAGTCGGTATTTGCACCTTGCTTGCCGATATTTTAAAAGGGGTATTACCTGTTGCGATCGCCCTACATTTGGCTTTAAACGAATTTAGCATTGCTTGCATTGCTTTAACTGCCTTTTTAGGGCATATTTTCCCTGTTTACCTCAAGTTTCAAGGTGGTAAAGGTGTTGCCACCATGTACGGTGTGCTGATTCCTTGGCTGCCTTGGGTCGCAATTGCCTCTTTTGTCGCATGGTTATTGCTCTTTAAAGCAACCCGTTATGTCGCTTTAGCCTCTATTTTAGCAGGTGCAGTATTACCTTTATTCGCATGGTTACTTCATAGCAGCTTTGAAGCGATAATCAGCTGCTGCATCTTAGGCGCAATCATGATTATTCGCCATTCCAGCAATATCCAACGTCTTATTGCTGGCACAGAACCCAAAACAGGTAGTCAGTAAACAAGGACTTCCCCTAAGGATTTAGGGGAAGTGCATGAAAACAGCCCCTGTTTGATGCATTTATGTACAGCGCATTGCGCTCGCTGTCACGTTGCGCTTGTCGAAACTGGTGTTTGTCAAATATCTTGCCCTGTAAGGTGACTCAACTGCGTTCGGCATGACAAACATGT
>CAZWPS010000014.1:0-16298 GCA_964635775.1 uncultured Zetaproteobacteria bacterium | reverse complement strand
GCCCTGCCCCTGATGCAGGTCGTTATGCGTTTTAGAAATTACAGGAGTTCAGGTCGAAAATGAAAACACCTGAATTCGTATCATCAATGCATCAAACATGGGCTGTTTTCATGCGATTGCCCTCATGTTATGTTGATCAGTGCTTGTTTAACATTGATTTTATGGATTAATTTTCTAAAGTAGCCCTATGGATTCAAGCAACAGCACATCAATATACCAGCCAAGACTACGTATTAAAGTATGTGGTATTACGCGCCTTGAAGATGCTTTAACGGCATCGGCTTTGGGGGTAGATGCTGTTGGTTTCGTGTTTTATAAAAAGTCACCACGCTATATTGAGCCGATTAAAGCGGCTGCCATCATTCGCCAATTACCACCATTTGTGTCAGCTGTAGGGCTATTTGTTAACCCTGAACAGCATGATATTGATGCGGTATTGGATTATTGTCCTTTGGGCGTGGTGCAACTTCATGGTGAGGAATCGCCTGAATTTTGTTTAAGCCAACAACGTAGAGTGATGAAAGCTTTACCCATTGCTACAGCCGATGATGTGAAGCGTGTTGCTGATTATGCTTGTCCTGTCTTGCTTGATACCAAAGCAGCCAGTGGTGTATATGGCGGCACAGGCAAAAGCTTTGATTGGTCATTGTTGGCAACCTTAAAACATGATTACCCACTCTTATTGGCTGGTGGTCTCAATGTGGACAATATTCATGCCGCAATGATGTTAAGAGATTGGTTTGCCGTGGATGTTTCTTCGGGTGTGGAGCAATCACGCGGCATTAAAGATGCAAAAAAAATGAGTGCGTTTTGTGATCAAATACAACAATTCGCTTGTAAGGTGTGATTTGAATACGATGTATGATTTAGAGATAAAACATCAACCTGATGCAGGTGGTCATTTTGGCAAATTTGGTGGTCGTTTTGCAGCAGAAACCTTAATGCAACCACTACAAGAAATTGAGGATGCCTTTTTTGAAGCTTGGGCTGATCCTGCCTTTCAGGCGGAACGTTTGGACTTATTAAAACACTATGTTGGGCGTGAAACACCGTTGTATCATGCCAAACACCTCACGGCAGAAGTGGGCGGGGCACAAATTTATCTTAAACGTGAAGACTTGAACCATACCGGCGCACATAAAATCAACAATACCATTGGGCAGGCATTATTAGCACGGCGCATGGGCAAAAAGAAGGTCATTGCGGAAACAGGTGCTGGGCAACATGGGGTAGCAACGGCAACGGTTGCCGCGATGTTTAATATGCAGTGTGATATTTATATGGGCCGCGAAGATATTCGCCGACAAGCGCCTAATGTGTTTCGCATGAAGTTGTTGGGCGCGAATGTGATTGCTGTCGATTCAGGTACGGCGACACTCAAAGATGCGGTGAACGAAGCTTTGCGGGTATGGGTTGCTGCCTGTGAAGACACGTATTACATTTTTGGCACCGCCGCAGGACCTCACCCTTTCCCTTTGATGGTGCGTCAATTTCATACCGTGATTGGACAAGAAGCACGGGCACAATGCTTAGCTCAAGCAGGCAAGTTGCCTGATGTGGCGGTGGCATGTGTGGGTGGTGGATCCAATGCCATTGGTTTATTACACCCCTTACAAGATGATGATATTCGTTTGGTGGCCGTTGAGGCGGCGGGTCACGGTTTAGAATCAGGTGAGCATGCGGCGGCATTAGCGAAAGGTCGCGCGGGCATTATTCATGGTAGTTTAAGTTATGTGCTTGATGATGATGAAGGACAAATTCAAGGCACACATAGTATTTCAGCGGGTTTAGATTACCCTGGAGTTGGTCCTGAACTGGCGGCAATGATGGAAGATGGGCGTTTGGAGCTTGATAGTGCAACCGACGACGACGCTTTAGCTGCGTTTCAAAGCTTAACCAAAGCAGAAGGTATTATTCCTGCTTTGGAATCCAGCCATGCCTTGGCAGCGGGTATGCGTATTGCAGCAGAGATGGATCAAGATAAGATGGTATTGATTAACTTATCAGGGCGCGGTGATAAAGATTTAGGAACGGTGATGGACTTGCTTGGTTTGAACACGCAAGAAAGTGATGCTTGCTTATGAATAATCATTTAAGCGGTGTGTTTAAGCGATGTAAACATGAAAATCGGTCTGCTTTGGTGGGTTACTTAACAGCAGGTGACCCTCATATTCAAATTTCAGCCAAATTGATGTTAGCGTTAGCTGAAAAAGTGGATATTATTGAAATTGGCATGCCTTTTTCCGACCCAATGGCTGATGGTCCAGTGATTCAGGCGGCAAGTGAACGCGCTTTAGCCGCAGGGACAAAAATAGCCGATGTCTTTGCCATTGCCAAACAAATACGCCAAGCGCATCCTGATATTGGTATTGTATTGATGGGTTATGCTAATGTGCCGTATACCATTGGTTTTGAGGTGTTTGCGCAACAAGCTCAAGCATCAGGGGTGGATGGTGTTTTGTTGGTGGATATTCCTGCTGAAGAAGTGTCCATTTGTGCCGCTGCATTACAACAGCATGATTTAAGTCAAATTATGTTGTTAGCGCCCACTTCAACAGAAGAGCGCATCAAGCTGGCGGCAAAAGTAAGTGATGGTTTTATTTATTATGTCTCTTTAGCGGGCATCACCGGTGCTAAAATGGGCGAAGTTGCTGCCATTGAAGCGCACTTAGCATTGATTCGTCAGCATTCAGACTTGCCTGTATGTGTTGGTTTTGGTGTCAAAACGACAAAACAGGCTACAGATATTGCACAATTTGCTGATGGGGTGGTGGTTGGCAGTCATTTTGTGAGCCAGATCACATCCCATATGGGGGATGAATGTGCCATGCTTGGCAACTTATCCAAGTCTGCATTGGCATTGGCATTATCAATGCAAAGACACGATATAGAGAAAGAGTGTTTAGCTGGAGAAACAATATGAAAATTCGTATTTTGGGGTGTTATGGCGGTCAGCTTCTTGGTTTTCACCTCACTTCGTTTCTTATTAATGATACGATTCTGTTGGATGCAGGTTCGCCAACTGAAGCTTTAACCTTGGAAGAACAACATAAAATCGAACATATCTTTTTGTCCCACACCCATCTTGATCATATTAAAGACATTGCTTTTTTAGCCGACAATCGCTCTTTAAAACGTTGGAGTGGCGAAAGCGAAGCCAGTGCGATTACGATTCATAGCTTACAAGTCAACTTAGACACACTTTCCACCCACTTCTTAAACAATGTCGTCTGGCCTGATTTTACCAAAATACCTACCAAAAAAGAGGGTATTTTGAAGATGAAGAGCTTTGAGGCTGAATCAGTGATTGAGGTCAATGGTGTCAAAATAACACCCATTGCCGTGAACCATCCTGTACCATGCACGGGTTTTTTGCTGGAACAAGATGGGGCGCAGGTTATTTTCACTGCCGATACAGGGCATACCGAACGTATTTGGCAAATCGCCAATGAGCAACCCAACTTGCGCGCTTTGATTGTTGATTGCTCATTTCCTAATTCATGCGAGGAACTTGCCGACATTAGTGGTCATTTAACACCACAAGGTATGGCACATGAGTTGAGAAAGTTAGATAATTTAGGTAAGTTTCCGATTTACCTGTATCATATGAAACCAGAAACATTGACCATCATGGCATCCGAAGTTGAAGCAGAGAACATTCCGCATTTACGTATGTTGACCCAAGTTGATGAGTTAACGATATAAGGCTGATGCAGATGTTATTGAATAAGGGGAAATAAGTATGAGTTGGTTAACACGTTTAATTGAACGACCCAAAAACATCTTAAATGCAGATAAAGAAAGTGAATCAGCTGATGGTTTATGGCTTAAATGCCCTGGTTGTGCCGATACTTTATACAACAAAGAACTTGAACGCTCAGAAATGGTTTGCCCACGTTGCGACCAACACATGCGTATTTCAACCGCTGATCGCGCGCGTTTTTTATTTGATCAAGACAGTTATGAAACCTGTGATACAGCATTAAGATCAGAAGATCCTTTAAACTTCAAAGATCAAAAACGTTATACGGATCGTCTTAAAGCCGCCAATAAAAAAGCAGGTGAGCAGGATGCAGCACGCAACTTTTTAGGCGATATTGAAGGCATCACAACATCGGTGACCATGTTTGAATTTGCCTATATGGGCGGTAGCATGGGCTCTGTTGTAGGCGAAAAAATCGCATTGGGCATGGAGCGCGCTATTGAGCGCCGTTGCCCTTATTTGTTGATTACGGCATCAGGTGGGGCGCGCATGCAAGAAGGCATACTTTCCTTAATGCAAATGGCAAAAACATCATCTGTTGCCAACCGCCTACAACAAGAAAAGATTCCTTTTGTTTGCTTATTAACCGACCCAACAATGGGCGGTGTTTCCGCTTCTGTAGCATGGCTTGGTGATGTTATTTTAGCAGAACCAAAGGCATTGATTGGTTTTGCAGGGCCACGGGTGATTGAAGAAACAGTGGCAGAGAAGCTGCCTGAAGGTTTTCAACGGGCTGAATTTTTGCTGGCGCATGGGCTTGTTGATGACGTGGTGGATCGCCGTGAACAACGCGCTTACCTTAAAATTCTTTTTGAACACTTGATGAATCGTTCTTATCGTCAAGCGCATTAAATATGCACTTTATTTGTAGTCTTATTTGAAACCTTTAAAATCGGAATCGCCAAAACCAACACATATTGAGTCATGGTTAGCTGAATTAGGTGCGCCCAGTGCAGATCGTGATTATACACCAGGGCATGCGCGCGTATTGGCATTATTAGATGCTTTAGCACAACAAGGGACAATATTACATCGTCCTCGATTAAGGGTGCGGGTTGCAGGGACCAATGGTAAAGGCTCCACAGCACACTTTTTAGCCTCGGCATTACAAGAAACAGGGCTAAAAGTGGGTTTATATACTTCGCCGCATATCAGTGCTTTTCATGAACGTATTTGTATTGATGGTCGCCCTATTGATGATAAAATTTTAACCCGATTCATGACTCAAGTCATGCCTTTGGCATTAGCCGCAGAAACATCTTATTTTGAAACAGCAACCGTATTGGCATTGCTGGCATTTCATCATGCTCAAGTTGATGTTGAAATTTTAGAAGCAGGTGTCGGTGCAAAACTCGATGCGACCACAGCAATACCTGCCGATGTTGCCTTATTAACCTCTGTTGCGCTGGATCATCAAGCTTGGCTTGGGCAAAGTTTATCGGCAATTGCTGAAGACAAATCATATGTGTTTAAAGGCTGTAAAACAGCAGTCAGCGCGCCGCAATGTGAGGCTGTACGTACTATATTAACACAAAAAAATATGGACATTCATTTTTCCAAACACTTTTCACATCCTTTATTGATGTTAGGCGAACATCAGCAACTCAATGCTGGTTTGGCTTTTTCGGCGGTTAAAGCCATTAAAGCAACCCATTCATCGGTTCGTGATGATATGGATGTCGCGGAATGTATTCGGGGCATTAGTAAAACATTAGTTGCAGGGCGTTTGGAGCATGTTCAACATCAAGGGCATGATTTTTGGCTAGATGCAGCGCATAATCAACATGCTATTCATGCCTTATTGCCTGCTTTAGCGCGTTTTAGCACCCCCTTTGATGTTATTTTCCTTTGTACACGCCCAGATCGTGATTTAAGCAGTTGTATCAAGCTGTTAAACCCTTATGCCTTTGAAGTCATTGCCTTAACAGGGCAGGCTGAACACCCCTTTATCAATGTAAAAGATGCATTGATGGCAGAAGTACCTTTAGTCGAAGGGGGGCAATTTTTGGTGTTGGGCTCCTTTGTTACTTTGGGCGAGACTTTGGCATGGATGAAGCGCGATACAGCATAAGCTTGTAATCATCGCCATACACCCCATGATTTGACCATGACTTCAATATATGTAGACCCTGATGAAATCCGTCGTTTTGAGGCGATTGCTGCTGAATGGTGGGATCCCCAAGGACGCTTTAAGCCTTTGCATCAAATTAACCCTTTACGTTTGGATTATATTCAGCAACGCACAAATTTAAAAACAGCAAAGGTGCTTGATGTTGGCTGTGGTGGTGGTTTATTGGCTGAAAACATGGCTAAACTTGGGGCATCAGTCACAGGGATTGATCGCTCACCTAAAGCATTAAGTATAGCCCAAGTACACGCAGAACAATCCAATATTATCGTGGATTATCAAGAAAATGATGCTGAAACATGGGCAAAAACACATCAAAATACTTATGATGTTGTCACGTGTTTAGAAGTTTTAGAACATGTGCCCGATGTCGCAAGAGCTGTGGCGGCTTGTGCGCAGATGCTCAAACCTGGCGGATTATTCTTTTTTGCGACCCTCAATCGGACACCAGAGTCTTATATTAAGGCAATCTTGGGGGCTGAATACATCTTAGGCTGGCTGCCTAAAGGGACCCATCAATATAAAAAGTTTATCAAACCTTCTGAAATGATAACGGCTGTGCGTCAAGCTGGTTTGGTTGAAGAAGATATGCAGGGCATGAGTTATGCTTTGCTTTCAGGTTACTTTTATTTGTCACATGATTTGCATGTGAACTATCTAGGTTTTGCGCGTAAACCAACTTAAGAAAGCATTGGTTTACTGATGACTTACGATGTTCAAGCTTGTAATGATTGCCTTAAATGCACTCATTTCACATGTTAATGCCTTATTTTTATGTATTCATCATGCTGGTGTTGGTAACACAAGCTCATGCTGGTGAAATCACAGCAAACCAGTTGCACCGCAATACTTTAGGCTTGATTCAAGCTGAGGGTGATGTGCGGCTGAGTAGCCAAAGCTTTGATGCTTATGCATCACGTTTGTTGTTGGACTCCGATGCTCAAACCATTGAATTATTTCAAGGAAAAGTTCATTTCAAACCAAGTGGTATATTAAAAGGCTCTTATTTACAGCGTATTGACTTGAATCGCTTTCAAGGTGAGATGGTTGAATACAGCACCTGCCCTGAAGACGAACAAGCATGGCGTATTCGTGCCAGTTCGGCAGTTTTGGACCATGAATTGGGCGTATTTACCGCCGAAGATGCTTGGCTGGAAATCGCAGGCATACCGATACTGTACACGCCGCATTGGCAACACGCACTGAGCCGCCGTTCAGGTTTTTTAATGCCAAGATTTGCTGAAAGCTCACGCCGTGGTTTAACCATAAACCTGCCTTTTTATTGGGCAGCATCACCCAACTGGGATATGACACTGGGTCCACATTGGATGGAAAAGCGTGGTACGATGGCAGAAATAGAGTGGCGACACCGTTTTGCCGCTGGTCATGAAAGCATCCAAGTACAAAGTCTATTTGATGAATTTACGCAAGAAAACCGCTACCGTGTACGTGGTGATATGGATTGGCAGTTGGCATCAGCTTGGGATGCAAACATCCATGTTGATACATTAAGTGACGGTTTGTTTGTCGCTGATTTCCCACTTCCCGATGAGACAACTATAGCCGCATATGTCACCAGCAAAGCGAATTTAGGCTGGCATGATGACAGCGATAGTGCGCTGTTAAGCGCAGTGTATCAGCAGCGACTTGGCAGCGTTGATAATGCCTCAACCTTACAAATTTTACCGCGTCTACAAACACGACATATATTTCATCTCGATGACAATACTTTAGATATTCAACAACAAAGCACATGGTTTAGGCGCGATAAAGGTGTGTCGGGACAACGCCTAGCATTACGCCCAACATGGCAACAGCCTTGGCAGTTTTGGCATGGTGCAGTTGCCGCTTCTTGGACAACAACTGGGCAATATGTGGATTATGTGTCCAATCAGTTTCGTTCACAGCGCTCATCTTACAGCGCGATTGCTTCAAGCATGGAAGTTTCGGCTAATATTGAGCGTATTTCAGAAGATAAGCAGTGGCGACATCTGATTACCCCCACGATTAAACTGGATGTCTCGGCTGCACCTGACCAACAACATCAGCCATTATATGATTCATCTTTAGCGCCTTTGAGTATCAGCAATATCTTGCGTGGTAATCGTTATTCAGGTTGGGATAGATTTGAGCGTATGCGCCGTGTTGCGTTGTTGTTAAACTCCAGCTTGCAGCATAAAGAAGGCAAGCAAAATAGCAGCGTTGTTTTGCAGGCTCAACTGGGTCTGGTTTGGGATGATTTGCGTCAAAGTGTAGATGAAAAAAGGGTTTCAAACCCTACACGCGATATATCCAACACCTTAGCCGAGCTGGTTTGGTTGCCCTCATCGGCTTGGCGTAGCAGCATGGGCGGGCAATATGATTCAGAACTTGATACGTGGGTGGAGTCTCATGCCAGTGTACGTTGGTCTGGAAATACACAACAATATGCACAACTGACATGGCAACGCACAGCCCCCAGCCACTCCGCAGAAGCAGAGTCTTTACACTTATCTGCCAAAATGAATATCAATGGGCGGTGGTCAACCCATATGCTTGGGCAATATGATGTGGTGCGTGAGCAAGTATTGCAGGCTGTGGGCGGTGTTACATATCAACACCCATGTTGGCAGTTGATGTTAGAAACTTTCCAAAGCCCTTCACTTGATGAAGCAAGTGAAAACGATGTTGGCATACGTTTCTTGCTCGAATTTGATGGGCTAGGTAGTTTTGGCGATTCATAAGATGAAAAGGAGTTTGGTGGTGAATGTATTGATGAAAGCGATGTGGCTATGTTGGTTGAGTTTGATTGCCGTGCAAGTCCAAGCAGAACAATTAGATGCCATTGCCGCTACGGTCAATGGGCAGGCGGTGACGTGTTATGAAGTAAACTTAGCGCAACAAGCGTTGCATGGACAGTTAACAAAACAAGGCGGTGTTTTACCAGAAAAAGACGTGCTGTATGCGCGGGCTTTGGATGCACGCATCATGCGAACTTTACAACATCAAGAAGCCCAGCAACTCGATATGAAGGTCATGCCTGCCGAAGTGGAAGCAGCCATTGCTGATGTCGAAAAACGCAACAACTTACAACCAGGGCAACTTGAAGCGGTGTTAAAAGCCCAAGGGGTGGACATGGCGACTTACCGCGAAAATTTAGCGGATCAGTTGTTAAATAATCGCTTGATGAATGTGGTGGTGCGATCTAAATTAAGTGTGAGTGATGAAGCCAAACGCGAATATTACCGCAAACACTTAAAAAATCCTAAAGCAGTGCGCGAAGTGCGTGTGGCGCAACTATTCATTGCCTTGCCTAGCCAAGCCGATGCGAACAGCGTTGAAGAAACACGGCAGCGTGCCGAATATTATGCCAAACAACTCCAGCAAGGTGCTGACTTTTTGCGTATGGTCACCTTACAATCAGATGCGCCTAATGCTAATGTCGGCGGGGATATGGGTTGGTTATCGCCTGGCTCTGTTGGCGGCGCATTTACGCAGGTGTTTCAATTAAAGGTTGGTAAAACCTCTGATGTGATTCGCTCTGCTTCTGGCTTTCATATTTTAAAGGTCAACGATGAACGGGTGGGTAAACCAGCCAATACCCAGCCTTATGTCGAAGTTCATGCGCGTCATATTTTACTCAAAGTGCCTGCAAGTGCAGGTTTGCCAAGCCAGCTTAAAATTCGTCAACGTGCTGAAAAAATTGCCCAAGAAATGCAAGGCACATCGGACCAAGCTTTTGCTGTGCGGGCAAAAGAATTATCTCAAGGGCCAAGTGCCTCGCGTGGTGGTGATTTAGGCTGGTTTAAGCGCGGGCAAATGGTTGGCGCTTTTGAAGATGTTGCTTTTGCCATGCAAGCAGGTGATACCAGTGCAGTTGTGAGCTCTAAATTTGGCTTGCATGTGATTCGACTGGTCGATAAACGCACCGTCAATCCTAATGCGTTTGAGGCGCGTCAGGCTCAAATTGAAAAACAATTAATGGATGCTGAAATGCAGCAACAAGTACCGCGCTGGATGCGTGGCATTAAAGAAAAAGCGGAGATTGCATATCGCCAATGCCAAAGCTGATACCATGAAACCTTTTTTACTCACTTTGGGTGAGCCTGCTGGTATTGGTCCTGATTGTGTTTTATTAGCATATCAAGACCACCCTGATGCCTTTGATGAAGTGGTGATTGTGGCAAAAAAGTGCTGGTTAAGTCAGCGCGCAACACAATTAGGCTTACATACCACCATTCATGACTGTGCAACCCATATGCAGCGTGAATCAACCACGCCAGGTTTATGGCTGCATGACCCAACTGCTGATTCAGCACGGCAAGTTATTGCTGGACAACCCCATGCTGTTGAAGCCAAGGCGGTAATCGAATGTATTCGTTGGGCAGCGGAGCAGTGTTTAAATGGGCTTGCCTCAGGCTTGATTACGGCACCGATTGAAAAAGCTATTTTGCGTGATGCAGGTTTTGATTTTCCAGGGCATACTGAGTTTTTAGCTGATATTGCAGGTGTTGAGCGGGTGGTGATGATGTTGGCATCTTCAGCCGTGCGTGTTGCCCTATTGACCACGCATATTGCCCTTGCAGATGTGCCTAAATGCATCAACCAAGAAGATACCCAAGCCTTTATTCGTTTAACGTATCAAGCCATGCAACAACAAATGGGTATAACCAAACCACGATTGGCATTATGTGGTTTAAACCCGCATGCTGGTGAACAAGGTCACTTTGGCCGCGAAGAAATTGAGGTGTTAAGCCCTGCGTTAGAATGTTTAGCGAAGGAAGGTATTTTAGTTGATGGTCCTTTGCCTGCAGATACCTTGTTTTCAGCTCAAATGCGCCCTCATTATGATGCGATGATTTGTTGTTATCATGATCAAGCCTTGATTCCTCTTAAAGCGTTGAGTTTTGGTGATTCAGTGAATGTTACCCTTGGTTTACCCTTTATTCGCACCAGTGTTGATCATGGTACAGCACTTGACCGTGCAGGTTCAGGAAATATCAGCTACACTAGTCTTATAGCTGCGATAACAATGGCAAAGCAGCATAGACGGAGTATGTTATGATACACAATTTGTCTGGAAAACTGCTGTTGGCAACACCCAGTATGGCGGATAATTTTTTTCAAGATAGCGTGGTTTTGCTGTGTCATCATGATGATGATGGTTCAATGGGCTTGGTTTTAAACCACACCCAAGATATTAGCGTATTTGATGTGCTTGATGATATGGGTTTATGTACAGAGCCTAGGGCAAGAGCCGAGGCACAAATGAGCTTTGAAGATAAACCAGTGTTTGAAGCAGGCCCTGTTGATGGTTTTCGTGGTTTTGTATTACATGATAGTAACAATATTTATGAGTCCACCATGGATTTGAGCGAAGATTTATACTTAACCACCTCCAAAGATGTGCTTGAAGATTTAGCCAAGGGTCGAGGTCCGCAACGCTTTTTATTATTATTAGGTTATGCAGGGTGGGAAAGTGGTCAACTTGAAGATGAGTTGATTGCCAATGATTGGTTATTAGCAGAACCAAGCCAAACGCTCATTTTTGATGCACCATGCGAACATCGCTGGGCTTTGGGTGCACGCAGTATTGGTTTTGAACGCTCACAACTCATTTCACAAGTCGGGCATGCCTAAACATGAATATCTTGATTGCTTATCACTCCGACTACGGTCATACGCAAACCGTTGCCCAAGCCATTGCTGCGGGTGCGCATGCCGTATTAGCTGAACATGGCTTAACAGCGTCGTCTTCGTTATCTTTAAAACAAGCAGCAGATGTAAGTATACAAGATATGCGTATGGCAGATGTCTTGATTTTTGGTACTTCCGTTCATATGGGTCATATGGCATGGCCGATGAAAAAACTCATTGATTCAGGCTCGAAAATGTGGATGGAAGGTGCATTGACTGGTAAAATTGGTGGTGTATTTGCCTCATTTGGTGGTTTTGGTGCTGCTGGTGGCGGTGTTGAACAAACATTAATGGGTTTACATGCCAATTTTTTAGAACATGGCATGTTGGTCTGTGGTTTTCCGCGCGGGCTTACAGGTTATGCGGATGCTGGTTTACATTGGGGCTTGGCTGTGCGCACCAGCAACCATGAAGGTATGCCAGAAGGTGTATCTGATGCAGCCTTAGTTGCAGCAAGGTCGTATGGGGCGCATGTCTTAGAAACAGCACAACGCTTGCACGACTAATTTTATTTGTAACGCTTGCACTTATGATACGAATTCAGTCTTTTCAAAACAGCTGAAAATGCCAGTTTTACCCCTGTAGCTGTTCAGATGACCTCTGATTTGTTCGTTTTCAAGGAAAAAGGGCGCAGTTTACTGCTGTAAGTGAGCACTTTTGACGCGGAAAGCGGGTAAATCAGAGGTGAGCTAGAATCGTTACGTTTTTTGTTTACAGGTGCTTGCAAGTCCCACATGGCTCGCCACAATAGCGGCATGTCTGTTTATACCGAACTTACCCACGATGCCATCGCAACCATTCTCAACACCTACGATTTAGGGACGCTTGAACACTTTAGTGGCATTGCTGCGGGTATTGAAAATAGTAATTTCTTTATTCACACATGCCAAAATAAACGCTATGTGCTGACTATTTTTGAGCGTTTAAATGGGCAAGAGCTTCCTTATTTCATGCGTTTAATGAAACATTTAGCCGCAGCGGGCTTAAAAAGTCCTGACGTGCAAGTGCGTCAAGATGATACGCTTATTTTTGAAATACAAACAGGTAATGGCATCAAACAAGGTTGTATTGTGTCATGTTTAAGTGGGCAAACGCTTGAATATTTAAACCCCGCACAACTGCACTCATCAGGTCAAACATTAGCCCGCTTACACCTTGCAGGTCATGCTTTTAAAGAGCATAGGGATAACCCCACGGGCTTGACATGGTTAGTAGATAATATTCAAAACATGCAGCACCAGGTGATGCAGAAGTATGGTCAAGATGCTGTTGATTTACTCCAAAATGAGTTGACTTTCCAACGCCAACAAACGATGGGCAGCTTGCCAAGCGGTGTGATTCATGGGGATTTATTTTGTGATAATATCTTGTTTGATGGGGATATGGTATCTGGCGTAATTGACTTTTATTATGCTCATGATGCTGCTTATGTCATGGATATTGCCATTGCCATCAATGCCCAAGCCATCGTGCTCGGCAAAGATGATGCACAACGCCAAGCTGATTTTTTAGCAGGTTATACCGCAATCAGAAGCTTAACCAAGGCTGAAGAAGTTGCCTTAAAGAGCTGTTTACGTTTAGCTTCTTTACGCTTTTGGGTGTCGCGCTTGTTTGATGACTTTTATCCGCGAGGGGGTGCGATGACCCAAACCAAAGACCCTGAAGAATACAGACAAAAATTATTATTACACCGCAGTGAATCATGACTCAAGCCCATAAATGGCGACAACATTTCACCTTTGACTTACCTCAAGTCCAACATGGTTCGGTATGGATACATGCTTGCTCGGTTGGTGAGGTTGCTTCCATGGCATCATTGCTTTTTCGTTTGCTTGAGCATGGCGAAGATGTGCATCTTACAGTTGTAACACGTACAGGTTATGCCCATGCAGAGCGTTTGTTTGGTGCGCACATATCGCTAAGTTACCTGCCTTGGGATTTGCCCCATTTAATGGCGCGTTTTGTTGCGAACCTACAACCGTGCTTATTGCTGTTGTGCGAAACTGAATTTTGGCCGGGTATGTTTAAAGCATGTAAAAAACGAGATATCCCCATCATTGGCATCAATACACGCATTTCTGATCGCTCTTTTCCTCAATATTTTGCAACACGTTGGTTTTGGCGACGTGTTTTAGCTCCAGTGTCACTATTTTTAGCGCAAGGCGATACCGATGCCGAACGTTTACAGCATCTCGGCATTGCTCAAGCCAAGATTAAAAGCCTAGGCAACCTTAAATTTGCTATTCAAGCACCAGATGTGGATGCAACAAGCATTCGGCAGCAGTTTGACCCTAGCCAGCAACGTCCTGTATTGGTGATTGCCAGCACCCATGAAGATGAGGAAGCACAGATTCTACCATTGTTGGCAACATGGTTACGCCAATGCCCTGATTTATTAACTTTAATTGTGCCTAGACATCCTGAACGCTTTGATGAAGTTGCGCGATTGCTTGAGCAACAGGCTATTTCTTTTACACGTTATACCGCTGCTCGAACGAGCCATGAAACGGTAGTTTTGGTCGATGCCATGGGTGTGTTGACGCATTTATATACCATTGCCGATGTTGTATTTATTGGCGGAAGTTTGGTGGCTACGGGCGGGCATAACCCTTTGGAATCTGCTGTATGTGGTCGAGGCGTAGTGACAGGGCCTCACATTCATAATTTTCGTGGTATCATGATGGATATGCAGCAACACAATGCAGCTATTGTGGTGCAAAACAAAACAGAGCTTGAGGCTGTTATCTTGCGGTTATTACAAAACAATCATGAGCTAAAACAACTACATAGCCACGCAATCTTGTTTATGCAACAACAACATCAAGTGCTGGATGATATGTGGTCTGTCGTCAAAGGTTTTTTGCACCGGCATTGACCTTTTAGCTTGCGCCTTATTTTTGCGGTTGATTTTAGTGCGCAAAAGCATGATGATATGCAATCGGGGCGGATGATGTTGCCAATGATGGGTAAAAAGGAGAGAGCATGAAAATAGCATTGAATGCCATAACCTGCCGTGCGTTGTTGCTCACAGTTTCTATGTGTTGCATCGCATTGACTGCCTACGCTGATGATGCTGCTGTTGAAGAGGATAAAATTGTTGGTGATGCCGTGCGTGGCTTGGCATTGTATCAAAGCACATGCAAACATTGTCATACCATTACTTATGATGAAAGTGTCGTTGGTGCGCCTGGTCTAAAAGGTGTGGCTGAACGCCATGATTTGATTTGGTTAGACCAGTGGATTCAAGGTCCTGAAGCATTTTCAAGAGTAAATACTGCTGCTAAAGATTTAACTTCATCCAATCAGTTTGGTTTGATCATGCCTACATTGCCTGCGATGCAAGATGCACAAAAGCGTGCTGACGTCATTGAATTTCTACAAACATTAAAATAAAAAGGCATCATAAATGATGCCTTTTTATAGAGTCGAATCAGATTTTTTGTTTTAAAAATTGCCGTGAATAAGGTTTGCTTTCATCACTAAATCTAACCCAGCTGTGGTTTCTTGTAAGGCAAATTCAGGCGAAGGTATGCCCAAACGAATATGACCATCTTCAACTTCTGCAAAAGCTTGTACAGAACGGAATGTGCCATAAATAGCACCACCAATCATGCCGTAACCAAGCCCTTTGGAAATATAGTCCCAGTTATCTGTTGGTGCATCTGAGATAAGCATAAGCCCGAAGCCTACCATTACGCCAATACCTGCACCATAAACTGCATCATCCAACACATTCGCTACGTCATAATCACCAGCAGATGCTTGGCTTGGTGTGAACATCAATACCATCGCTAGCAAGGCTGCATTTATCGTTTTTTTCATCGTTTTCTCCATACGTTTTATCATTTTTAATTGTTCAGCACTTTTCAAAACAACTAAAAACGCTATTTTTTACCCTTGTAATTGTTCAGATTGCCTCTGATTTGTTCGTTTTCAAGGAAAAACACGCAACTTACTGCTGTAAGTGAGCACTTTTGATGCGGAAAACGGGTAAATCAGAGGTGATTTGAATAGTTACTGTTATTTTAAGGTTAATCAATGGCGTGCAGCATAGCTTCGCATGCTTTTTTTGCATCATCAAAAATCATCATGGTTTTATCCATATAAAACAAATCATTATCCAATCCAGCATAACCTACTGATAATGAACGTTTAATGACCAAAATATGGGCTGCTTTGGTCGCTTCTAAGATAGGCATGCCATAAATTGGGCTGCTGCTATCTGTTTTAGCGGCAGGGTTGACGACATCATTGGCGCCAATCACCAACGCTACATCGGCATCTGAGAATTCAGGGTTGATTTCATCCATTTCTTCTACAATATCATAGGGTACATCAGCTTCTGCTAACAATACATTCATATGCCCAGGCATGCGCCCTGCCACAGGGTGAATCGCAAAACGTACTTTAACACCTTTACCCTGCAAAACTTCCACCAACTCTTTTAAGACATGTTGCGCTCTTGCCACTGCCAAACCATAACCTGGAATAATAATGACACTGCGCGCATTGGTCAGCACAAATGCAGCATCTTCGGCTGAACCAGACTTCACGGGGCGCGCTCCAATATCAGCTGAACCGCTAGAAACAGCCACATCAGAACCAAAACCGCCCAGTAAGACATTAAATAAGGAACGGTTCATTGCTCGGCACATGATATATGACAAAATCGCCCCTGATGAACCCACCAAAGCACCTGCAATAATCAACATATTATTGCCCAGCGTAAAA
>CAZWPS010000013.1:3782-16596 GCA_964635775.1 uncultured Zetaproteobacteria bacterium | reverse complement strand
CTTCTAAATAAGGCAGCAACACATCTTGTTGAGCTTTGTTAAAACGATGAATCTCATCTAAAAATAATAAGTGCGTTTTACCCAGCTGTTTCGCTTGTTCAACCACTGCCTGCACTTCTTTTTTGCCAGCCGATACCGCCGAAAGTTGAGCAAAAGGCATCTTTCCATGTTCTGCCATCATTTTAGCCAAGGTGGTTTTTCCTACACCTGGCGGTCCCCAAAAGACACACGACATGACCCGCCCTTCGTTGAGCGCAATTGCAAACCAGCTGGTTTGTATGGTTAAGTCTAACTGTCCCTGCACCTCGGCTAAGGTCGTTGGTCTGAGTTTATGCGCTAACGGCACTTGATGTTGACCCAATGATAAACCTGGCAGCATATTCATCACCACTTCACCCGCAAAAAAAATCGCATCAGGCACGCTCTAAGTAAATGATAATCAATGCTTATTTGATGAATCTTGAATCGATTATCAATCATAAATTGCGTTGCCAAATCGTCATCCTCGCGCATGCAGCTATCTATACTTTTCAATATATTACCCTTCATCCATACCCGATAAAAAAGTCATGAACGGTAGTTCAAGGCAAGGGTTGAAAGGCATAATACGGTTATGGCTAAAGAATGTAACGCAGAAGCAACTCATTTGGGATGCGCAGCCACCAACCATACGTTATTCAAGCGTCCTCAGCTAACGCATCAAATTCATCTTTCTTATTTTTAAACCAATCTGCCATCGCTTCTGGTTTTTGCATCAGTTCTTGCATTTGATGCATTGCTTTAAGGTGTGCATCATCGTTTTGTTGAAGCATTTCCATACAATGTTGCCTGCTCATTTCTGCAATATCTTCAAAAGAATGAGCATGAAACGCATGCTCACATGCTCCGCCAAGTTGTTTACAACGCATCGTTTTCATGTGTGTCTCCTTTGTTTAAGATGAATAAACCGTAACTATGCAGTACTTTTCAAAACAGCAGAAAAACGCCAGTTTTCATTCCCCCGTAGCTGTTCAGATTGCCTCTAATTTATTCGTTTTCAAGGAAAAAATCACAGCTTATTACTATAAGTGAGCACTTTTGACGCGGAAAACAAGAAAATCAGAGGTGAGCTGAATCGTTACAGTAAACCTATGCCTTTAAAATGACTTACTCAATGAAAACAGCAAGCTTTTTTGAGTATCACTATAAGTACCTGCCCACATACCTGTGGCATCAATATCATCGTACATCACCCAAGAATAAGCCATATCCAAATGCATGCTCGACATCATGCCGCCAAAGCCAAGTGAGAATCTGTGCCCTGTTAAATCAAGCAATGCTGGCTGAAAGTCAGTTGACTGATTTGCCCCTTGTTCATAAGCATAACCTGCACGTAACTGCGTATTATCACGCCAATACCATGTCGCGCCAAACATCACATCTGTGGTATCTTGTAAATTTGTTGTCAAAGTTGATCCACTGCTCACCTTCAAATCAGCTAAAGAAGACCACTTGGTATGTTTAATGTCTAATTCCAAACGAAACAAGTCATTCATATCGTGAGCAAGCGCAATAGTCAATTCATCGGGCAACTGCACATCTAATGTTGCTCCAGCATCACTCACCTGCAATAAAGCACCTTGACGCAAAGACATGCCCAGCAACCAAAACGGTTTTATTTGCCAGCGTAAGCCAGCATGTAGCGCCATATCCCCCTGCCCTACTCCCGAAAATGAACGGTTATTTTCATTTAAAGCAATATTGCTATCATACCAGTCTCCCCCCAAAGAAACCGCCAAACCACTATGCATACGCCAAAATACATTCGCCGATGTCCGCTTGGCTTCAATGATTTGATTGCCTAGCTGCTTTGGTGCTGTACTAAAAGACGAAATCCAATTTGTGCTACTGGCAAAAGGCGTGACTACCGCCCCTGAAATACCCCAATCACTGCCTTCTGGCATCCAAGAAAGGGCAAAAAGGCTCACATCTGCCAAAGGCACATCTGCCGATGCCGACCCACCATTTATCGCCACCGATGCTGTGCGGTAACGCGATTGGTTGCCAATCAACACCTGTAAACCAGGCTGCCATGCCAAACCCGCAGGGTTATAAAGCGCGGCACTCATATCATCCGCACTTGCCACCACTGCATTCGCCATACCTGCACCTGATGCAGTTAAATCTTCATTTGCAAAAGCACCCGCCCAAGCTTGGCTGCTCAACAAACAACAGCATAATAACAGCGTCTTTTTCATGCTACTCCATCCTTCTTTCATCGTTTATCTCCAACCACATCCACGCCTTTAGGCACATCAAGCACAAACAAATCAGCTTGCGGCAAGGCATATTTCATCTTCAACAGTAACAAACGGTTACGATTCCCCATCGCATCTTGGCTTTCAATCCAGCGTAATACTTGTTCTTCAACACCCAAGGTTATGTTCACGCGCTGTCTGTCTTGCCCCAAACTCACTTGCCATTGCGATACATCATCGCCCAACTGCATGTGTTGTAAAACCTGCACATCCAACAAACCAATCCGCCCATCAAGCAACTGCATCACCACAGGGGAAACTTCGCCTAAGTCTTGTAAATATTGAACTTGCATCAAATCAGGCTCATATAACCAAATATCACGCCCATCCCCCACATACAGCTGCACATATGGTTGCACATACTGCCAACGAAACTTTCCTGGACGCAATACCGCTAAATCACCCGTATAGACGCGCTCTCCGCCTTCAGCATAGGTCAGTGTTTGTTCAAAGTTCGCGGTAAAACCTTTGAGTTGTGCCAAGCGTTGTAAAGCCACACCCAAATCCGATGTTGGCACAACCTCTTGAGCGTGTGCAAAACTTAAATTCATACCTATAAGTATGCTTAACAAGGCACACCACGTTTTAAGCCTCATTCTGCAAAACCTGCATCATCCACCGAACGCGACAAAACCGTACGTTGCCCCCCTGCACCAGGTGGTGTGACCAAACCATCACGTTCCATCTGCTCCACAATACGACTGGCACGGTTATAACCAATACGCAGATAACGCTGCACCATAGACACTGAACACTTACCCTTTTCCGCAATTAAATCAGCAGCTTCGTTGTATTTACTATCTTTTTCATCATCCAAATCTTCAGCCCCAAGTGCGCCTGCTTCAGCATCAAGCTCCACTTCAAACACTTCCATATGATAATTAGGCTCGCCTTGCTCTTTTAAATGCTCCACCAAAGCAATGACTTCATCATCATCAATAAATGCACCATGCACCCGTTTAATATCCTTACCCAAGTTCGATAATAAACCATCACCGTGCCCTAGCAATTGCTCTGCACCCATTTGATCTAAAATGGTGCGTGAATCAATCTTTGAGGAAACCTGAAATGCCAAACGGCTAGGTAAATTGGCTTTAATCAAACCTGTAATCACATCCACACTGGGGCGTTGTGTCGCCAAAATAAGGTGCAATCCTGCTGCCCTTGCTTTTTGCGCCAAACGACAAATCGACTGCTCAACTTCCTTGCCTGCCACCATCATCAAATCGGCTAACTCATCAATCAACACCACAATATAAGGCATATGTTCAGCTTGTTCGCCAATTTCACCTGCAAGCCGATTTGCTTCTGCTGCCTTATTAAAGCCTGCAATATTACGCACTTTACTCTCTGACATTAAGCGATAACGACGCTCCATTTCATACACCGCCCATGCCAAGGCTTTGGCTGCCTTCGTTGGGTTTGTCACTACAGGCACCAATAAATGCGGAATATCATCATACATTGATAGTTCCAGCATTTTCGGGTCAACCATGATAAGGCGTAAGTGTTCAGGATCATGCGTCATCAACATCGAACAAATCATGGTGTTTACCGACACTGATTTACCCGAACCCGTTGTGCCTGCGACCAATAAATGAGGCATTTTCGCCAAATCAGTCACCACAGGCTGCCCCGCAATATCCACACCCAACGCCAAGGGAAGGATATGTTTTTTACTGGCAAATACCTTGCTCGCCAGCACATCACGCATGAATACCATTTCACGCTCTTCATTGGGCAACTCAATACCAATGGCATTTTTCCCTGGAATATTTCCCGCCACACGCACACTGTGCGCCGACATCGAACGCGCCAAATCATCCTGCAAAGCAATCACTTTAGATACTTTCGCACCAGGTGATAGCTCAAATTCAAATTGAATCACAACAGGTCCAGGCTGCACCGCAACCACTGTCCCTTCAACTTTATAATCGAGCAACTTTTTCTC
Source organism: uncultured Zetaproteobacteria bacterium (assembly GCA_964635775.1). GTDB lineage: Bacteria > Pseudomonadota > Zetaproteobacteria > Mariprofundales > Mariprofundaceae > Ghiorsea. The sequence continues at coordinate 12,348 of CAZWPS010000013.1, read as the reverse complement.
CAACATCCGCGACATCGCTTGCAAAACTTCCGCGCTATATGTTTTTACGCTGCTACTGCGTACGGAAAACAAAGATAATGGTGGCAAAATAAACTCACCACTTTGTGGTGTTAAACCTAAGTCCAGCTGGGGTTGCTGTTCTTCAATTTGAACCCGTGCGGCAATTTCAACAGCTTCAGGGCGGATAATTTCAGGCTCAGACTCTGCAATATGCACTGGGCGTTTCTTTTTCTCTACTTTACGCTCTTCTCGCCCTTGTAAACGCTCTTGACGTATTTTAGTGCGTGCGGCTAAACGCGTTTTGATGGTTTGCAGCAATATGAGCAGCTTCAAGAACAACCAACGAATGCTTCGCCCACCTTGCCTAAGCACAGCCAACAAGGAAATATGTGAAGCCACCACAAAACTACTCAACATCAACGCCAGCAACACCACATCTCTACCCAAAAGATACAAAGCAGACTCTAAACTTTGAGCAAACATCAAACCCAATGCCCCACCAGAACCCGCAGACACAGTATACACGTCCACATATGCTGCCAATAATGCCGATATCGACAACACAAAAGGCAACCAAAATAGTGATGTCCAGCCTCCAGCAAAAGGTTGGATATGTTTTGCCAAACGAACACTTAAACTCAAGATTAAAGCAACCAACAACCAAGATGCATAACCCAATAATTGCATACACATATCAGCCAGATATGCGCCAACAATACCCATGATATTTTCAGGTGAATGTTGTGTTGCATGATTCAACGATGGGTCGTCAGGCGTATAGCTATACAACGCCAACGCCAACACCAAGCTCAACGCCAACAAAACCAATGCCAACGACTCGCGCCACAATGTTTGGGGGTTTAAATGACCTTCGCTCAAGCCTTAAACCTCAATAATGGTCGTCACAACCATAGGACGACGCCTTAGTTTGCGTTTACACCAACGGCGAACCCAAATCCTAACTTCTTCACGAGCTGCATCAATATCCGCCAGTGTTTCTTGATTAAACGACTCCAAATGAAGACGCAATTCAGCGGCGGCTTCATCAAAAACATCTTCAGATACCGCATCACGCAATACGCCGCGTGTCACCAGCTCTGGCTCACCAATCACATGTCCAGCATGTTGATCAATCAACACAATCACCGTAATCATGCCTTCATCAGCCAATGTTCTGCGGTCTTTAATCACCGCATAATCCACTTCATCACGCCCTGAATCATCCACAAATACCGCACCAGCATAAAACTTGGGACCATGTTGAATGCTTTGTTCGGTCATGGTTACCGATTGTCCATTTTCCGCAATAATGGTGTTTTCAAAAGCGACGTTCGTCGCCATGGCAAGGTGTTGATGCTCAACAAGGTTACGATATTCACCATGCACTGGGTACATATACTTCGGACGAGTCAGCTGAATCATGGTTTTGAGCTCATGAGCTTGGGCATGACCAGAGACATGTAAATGTGCTTGTCCAGCATGTAAAATACGCGCTCCACGCCTGTAAATGTGGTTAAACAACCCTGCAATCACCCGCTCATTTCCAGGAATCGAAGATGATGAAAAAATCACCAAATCACCCACACCTAAACGTAAGTTTTTGAAGTGATCTTGAGCAATACGCGATAGCGCAGCTCGCCATTCACCTTGCGAGCCTGTGGCAATCACCAGCAACTCATGATCTGCAATACCTTCAGTTTTCCGCACATCCACCACATGCTGATCAGGAAGTGTCAAACGCCCCATCAACTTCGTGATTTCCACATTTTTCTCTAAACTTCGCCCTGCAAAGGCGATTTTACGACCGCAAGCCAGTGCCGCATCAATAATTTGTTGAATACGAAACATATTCGATGAAAATGTCGAAACAATCACCTTACCTTGACACTGTGAAATCGCTTGTTTTAAAGGCGCACCCACACTGCTTTCGCTAGGGCTACTGCCACTGCGCGTGGCATTGGTTGAATCTGAACACAAAACCAATACACCCTTATCGCCTAAGCTTGAAAAACGATGCAGCTCAGTTGATCGCCCATCAATAGGTGAAGGGTCAAATTTAAAATCACCCGTATGAATAATTGCACCCAAAGGCGTGTGAATCGCCACAGAAACGGCATCCATAATCGAATGTGTCACAGGAATTGCTTCCACAACAAAAGGTCCAACTTTAGTCAGGCTTCCATCTTCAGCTAAATGATTGAGTTCAGCTTTGTATTTGACTTCTTCAAGCTTGTGTTTAACCAAAGCAAGGGTGATGGGTGTACCCCAAACTGGCAAGTTTAAACGCGGCAACAAAAAGGGAATTGCCCCAATATGATCTTCATGCCCGTGCGTTAATACAATACCATGAATATTTAAGCCAAGCGTATCTAAAGCCGAAATGTCAGGGATAGTGATATTAATACCATGATGACCTGGCTCTGGGAAACCCATGCCAATATCAACAATAATAGCATCATCATCCACAGCATAAACCATCATATTCTTGCCAAATTCACCAACGCCGCCAAAAGGGAAACAGCGAATAACAGCTTGGCTCACTTTATCCGACATTAAGCATGACCTCGACTACCAGGTTTAATCGCTGGTGTTCCCGCTTGACACATTGGACAATCATCCGTGGCAAAGGTTTTCACATCCAAAGAAATCACGGTATGATGTGGTATATCAAAGCGTCCTTCTTGCTGCGGCGCTCTATCCACCACCGCCAATATCAATGTCGGATTACCGCCATATTCACGCACCACAGTAATACACTCACGCACGGATCCGCCTGTCGTAATCACATCTTCAACCACCAATAATCGCGCACCATCTGCAATGGAGAAACCTCGGCGCATCAACATTTCACCCTCTTTACGCTCGGTGAAAATAAAAGGTTTGTTCAGCTGCCGCGCCACTTCTTGCCCAATCACTAAACCACCAATCGCTGGCGAAACAACCATATCAAACGCATCTGTATCAATGCCTTGAATAAGCTCTGTTGCCAAAGTTGTGGCATGAGCTGGGTGCATCAATACCAATGCTGATTGTAGGTAACGCGCTGAATGCCGTCCGCTGGACAAAATAAAATGCCCTTGAAGCAAAGCGCCTGCATCTTCATAGAGTTGTAACATGCCTTGTTCACTCATGCTCAATCCTCAGCAAGGGTGACTTTTTTCATCACATCACCCACTTTTACCGCATCAATCAACGCCATACCATCGGTAACTTGACCAAAAATAGTATATTGGTTATCCAAATGTGGCTGTGTTCCATAACAAATATAAAATTGGCTTCCCGCTGAATCAGGATCGGATGAACGTGCCATCGCTAGGGTTCCACGCACATGTTTTTTCGCATTAAATTCAGCTTTAACTTTAAAACCAGGCCCGCCCATTCCTGTACCTTCTGGATCGCCACCTTGTGCCATAAAACCAGCAATCACACGATGGAAAGTGAGTCCATCATAAAAACCTTTGCTGATTAAACCCTTAAAACTTTCCACAGTTAAAGGTGCTACGTCAGGATATAATTCAATGGTCACACGCCCTGCTTCAAGCTCAAGGTATACGGTGTTATTTGTTTCGCTCATCTTTTGATGCTCCTCATAAGTCAGCCCTTGTTTAGGCTGCTGTTTTATATTCAATGTTGATTGAGATGTTTCTGCAACCAGTACGCCACTGTAAGCAACGGACAGCAAAACCAAACCCAACAATCTCATTTTTTGTTTCATCGCAATATCTCCTGTGCTGAAGGTAAAACGCGCTTTGGCTGCAATATCGCTACATCCTCAACATCATGTTTTGGCATTAATATGCCTGTCCCCAACATCACATCATCCCACAAGATGCAATGCAAACCTTCTTGCCCTTGTGTTGTGTTCAGCGGCAAAGGTAAACGCTGCCCTTGCAAAAAACGTTTACTTTGAACCGCATCCAAACGGACACATGCTAAATCGCGCAACCATGTTTGTAACGGCAGCATACATGCTTCTTTATTTTCTTCCAGTTCTTCAACACTGACCATCATCGCTTCAGCCCAACCACCACTACTTAACCGCCGCAACATGGTCACACAACCGCCACAAGCCAAAGATTCTCCAATATCACGCGCCAAGGAGCGGATATAAGTGCCTTTAGTACAATCAACACGCAAGGTTAATATCGAGCCTTCAAAACGAATCAAATCAAGCTGCTTAATCTCAATTTGGCGCGCTTTTAGTTTCACTTCTTTGCCCTGCCTTGCCAAAGCATGCGCCCGTTTCCCATCAATACGAATCGCAGAAAAATCAGGCGGAACTTGCTGTTGTACACCGCGATATTGCTGCAATACAAGCTCAATATCTGCCAAGGTCAAGTCGGGGACAGCAAAACGTGTCAAGACTTCTCCTTCAAGGTCTAAGGTGTTGGTTTGGAATGATAAATCAAAGCTAACTTCATAACATTTTTCCGCATTTAAGCCCATTTCAGCAAAACGTGTCGCTTCGCCCAATAAAATGGGCAACATGCCTGTTGCCAACGGGTCAAGTGTGCCTGCATGACCTGCTTTAGGTCGCTGTTTTCTGTTTTTTTGTTCGGGTTTGGCAAAGCAGCGAATGACAAAATTAACTGCCTTACGCGAAGTCCAACCTTGAGGTTTATCGAGAAAAAGCACACCGCAAGGGTGTGTCGTTGTAGTCATCAAGGAAAAATACTATCCACAATATGATGAACTTTGGCATATGCTGTTTCAAGCGTGCCTGAAATGGCACAACCTGCCGCATAACGATGCCCACCACCATGAAGTTGTGCCGCAATCTCGCCCACATCTCGCCCTGCTTTACCGCGAAAACTCACTTTCCAGCGCCCTTGACATTCAGGGCGTATAAATACCACCACTTCAACCCCATCCACACTGCGCGCAAGGTCAATAAAACCCTCACTATCCTCATCATCAGCACCTGTTTCATGCAGCATGCTTGAATCCACATGCATCCATGCCGAACGTCCATCATGTTTAATGGATAAAGTTTGCAATGATAACGTAAGCAGCTTCAATCTTGCCAAAGGCTGGCTATCATAAATCGCTGCCGCCGCCACCGCTGGCTCTGCACCAGCATCAATCAATTCTGCAGTCATTCGATGCACATTGGCATCAACCTTATCCAAATGAAAACTTGCTGTATCTGTAAGGATTGCGGCATAAATTGCAATTGCACTGTTTTGGCTCAACTTTAAACCCAAATGTTGAATCAAATCAAAAATCATTGCCCCTGTCGCACAATAATCAGCATTAACCACGTTGATGTCACCATAATGTGGGTTGCTGGCATGATGGTCAATATTAATCAGGGTTTTGCCAGCAAAAATATCAGCCGCAAGCCCAAGTCTGGATTGTGCGCCCGCATCCACAGCAACAATCGTATCCACCGCTGATAAATCAGGCTTTTCAGCAATCTGAATCAACGCACTATGCGGTAAGTAGCGGCAAATACGCGGCACGAAATCGCGATTAAACATGGCAACAGGTATACCCAAATCCGTTAAAGCATCAAATAATGCCACTTGCGAGCCAATGGTATCGGCATCTGGGCTTTGATGTGAGATAATCATCACACCTTTGGCTACTTTTAAATGCGCAATCACTTCTTGCCAGCTTTGAGAAGGAAGCAGAATCATGAGCGGTTTAAGCCATCCATCGTATCCATCACTTGATGCGTTTTATCCAAGGCATCATCCCAGCGAAACAATAACTCTGGCAAACGCCGCTTGGGCATGGCTTTGCGTAAAAGGTGTAACATATGTGGTTTCAAACGATTCAACCGCGATACACACTCTTTCTTATCCACCGCCAACATACTATGAATATAAGCTATCGCCTGTCCTTGTTTGTCTGTCATTTCAAAACGCGTGAGGCTAAGCCCTAAAAGCATAGGGTCTTCCACATCACGCTGTAAGATCGTAGTTAACAAGCGATGCATATCCGCTTGAAAACGACTTTGCGTAGGTGATTTTGAGGTTTTCATAGGCGTTATAAGGTCGCAGCAACTTCCTCAATGATGTAAAACTCAAAGCTATCACCCACTTTGACATCATTGAATTTATCCACACCAATACCACATTCATAACCCGTTTTCACTTCACGCACATCATCTCTAAAGCGACGCAATGAGGCTAATTCGCCATCATAAACCAATACACCTTCACGAAGCACACGCACTTTAGAGCCGCGTGTCACAAAACCATCAGTGACATAACTGCCCGCAATCGCACCAATTTTAGGTGCCATAAAGACTTCGCGCACTTCAGCAGAACCTGTGACTTTTTCAACTTTATCAGGTGATAGTTTTCCAGCCATCGCCAATTTGACTTCATCAATTGCATCATAAATAACTTTATAAAAACGAACATCTACGCCTTCTTGGGCAGCGAGTTTTTTCGCTTTGCTTTCAGGACGAACATTAAAGCCAATCACAATCGCGTTCGCTGCCGACGCCAACATAATATCTGATTCAGTAATGCCACCAATCGCTTTATGAATCACTTTCACTTTCACTTCATCCGTGCCCGCTTTCGCCAATGATTCAGCCATTGCTTCCACAGAACCAGTCACATCGCCTTTAATCAACACTGGAACTTCAGCAACACCACTTTCCATATCCGAAAACAAGTCATCAAGACTAGCACGTTTATCACTGCTTACGCCTTGCAAACGCTCTTTTTCTTTACGATAGCTGATAATGTCTTTGGCTTGACGCTCATTTTCCACAGCGACAATTTCCAAGCCTGCTTCAGGCACTGAGCCTAAACCAATCAACTCAAATGGAATCGAAGGACCTGCTGTTTTATGTTGCACATGATTTTCATCAATAATCGCACGAATACGCCCCATAACCGAGCCAACAACCACAGTATCACCTTTCTTGAATGTACCATTTTGTACCAACACAGTAGCTACAGGTCCGCGCCCTTTATCCAAGCGTGATTCAATCACCACTCCGCGACCAATACGGTCTGGGTTAGCTCGTAACTCAAGGATTTCCGTTTGTAATGCCAACATTTCAAGCAGCTCACTCAAGCCTTCGCCAGTATGCGCTGAAACGTTCACAAAGATGGTGTCTCCACCCCAATCTTCAGAAATTAATCCGTGTTCTGAAAGCTGGCGCTTGACCATTTCAGGGTCTGCACCTTCTTTATCCATTTTATTCACTGCCACAATAATCGGGACACCTGCCGCTTTAGCATGGTTCAATGCTTCCACGGTTTGCGGCATCACACCATCATCAGCTGCCACCACCAATACTGCAACATCCGTCAAGTTTGCGCCACGAGCCCGCAAGCCTGTAAATGCTTCATGACCTGGTGTATCAACAAAAACTACACGCTCGCCACCGTCAAGTTTGACCATATAAGCACCAATATGTTGGGTAATACCACCGGCTTCACCTTCAGCGACAGTTGCCTTGCGTAAGGCATCAAGAATTGAGGTTTTACCATGATCCACATGCCCCATCACCACCACAACTGGCGGACGTGGTGACAACACATCTTCATCTTTTTCAACTTCTGCAATCAATACATCTTCAACTGCTGCTTCATTGATAAGTTTAGGTTTATGACCAAATTCTTCAACAATCAACATCGCCGTATCTGCATCTAAACTATCATTAATCGTAATCATTTGACCCATTTCAAATAGTTTTTTGACCAAATCCACAGCTTTAACTGCCATTTTAGCAGCCAAATCAGACACTACCATGCCTTCCATAACTTCAACATCACGGGTTACAAAGGCATCATCATCCTTGGTAATACCCTGTTTAAAGCGGCTTCCGCCTTTTGCCAAACGCGCCATGCGATCTTCTTGCTCTGGCGTAAGTGATTGATGACGCTTAGATGAATAGTCTCGGCGAGCCGCTTTTTCCGCTGGTGATAAACGACGCTTTTGATGCCGGCCCTGCACTGGTCTACGCTTTTGACCTGTTGGCGCAACTGCCGGTTCCACAGGCCCCACAGCAACAGATGGTGTGCGGCGCATCCCCACACTTGATGGCGCCGTTGCAGAACCAGGGCGCGCTTGTTGATTCGGTCTACCCTGACCGCCACGCGTATTTTGACGTTGACTACGACGATCTTTGGTAATCTTAGCTTCAATTTGTTTAATTGATGAACGCGGCGCTTTAGATGCCGCAATTTGTGCTGGTGTTAAACCTGCACGAATAGTGGTGCGCGGACCGCCTGTTTTTGGCTTAGGCGCACGTTTTTCACGCTCCACTCTTGCCGCTGGCGCACGCGTTGGCAAACTATCTTGGCGCGAACGCTGTTGATTCGAATTGCTTGTCGTTGTTCGACTACGCTGCTCAACATTACGCTGCGTTCTCGCTTCGCGACGCTTCTTACGCTGCGCTGCCTGCTCTTCTGTTTTCTTTTCTTTCAAAGCAACCATTTTTTCAGCTGCTAATTTTGCAGGTGAAACCGCTGGTTTAGGCAAGCTTTTACCACTTGTTGGCGCAACATCACCTTTGCCACCTTCACGTTTTACAACTGTCTTTTTCGACACCACAGGTTTCTTCACTTGCGGCTTCACAGCTGGTTTAGTTGTTACC
>CAZWPS010000013.1:0-3682 GCA_964635775.1 uncultured Zetaproteobacteria bacterium | reverse complement strand
ACTGGCGCTTTCGTTGCTTCGGCTTTTTTCATCGCTTGTTCTGCCTGCTGTGCAGGTTTCAGGCTTGGTTTGCTCGCTGACGGCAGAGCTGTCGTCGGCTTACCCGCTTGGGATACACGCCCTCGACGACGGCGCACAGAGACTTCAACGGAATGACTACCGCCCTCATGTCCTTTCGCTCCAGATGTGGATAACGGCTTACCTAACGTTAAGGTTTTGCTTCCACCTGCTTTTTTACCCGCTTTAGATGTCAGTACTGTGGTCAGTTTACCCACATCATCACTGTCTAAATTGCTGGTTGGTCCGCTCACAGCCACACCACAACCTTGTGCTGCACGCTGCACATCATCTGCAGTTACACCCAAATCTTTCGCCAAATCAAGCACTCGTTTATTCGCCATTTGTTACCTTGCTTTCCCTATTGTTTGCAACCACATCTGCTTCTTCAAGCTGATGTTGCCAAACACAAAATTGCTGCAACTTTTGCAAAGGATTCTCCCTTGAAAATGCCACAACCGAAACTTTTTCCCTGCCCAACACCTGCCCTAAAGCTTGGGTATCAAGCAATGAAACCAATATTTTTGTCCGTGATGCCTCACGCTTACACCCTGCATCCCGCTTGCTCACCGCATCGTTCACTTGCCGCAATAATGCCTCGCCAGCATCAGCTGCAAACATCAACAACAAGGGTGACTTGCTCCACAATTGATGCATCACTGCATCTCTGCCCACCGCCGCTCGTTTCTTCATGCCCGTCATCAGCTGCAGCACACGGAGCGCCAGCATAACAGACAATCGCTCACGCAACGCTTGCCATTGTGGCAACTGCGGCGAAAAGTCACGCTTTAAGCCATGCAAGCGTTTGTCTGACAACTTCGCCAAACACGCCGTCTGCATACAAAGGTAAACACCTCGTCCTGGCAGTTGCGCCGCCAAGTCAGGCCAAATCACCCCTTCTTCATCCACCACCAAACGCAATAGTTCCCGCTTTTCTTGCCGCTGACGACAAGCGAAGCAGGTACGTTGCATCACAGCATTTTGATGTTTAGTCAAACCACCCACAAGCTTCACGTGCAGCAATAATTAATGCATTCAGCTGCTCTTCAGCCAAACCTTCAATTGCTTCCACTTCATCACTTGCCGCATCCGCCAAAGCATTGGCACTCATCATCCCTTGCGCTGATAACGCTTCAGCAATTTCACTGGTCATGCCTGCAACATCCAACAATGCCACAGCTTTTTTACCTTCGCCCTCGCCTTCACCTTCTTCTTCCAAGGCCGAATCAAGCAAGCTGTTTCTCGCGCGTTTTTGCAACTCTTGCGCTAATTCTTCTTCTATACCTTCTACAGCCATCAACTCATCAATGCCGCAATATGCCAAATCAGACAAGCTCATGAAACCTTCAGCAATCAACAACAAAGAGAAGTCTTCATCAATGTCCAAGCCACCAATAAAGGCTTCTTTCGCCACATTGATTTCCTCTTCACGCTTTTGCTTCTCATCGCCTAAGGTCATGATTTCAACCGTCCAGCCAGTGAGTTCAGATGCCAAACGTACGTTTTGACCACGGCGACCAATGGCAATCGCCAACTGATCTTCTGCCACCGCAACTTCAATCGTACCACTGTCTTCATCCACCAATACTCGCTCAACTTCTGCAGGTGCTAAAGCATTCACCACAAAGGCTGCTGGATTTTCCGTCCACTCGATAATATCAACTTTTTCGCCATGTAACTCATTCACCACAGCCTGAACACGCGAACCACGCATGCCAACACAGGCACCAACTGGGTCAACACCCACATCCGTCGATACCACTGCAATCTTACTACGCGAACCAGGGTCACGTGAAATCGCCTGAATTGCCACCAAACCATCTTGAATCTCAGGCACTTCTTGCTCAAATAATTTTAACACCATGCCTGCATCTGCACGCGACAAATACACCAACGCACCTTTAGGCTGGTTACGCACTTCGCGCAAATAAGTGCGCACACGGTCGCCCTGACGAAATGATTCGCGCGGCAACAAATCTTCCCTGTACATCACACCTTCGCCACGCCCCAAATCAACATACACATTGCCGCGTTCAACACGTTTTACAATGCCTACCACAAGCTCGCCCACACGCGGTTCATACTCTTCCACAACACGCGCACGTTCTGCTTCACGAATCTTTTGATTGATGACTTGCTTGGCAGTTTGTGCCGCAACCCTATCCAATATAATGGGTGCTAAAGGCTCTCTAAACAGAGTTTCAAGCTCTGCTGCTGCATCCAAGGCTTTACCTTCATCTAGGCTCAACTCATTTTCTTCATCTTCAACGTCTTCAACAACAGTACGCACATGAAAAAGCGAAATTTCACCCGTTATGCGATCAATCACAGCTTCCACAACTTTTGTGCCATACGTACGACGCGCCGCTGTTTTTAACGCTTGCTCCATTGATTCAAGCACCAGCTCACGCTCCACGGATTTTTCACGCGCAACAGCATCTGCAACTTGTAACATATCAGGATTCATGATTTAAACCTTTCATTATTTTTCACCCATTTCTTTATTCACAATCTATTTGAATTTCTTTTTAGATTTCGATTTCTTGCGCTTCGCTTCGCCTGAAATACCACCCCAATTCACCGCCCGAATCACCAAAGATGTCTCAGCGAGCTCTAGTTTCTTCTCTTCACCCCGAATCTTAAGCGACAAGACTTCACCAGCTGCATCAACACCTAAGTTTTCCCCTTCAAGCGTCGTCCCATTTTCAAACTTCACGCTTAACCATTCATGCTCATAACGGACAAAGTCAGCCACGGTCGTCAGCGGCCAATCCAAACCTGGCGAGCTTATTTCCAAGTGATATTCACCTGGCATCAAGTCTTCAACATCCAGCTGCAACGACAAACCTTTACTCAAGCGGCGCAAGGCTTCCACCCCAACACCACCTTTTTTGTCCACCACAACCCTAAGTAAACGTGATTCCCGCGAGCCAGACAGCACAACACCCATCCAATCAATGCCCAACTCATCTACAATTGGCATCGCTAAATCTTTAATTATCGTTTCAATATCAGCCACTTCACCACCACATCACGTTGCCTAAAAACAAAAAAAGCGAGCAACAGCTCACTTTCAACATCGCGAAGGATAAGTATTTTTTATAAAAGCGCAAGTTTAATCCATGCTATAAACAGGGTGATCACATTAAAACATTCAGTATTTAACCAAGCTTAAGCGCAAAACACGCAATCCAAACATGAATTCAACACGTTAAAGGAAGCCAGCATGCCGTTCATTGTCATGTTGAGCGTGTTTACACATCTTGCCACACAAGATCCCTCAACTGCGTTCGGGATGACAAACGCCGCGCAGACCTGATGTTGAGGGTGGTGTTGGATTTAAGAAAGCACAATATATCCGAAGTGGGTTGAAAGTATTAACTTATTACTCAGTGCCTTTAAAAACCACAGCATCAGCATCATTCGTCCCTTGCCAACCAAGCTGGTAGCTTTCAACACTTTCCCCACGGCATACCGACACATAAGCTTGCTTGTTGACATCACCTGCCCAACGTTGCAACTGAATAAACTTGCCAAGCGCACAAGCCTTATCCCACTCTTCTTGAATGGCATAAGTATAAAATAGAGCTTGATAAAGCCTAGGCCACTCCTCCATGGATAAAGC
>CAZWPS010000012.1:0-17485 GCA_964635775.1 uncultured Zetaproteobacteria bacterium | reverse complement strand
CTGCTACAGCTTCAGTTGCCGCTAAGCCACTCATTAAAAATGCAGACGCAGCTGCAATCATCAATGTTTTTTTCATTATGAATATCCTCCTCGTTAAGAAATATAAACGTATTGTTCATCCTTTTTTCATCTTATGCAAGCTTATATTTTCATGTTTACGATATGATAGAAGCTTAAGACTATCATAAGCCATGTATTTTGCTTAAGATTCAGCACATGAATGTGATATTAGCTTCCCAATCGCCAAGGCGTTTACAACTCTTACAAGCAGCAGGTTTTCAGGTGGATGTGCGCCCAAGTCATGTTGACGAAACGGCATTAGCCGATGAAAGTGCGGCTGAAATGACACAACGCTTGTGTCATAAAAAAGCTTTGGCTTGTGTGCTTGAACAAGCTTCTTTGCTGCCAGTGATTGCAGCAGATACTTTGGTATGTCTTCATGATGAAGCGTTGGGGCAACCGCGTGATTTAAGCCATGCCAAAACCATGATACAAAAGTTGTCTGGGCAAGTGCATGAGGTGCATACAGCCGTTTGTGTGCGGGTATTGGATGTGTGCCAAGTCAAACGGGTGACGACCAAGGTGTCTTTTCGCCAGATTACAGATGCTGAAATTGATACTTATCTTTTACACAATGATATTTTAGATAAAGCGGGTAGTTATGCGATTCAAGGTGGTGCGTCTCGTTTTATTACTGCGATTGAAGGGGATTTAGATAATGTGATTGGGTTGCCTGTACAACATACCATTGCTTTAATTCATGCGGTACAAGCTCAAGTGATGAACGGGCAAGGAGAAACACGATGAGTACAGAGTTATTGGTGAATGTGACACCTTTTGAAATACGTATTGCGCGTGTGGAGAATGGTTTGGCAGAAGAATTACATATTGAGCGAACTTGCGGCAAAGGGCTTAGGGGAAACATCTATTTGGGCAAGGTTCAGCGGGTTATTCCGGGGATTCAGGCGGCTTTTGTTGACATTGGTTTGGAGAAATCAGGTTTTTTGTATGCTGGTGATGTGCCTGGCTCACGGGCTACGCCAAAACCGATTGAAAATGATGATGCTGAAACAGAGCATAGGACATATGAAGATGATTATCGGTTGAACATCGCACCCATTGGACAATTATTACGCGAAGGGCAGGAATTATTAGTCCAGGTTTCGCGTGAACCGATTTCATCAAAAGGACCACGTATAACCGGCATGGTGAGTTTGGCTGGGCGGTATTTGGTCTTTTTGCCTGACGTGAATCATGTTGGTATTGCCAAGCGTTTAATGGATGAAACAGAGCGCGCACGTTTGCTGACAATAGCAGAGCAGATTAAAACAACGCAAGGCGGCTTGATTATCCGCACCGTAGCAGAAGGGCATAGCCAAGAAGAATTGCAGCAAGATTTAAACTTTTTAATCAGGCTTTGGACAGATATTGAAAAGCGTAAAACAAATGCTGGCCCTGCATCCATGATTCATACTGAATTAAACTTGTTTTTACGCGTGATGCGTGATTTTGTAGATGATGAAGTGGAAAAAATTCATATTGACTCCAAAGAAGCCTATCGGAGCATGAAACAATTTGCTGAAAACTTCATGCCTGAAGTCGGTAAACGCCTGTTTTATTACCCTGGTGACCGACCTATTTTTGATATTTATGGTGTGGAAGAGGAAATTGATAGAGCTTTACAACGTCAAGTGCGTTTAAAATCAGGGGGTTCGATTGTCATTGATCAAGCAGAGGCCTTGATTGCCATTGATGTGAACTCTGGCTCATTTGTCGGCTCACGTAACCTTGAAGAAACCAGCTTTAAAACCAATCTTGAAGCAGTGCATGAAATTGTGCATCAATTACGTTTGCGTAACCTTGGCGGCATTATTGTGATTGATTTCATTGATATGTTGGATGAAAACAATCGTGATAAAGTGTTTGATGTGTTCAATGAAGCCTTAAAACGTGATAAAACGAAAACGTGCGCCTTACCTTTTACATCATTGGGTTTGGTGCAACTCACACGTAAACGCACTCGCGATTCACTGGGTAGAATGTTGCAAATGGCGTGTCTACGTTGTGACAGCACAGGGCTAACTAAAAGCATGCAAACCATTTGTTATCAACTGTTTCGAGAGATTGTAGCAGAAGCCAAGGCATACCCATGCCAAAAGTTATTGGTCATTGCACATCCGACATTGATTGATTTGATGTTGGGTGAAGAAAATGAAATGGTGGTGTTGTTGGAGAAGTTTTTAAGCAAAGAAATTAGCTTTAAACAAGACACTGAATTTGCTGAAGATCGTTATGAAGTGGTTTTATTATAGATCCTCTGTGTGACGGCGCTTATCAGGTTGAGCCTATCAAAACACCTTAACGCAAATATCCCGCAACTGTGTTCGGGATGACAGAATCAGGTGATGATATCCCCTTTCTTTAGTTATCCTTTGCTTCTACATGCGTTAAACGACAATCAAAGGCTTCCTTGATGGCTTGCACATTGGGATCAGCTTCGGCATGTTGCCAGCGTTGCCGTGTTTGTTCATCTGTGGTGCGTTGTTGTTGTACAAGCAAGCTTTCACCACTTTTTTCACTGCGTTTTAACCACAATACATCACGTTTTAACCATGTTTGAAAGTGCGCACGCTGGTTTGATGAAAGTGTATCAAGATGGTGCTTGTCCAAGTGTAATTCAATTTGTGTATCTGTCCATAATTCACAAGAGGCATGCTCAAGTATGGCTGCAATACCTGGTTTTAGCTCCTGATATTGTAGGGTAACATCTTGCCATGTGGCGGGAGAGTCTGGCTCAACTTTACGTGAAGAATCGTGTTGTGCCAAAGGAGGAGCAACGGAAGCTTGAACAGTTGGTTCAACCTTTTCAGCTGCTATACTGTTGTTTTTAGGTGTTTTTTTTTCTGTTGCCGCAGCAGGTGTCGGCGTATTGACCAATGCTTGGTCAGGCGGTGATAAATGATTTAAGTGCGCCAAACGCATCACAATCATTTCTGAACCACGCTGCTCATCCACCAAGCTCATATCACGCAAGCCATGAAGTAAAACTTGATAACGCATATCCAAGCCCTGATGACTCCACGCCGCTGCATATTGTAACAGCCATGTTTTGCTTTCCTCACTCACCCCTTGAGGCACAAGCCCAACATCAAGCTTGCAACACATCATATGATGCAACACTTCGGCTAAGGATTGCAACAAATGCTGCGGTGAAACCCCCAACTCACGCGCTTGACGCAAAGTATTCACCGCCGCTTGAGCATCACCACTTAAAATAACCGCCGCAAGCTGTTCTGTTTGTGCTGAACCAATCAAACCTAACGATTGTTGCACATC
The DNA here is from genome assembly GCA_964635775.1 of uncultured Zetaproteobacteria bacterium. GTDB lineage: Bacteria > Pseudomonadota > Zetaproteobacteria > Mariprofundales > Mariprofundaceae > Ghiorsea. Next base: position 14,149 of record CAZWPS010000012.1, on the reverse strand, counting down.
ATCAAGCGTAATATTGTCATGAGAAAATGCCAATACACGCTCTGTTAACGACAAAGCATCACGCACACTGCCATCCGCAGCACGCGCAATCACTTGCAAGGCATCCGCAGCGGCTGTAATCTTTTCTTCGCCAAGCACGTATTGCAAATAAGTGCTGATTTCATCAACATTTAAGCGACGCAAATCAAAACGCTGGCAACGTGAGCGCACTGTAATGGGTAGTTTATCGGATTCTGTGGTGGCTAAAATAAATAAAACACGCTCTGGCGGCTCTTCCAATGTTTTTAACAAAGCATTAAAAGCACTTTTAGACAACATATGCGCTTCATCAATAATATAAACTTTGATAGTTAAGGTCACAGGTGGATAACGCACACCATCTAGGATTTCACGAATATCATCCACACCCGTATGACTTGCCGCATCCATTTCTTGCACATCCAAGTTGTTGCCCTTGGCAATCGATGTGCATGAATCACATGTGCCACAAGGTTCGCCATCTACAGCCGCAGTACAATTCACGGCCATCGCCATTAAACGCGAAATGGTTGTTTTACCCACACCGCGAATGCCTGTCATCAAGTATGCATGGGCTAAATGTTCGCTGACCAGTGCATTCTTGAGGGTGCGCACAACCACATCTTGCCCTGCGAGGTCGGCAAAACGTTGAGGTCGCCATTTGCGGGCTAAAACGAGATACGACATCAGCGAACCACTTGCGTTTGCGGACGTAACAAAGGCCCTGAAATGCGGATTTTAGCCTTGTTCGAACCTGTAAAGGCTTGCAACATCATGCTTAATGTTGCATTAGCTGCATCCACTTGCACATCCAACACGCCATGAATTGTCCATTGTTGCAACAATGGCTGCTGTATGTCGAGCATACCTTTTCCCTGCAAAGCCACATCCTCTCCGCCTTGAAGCTGCCAATGCCAAGCTGCGTTATTCGCCGCATCACTATAAACATCAACCGTATAATCACCCAAGGAAAACTCAGGCACGGCTAAGCCTGCCATGGCTTGTGACCATACAAGCTGAAGTTGACCTTCTCTGGCTTGTCCGTTGCTTTTATCCACCGCCACAGAACCCTGTAAATCAAGCTTTCCTGACACACGAAATGGTATATTTTGCTGAATATCCACAAGATTAAGCAAGTCTATATCAGCTTGTATATCATCAATATGCAGCAAATCCCCATCTTGATACACCGTTAAAGCAATGGGGTTATTCAGCCACAACAGCCTAATATCAGCAGCAAGATGACCCGAAAAAAGTTGGCTAATCGATAAAGAAACATCAAGTGAGTCACACTTGATGCTATGCAAGTCAGATTGGCTTAATGTCACTTGTTCGGCATGGATTGCCCAACCTCGCCAGAACAACTGCTCATAACTTATCTGCACACCCGCTTGTTGGCTTAGTGTTTGCACCTGTTGATCAAGCCAAGGCGAAGCATCCCAACGCAAAAACATCATCACGGGCAAAACCAGCACAAATAATAAAGCTAAATAACGTTTAGAGCGAATCACAACAGGTTTTGATGTATTCATAAGCTGACAATCACCGCTTGCACATGCACCACACCTGGCGATACAGCCTGAATTTTAAGCGTTGGCAGGGCTAAGTTATTATCGGCTAAAGCACCAATAAATATCAACACTTTAGCATAAGGAACCGCTTTCATTTGTGCTTGCAAACGCCCTTGTTTACCCATGATTTGTTGTGGTCTAAGCCTGGTCATAAAACGACGAACACCCGCTTCACGTGCCAGTTGATCCACCAACGTGAGGAGTTGGTTGCTATTTTTAGCAGTATGGGATGATGACTGCGGTTGAACAAGCACCAATGCCGCTAATTGTTTGGCTTGTTGAAGTTCTAGCGCGATATTGCTCACATCTTCTTGCAATAAACGATGCTTATCAAAAACGGGTAAAACCAAACCAAATATAAACAAAATCAATGGCAAAACCACCGCCGCAATCAACAATAAGCGTTGTTCAGACGCTTGCAGCCCCGCATAACGTGGTGCAAATCTAGCCTGCCAAAATAATATTACTTTCGCTTTGAGCGCCTCTTGTTGTTGGCGCAAGTTTTCTTGCCAAAACCTTACCATGACCAGCGTATCCTAAATGTCACTTCATCACCGCTCACATCGGTATCTGCAATGTTAACCTCAGTATCCATTTTCTTCGCCAGCAAATCGCGCACCTTGTTTAGCGCGGATAACGACTCAATTTTACCTGTCAGCAAAACACCAGCTGCATCCATTTTAACTTCCTGCATTTGCCAAGCTTGTGCCTCGAAAACTTGGCTAATGCGCTGTAGTTGTATGGTGCTTTGAGCATCATTTTGCGCTGTATGTGTTGCATCATCACCAACGGCACGTCGTAACTGCGCTAAAATATCAATGGCAGGTTCACCTGGCAGCGTTTGATGCAAAATCGCCAACATCTCATCTTGCATCAGCAATTGTTGCTTTTCCAGTTGAAAATTTTGCGTTATCGTCAACATTAAACCTAAAAAACATAGGCTTGCTGCCATCAATAAAGAGCGTTTCCATAATTTTAAAGCATATGAGCCTTGTTGCACTTTCCATTGTCCATGCCGCACATTACATTGATGGCTTTTCATCGCTTTAGCGCCTTGCGGCTGTTCGTTTAAAGGATTAGGCAGCATCAAATTCAACATATGACGCGGGGACAATGTTTTTTCAATCGTCGCAGGATAAGTGTTGTGGGCTAGAGGAAAACAATCTGCCAACGCTGGCGTTAAACGACCAATAATCTGCGTTTCAATCAGGTTCATACCCATTGCCTGCAATGACCAAACCACCTGTTGTGCAATCAAGCTGCCTGCTTCATCATCATGCATATCCGCATTGAGTCGGCGCATACCGTGCCATGAACCTTGATGAAAAAAGCCAAAAAACACCCCTTCGGCATCGGCATCCACCACAGCCAAAGATGCATCAACATAGTCCACTTGTTTTAACCAATCGTTGAGCCGTTCCCAGCCATCAATCAACAATAAAGGTGTTTGCTGCCAAGAGGGTTGCGCTTGCATGGCTTGTTTCAAGTGTTCTGGCAACGCAAAAACCAACCCTGCCACGCCACCTTGTACTTTTTCAGAACGCCAAGAAAGCCACCACTCATCAGGCTCAATACCCGCTGTATCCACCAATTCTTGTGCCAATAGCTCGCTATCTAAATAATGTCTGTGTTTGAGTGGAAAATGAAAACTTCGGCTTAAAAAGTGTTCTATGGGTAAATAAATGCAGCCTAAATCCTGCGCATCTTCGCTAAGCATAGGCAAAACATCTTCGCTTGGCGGTGTTGTGGTGTGCGCGGTGAAAGAAACATGCCCCTGTGCATCACGCACAGCAGTGCCTGATTCATCCCAACTCAAACGAGATACTAAGGTGTTTGGCATCTAAAATTGCCAACCAAGACGTTCACGACGGATAATTTGAGCCACTTGACCAGTTCGCAACAATAAATACTCCTCACGCACATTCGCACGACCAAAAAGAGCATGCGTGCGCACCATAAAGGCATCACTGGTGACACTCAAGCGCGAAAAGTTGCCGCCATCTGCCCAATACAACCCATTAATGCCGTTGGTATCCTCATAAGGTCTTGATTCAAAGAATGTTTCTGCGTCAATCATGGTCATATTTGGAAACAGTGCCATCATGTTTTCGCTGGATGTGGTGTTGATATTAATCTTAGTTTGACCATTGTTTGGTGCAGGACGAACCGTGGCTACGGTTTTTAATTGCTTTAATATTGCGTGTTCAAAACCGCGCACCAACTTTAATTCTGACCAACTATCCAAACGCGCATTTTTAACACGGTAGTTTTGAGCATAATACATCGCATCTTCAGCGCCAGATATGCCATAAGGCATGTCATCTTTGTCCACCCAATCCACCAAGGCATCAACTAAGCTATCGTCCAACTCAAGCAAGATAAAAAGGCGTTGCAACTCAAGCACAGCTGATTGCTGCACCATGCCTGCATCATTCACCAAATCATTGAGGTTAAAAAAACGATTCGCATCTTCCACAGTTGCCGAAATTAAACCTTCATCAATAGGAAATGGTGGCAAATCAAGCGCCCAATCTTCATCTAAGCTATCAATGGTTGTATCTTTACTATCTTGCTGTAAATAAAGGCGAAATAGTGTGATTGCAGACTCACTTGCCATCGTTGCGCGTAATTCATCTTGTAAGTTTGAAACGCGGCGAATAGAAATCATATCTTCATATGCTGCCGTTGCTGCCCATGTCGCAATAATCGCCACCATACCCAACACCATAATCAGCGCCACACCACGTTGTTGATAGGGCTTATTCATCATGCCGCCTCAGATAATACTTGCAACTCAGACAGCGTAATATGCATACGCAAACGACCATCAATCATCACAATAGGCGCATATGGACATAAACTGTGGCAAGGTGTTGCTTCAAAAGGAATACCGCGCTGACGACAAGCATCCGCCAATGCTTTGCCCCCTCGTGGTTGGCAATTTTGCCCATGACAAAGTTGAATTTTCAAGCGCTTAGCCTAAAACAACGCTGATTGGATAAGGTTGCATCATAAGACGCATATTCATGCTTTTATAAACCCTTTGCAAGTTGTGCTTGCATTGGTGATGATTGCGAGGTGATTTCAAACACTTCTTTGCACAGCATCCGTCTATTTTATGCCACTTATTTTGCTTCTATGGGGCTTCTTTTACCTTATTTCCCTGTTTATTTGGCTGATTTGGGGTTTAACGAGCTGTGGGTGGGCATATTTATAGCGACTTTAGCTGCTGCCAAGATATTCTCACCGCCTTTAGCTGGGCTATTTTTAGAAAAATACCACATCAATACACGCACCTTTTTATGCCTTGCCGCTGGGCTCGCAACCCTTTTTGCCAGCTTACTCATGGCTGACTTAAATCTGCTAAGCATGTTCATCATCATCTTATGCTTTGGTCTATTTTGGGCAGCGATTTTGCCGCTTACAGATAGTTTATCCCTGATTGTAGCTGAGGTTTCCATCATTGATTATGGGCGTTTACGGGTTTGGGGTTCGATTGGTTTTGTGTTGGCTTCTTTTTTAGGTGGCTGGTATATTGTTGGCGACAATATCCATGTTTTCCCGTGGTTTTTATGTGTTTTATTATTACTCACCTGCCTAGCTGCCATTGCTTTTCCTGACATCAACACCCTGCATCAACACCCTAGCCAACAACAGCACATCACAACACCGCGCAACCCTCAAGCCTTATACTGGTTGCTGCTCACAGGCTTTTGTATGCAAGCTTCACATGGCGCATATTATGGTTTTTTCAGCTTATACATGCTTGATTTAGGGTATTCAGGCAGTGATATTGGTTTATTTTGGATTTTAGGCGTGTTGGCTGAAATTATATTGATGTGGTTTTGGAGTAAACCGATTCAACGAGCATCACCTGTATTATTATTAAACATTTGCCTCATCTTAGCCGCCATACGCTGGTTAGGGCTTGCTTTAAGCACAAGTTTAGCTGCTATTATTGTGCTACAACTCTTACACGCAGCGAGTTTTGCCGCTTTTCATATTGCAGCAGTGGCATGGGTGCGCACCTTTGCTGGTCATGCCCAACAAACCTCTGCTCAAGGTTGGTATAGCTCACTTGGTTTTGGCTTAGGCAGCACTGTAGGCATTTTATTATGTGGTTATGTGGCAAAAGAGCAAGGTTATGCTAGCGCTTTTTTATGGTGTTCAGGCATGGCTTTGCTGGGGGTATTCGCCGTATGGAGACTACAACAAACCTTAAGGAAGGTAACACCATGAAAACACAACATTTACATGTGCTTGGCGTGTGCGGAACAGCTATGGCAGCCATCACGGCGCTGGCACAAAGCAAAGGCTGGCGGGTCACTGGCTCTGATGCTCATGTCTATCCGCCGATGTCCACCTATTTAGAAAATATAGGGGTCAGCATTGCTCCATTTTCAGCTAAAAACCTCAACCCAGCACCTGACTTATGCCTCATTGGTAACGCCATGAGTCGCGGTAATGTCGAAGTCGAATATATTTTAAATCATGCTCTACCTTATATGTCTGGACCAGCATTTATCGGGCATTACATCTTACCACAAAGGCATGCTGCCGTGGTAAGTGGCACGCATGGCAAGACTTCAACCGCTGCATTACTCGCCCATGTATTGGATGTTGCTGATCAACAGCCTGGCTTCATGATTGGTGGCATCCCCGAAAACTTTGGTGAAGGTGCAAGGTTAGGCAGGGTTCAAGCAGGCAGTCCTTTTGTCCTTGAAGGTGATGAATATGACACTGCCTTTTTCGATAAACGCTCTAAATTCATCCATTACCATCCCCAAACCTTGATTTTGAATAATTTAGAGTTTGACCATGCCGATATTTTCGCCGATTTGGATGCCATTAAAACACAATTCTCCCATATGTTACGCATTGTCCCACAATCTGGTGATGTGATTGCCAATGCCGATGATGATGATGTGCTTGATGTCATCAAACGTGGTTGTTGGTCAAATATCGTTTTCTTTGCCGAATATGGTGACAAGGATTGCCCTTGGCAGTGGCAGGTGATGCAGCAAGATGGTTCACATTTTAAATTGTACCATGATGGGCAAGTTTGTTGTGAAGTGCAATGGGATAGCTGGGGCAAACATCAGGTCAGTAATGCTTGTGCTGTGGCCGCAGCAGCAAAGCAAATGGGGGTCAAGCTAGACGATATTCAACATGCCTTCACAACATTCAAAGGCGTTCGCCGCCGCATGAGCAAAGTAGGTGAACGCCAAGGCATTACCATTTATGATGATTTTGCCCACCATCCTACCGCAATTCAAGGTGTTGTTGAGGCGGTGCAGGCAAATATGGCGGGCAAGGGGAAGTTGTGGGTGGTCATTGAACCTCGCTCCAACACCATGCGCAGTCATATTCATCAATCAAGCCTTCCTCAAGCCTTGCTCAAAGCCAATCATGTGATTTTCACCCCCCCTGCCACACGTCAGACCGCACCCCAAGACTTACTTGATGTAGACAAAGTATGCACAACCCTGAAAAATCATGATATTGATGCTAAAGTGCTAGAAACCACCGCTGAAATCATCGAAAACATCACTAAACATGCCAAAAGTGATGATATTGTCCTTATTTTATCCAATGGTGCTTTTGATGGCATTCATCACAAGTTATTGCACGCTTTATAAACTGACTGCATGCTCTTGAACATAAAGATGCGCTGGCTCACTCTGCTTTGCCATGCCGCATCCAAGATAGAGGGTGTTTGTTACACTGCCTTATCAACCCACTGTAAGCCAAGGATACACATATGAAAAACACCATCGTACACATTCAAACACTGCCGCACGGCGAAGGTTTAGAGCTCCCCTTTTACGCCTCAAATCAAGCTGCTGGTGCAGATATTCGCGCCGCTATTGATGAGGATGTCATCTTGCAAGCTGGTGAATCCGCACTCATCAAAACGGGCTTTGCCATGGCCTTAGCCGAAGGTTTTGAGGCACAAATTCGTCCGCGTTCGGGCTTGGCACTCAAGCATGGGATTACTGTACTCAATGCACCAGGCACCATTGATGCTGATTATCGCGGCGAAGTCGGGGTGATTCTTATCAACCATAGCAAAACAGCTTTTACCATCAGCCGAGGTGAGCGCATCGCTCAAATGGTGATTGCGCCATTTGTGCAAGCAACATTCACCCAAGCCACAACCCTTTCAGACACTGAACGTGGTCAGGGTGGTTTTGGTAGTTCGGGGCGCAAATAAGGTGAGCTGCACTTCAGGGGTTCAACATATCGCTCTTTTCGGCGGTAGTTTTGACCCGCCCCACCTTGGACACCAAGCCTTGGTTGAGGCCGCTTTGCAGCAATTAAAACCCGATGAATTATGGATAATTCCAGTGGGTTTAGCTGTGCACCGTGATTTATCAGGCAAAACAAGCCCCGCCATGCGATTGCTGTGGTTACAAGAGATGTTTGCCAAGCAAAACAAGGTTAAAATATGGGATTGGGAAGTTAAAAATACGCAATCAACCCCCACCATCGCCACTTTACATCATTTTAAAGCGCTTCATCCGCACATTATACCCACATGGTTGATGGGCTTAGATGCTTATTTAGCATTAAGCCACTGGGTTGGTTATCCTGAACATCAACAACTGTGCAATATTGCTGTATTTAAGCGTCATGGTTATGAAGACATCAATGATTACAAGGGTTGGAAGCCTATTTCACCACAATCTTGGCAACACTCACCACCGCAACAAGCAGGTCATGTGCTGCATTTTGAAGTCGATTTACCCGCCATTTCTTCAAGTGAAATTCGTGCCCATGCCCATCAATATCAACACCAACTCGCTCAAAGCACCTGCAAAGCAATTTTAGCATGTTATGCTTCGGCGGCTCAAGATACGAGAGCATAATTCCAAACAGATGATCAACAAGAGAGAAACGCATGACGCAAATCACAGTTGAAGACCTCAGCAAGCAAGTAATCCAAGCCATTGAAGATGTGAAAGGGCAAGATATTCTTACCCTCGATGTCACAGGACGTTGCAGCTTTGCTGACCGTTTTATCTTAGCAACAGGTCGCACCAATCGCCAACTCAAAGCCTTGGCCAATGCCGTGCGCACGGTAGGGCATAGCCATGATTTAACAGCAAGAGTCGATGGGCTAGAAGCTTTAGAATGGCTGGTGGTTGATTTAGGCGATATTATCGTGCATTTATTTTTACCCGAAGTGCGTTCAAGTTTCCAATTAGAACGTCTATGGAGCTTGCCTGATGAGCCTGTCACCGACACAAAAACATCTGAAGAGGCATGAAATTAAGGCTGTTGGTGGTCGGCAAAGCAGGTAAAGACTTTAAAGACTACGAAGCATCTATAAAAAAGCGTCTGCAAGGCGCACACCAATTTGATATTATTGAGCTGCCAGAAAGCCGCGCCAAACAAACCTCTCAAATCAAAGCCGATGAAAGCAAAAGCATACTCAAAGCTGCGCCTCATGGTTTTATTTTGTTCGATGAAAAGGGAAAAGATTTAAACAGCATACAGTGGGCAGATTTTTTTAAGCAACAAGTGGGTAATGCACATATTCACTTTGTGATTGGTGGTGCAGCAGGTGTGCATGAAGATGTACGTCGCCAGGCGACTGCCATATGGTGCTTATCCAAGCTTACCCTACCCCATCAACTGGCTCGTGTATTGATCGTGGAGCAGCTTTATCGCGCTTTTTCGATTATTCAAGGTCATCCTTATCATAAAGTATGAATAGTTTGCGTTTTTTGCTGCTTGCACTGATGTTGAGTACCAGCTTAGTTGAAGCGGATGCGGCGCGTGATGTCCAAAGTGAATTAAAAAACATCCAACAACAACGGCACATGGTTGCCCAAGCACAACAAGCACTGACCTTAAAGCTTGGTGACGTGGGCAAAACATTAAAAAACTTGGATGTGAACTTATTATCAGCGCGGCAGGCTTACCGAAATGTTAAGCGGCAAATCAGAGCTGTAGACAAGAAATTACATGCCTTAAACACTAAAAAGAAGAAAATACGCAAAAAAATGCACCATTTGTACACTCAAATGGCAAAAGAAGCGGCAGTCGCTTATCAACATGCAGGCAGCCGCTCCATTTGGGTAGATGTCTTAAATGGCACATCCATCACTGAAATTCCGCATCGGCAACATTTGTTAAAACAAGTGATGTTATCCCAAGAAAAAGACAGATTAATATGGCGTGAAGCCATGCAAAAGATTGCTGATATTGAGAAAGATGAGCAAAACAACAAAGACAAGCTGCTCGTATTACAACAAACACGCAAAGCTGCCGAAGATGAATTATTAAATAAAATTGCAGCTAAGCGTGATGCAGCTCAACAACTTCAAGCCAATATCACGCAACAACAAGCACAACAAAAACGCCTACTGCAACAAGAACAAGCCTTACATCGTTTATTACATGGTTTAGGTGAATCCTTGCTTGATAGTGACAAAAAAGAGGCTATGGCATCCATACGTCAACAAAAAGGCAAATTATCTTGGCCTCTAAAAGGGCGTATTATCCTTGGTTTTGGTCAAAAAGTGGCAACAGGAAGCAAGCTTTCTGGTGTACACATCTCCCCTGCTAAACGTAGTGAAGAAGGTAAGCTTGTCCATGCTTTTGGACAAGGTCAAGTGCGTTATGCTGATTGGTTTGGTGGTTATGGTTTGATGATGATTGTTGATTATGGGCATGGGGTCATGGCAGTGTATGCGCATAATGATGCCTTGCATAAACAACTCGGCGATTGGGTTGAGCAAGGCGAAGTTTTGGGCGAGGCTGGTAGCACTGGCTGGATTGAAGATATTCGTTTATATTTTGAAATTCGTGATCAAGGTCGACCTGTCAACCCATCACGATGGTGTAAAAAGTAATGTATAACGCAAAAATGAGGCAACAAAATGACACTTAAAACAACACGTACAATGATTGCATTAGGCACAACACTAGTCCTCATCATGGCTTGGATAGCTTGGCAGCCATCCACTGCCATCAACACTGCCCACGCTGCCACTGATTATGCCCAAATGAAGAAGTTTTCTGATGTGATGAATGCTGTGCGCCGTTATTATGTTGAAGAAGTCACGGATGAAGAGCTTTTTGAAGGTGCATTAAAGGGTATGTTGTCCAATCTTGACCCCCATTCAACCTATATGAACACTGAAATGTTCACCAAGATGATGGAAGACACCAGCGGCGAATTTGGTGGTTTAGGTATTGAAATTTCAACAGCTGATGGCGGCATTTTAATTGTTTCCCCCATTGAAGACACCCCTGCTTATCGTGCTGGCATTAAATCAGGCGATTTGATTATACGCATTGGTGATGTCTTGGCACGCGACATTAGCTTGCCTGAGTCGGTCAAACTCATGCGCGGAAAACCCGGCACAGACATCACCTTAACCATCTTCCGCGCCGATGAAATGCGCACCTTTGATGTTGACATTACCCGCGATAATATTCGTGTTGCTTCAGTCAAGAGTGATCTTCTAGCACCAGGTTATGCCTATTTACGCGTGACCCAGTTTCAAGAAAAAACGGTGGCGCAGTTAAAAGAAAAAATCAATGCTATTCGCCATCAGTCTGATGGAATTATTTTGGGGGCAGTGCTTGATTTACGCAATAATCCTGGTGGTTTGTTGGATCAGGCTGTTGGCATGAGTGACTTATTCCTTGAGCATGGTGGTATTGTCAGCACCAAATCAAGGGTAGGCAATAATATGAACTTCAAAGCAGAAAAAGGTGATGTGCTCCAAGGTGCGCCGCTGATTGTGTTGATTAATGGCGGTTCAGCTTCTGCCTCTGAAATTGTCGCTGGGGCACTGCAAGACAATAAACGTGCAGTATTGATGGGGACGCGTAGTTTTGGTAAAGGTTCTGTTCAACGCATCATACCCTTATCTGATAATTCTGCTTTTAAATTAACGACTTCACTGTATTACACACCAAGTGGTCGCTCCATACAAGCTACAGGCATTGACCCTGATGTTGAGGTCAAAGCCGTGCGTTTAAAAATCGAAGACGATGGAAAAAATCGCCCTGAACGCGTATCTGAAGCGAATATGAAAGGGCATTTAGCCAACGGTAATGGTAAAAATAAAACCAAAAAAGAAGAAGAAGCGTTGTCGGGTCATCCCAGTGATAAAATGCTTGAGCGCTTAACCAAAGATGTACAGTTGCAACGCGCATTAGACTTATTACAAGGGTTAAATGCTTTAGGCAAGCTCTAAACTTATCATTCAATACCGTCTTGAAACGTCTTAAAAAATCGGTCATGCCCGCGTGGCTCAAACTTTTGCTGGCATGGCTTTTAGTGCTGTTGATTGCTTTGGCATGGTTGGCAAGCATCAACAACCCTGCCCTCATGGTCGAAAAACCTATAGCCATAGAGCCTTCTGAACCTGAAATCACCAGTGATGAAGAGCTATCACAAATCATTGCCCCCATACTCAACGATGAAACCTTCATTTTTGAAGATGTTTTACCTGACCCAATTCCGCAAGCTACAGTCACGAAAAAGAAAGAGGATGTTGCCCCTGTCTACAAGCAACACACAAACCAGCAACTTGCCTTGGTCATTGATGATGTCGGTTATGACTTGCATGCTTTAAAGCGCTTGCTGGCTTTGCCCTTCACCCTCACTGTTGCCATTTTACCCGATTCACCACATGCCAAAGCAGCTGCAAAGATGGCACATGAGCATGGTATTACAGTGATGCTGCATATGCCCATGCAAACCACCAACCCCAAATATCAACAGCGCATGGAACGCTTTTATTTGTATAAAGGCATGACAAAAGCGAAATTCACGCAGGTTTTTGAAGATGCTTTAGCGAAAGTACCTTATGTCACAGGCGTGAATAATCATATGGGTTCATTGCTTACATCCGATTCGCAATCCATGCAGTGGTTAATGGAATTGTGCCGCAAACATAAGCTATTTTTTGTTGATTCACGCACCGCCTCAACATCCGTTGCTGCCCAAGAAGCCAGTCAACATGGTTTAGCTTGGAACAAACGGGATGTGTTTTTAGACCATAAAACTGATTTGTCATCGTTGCAAACAGCATGGTCTGCCGCCCTTGATTGCGTGAAGAAGAAACAACAGTGCATCATCATTGGACACCCCCATCAAGAAACCTTGAACTTTCTGGAGCAACAAACACAATCACCAGAACTGTTTGTCTCCGTACAAAACATCTTAAAATAAAACGTACCCCGCCATAACGCTACGCTGCAATCACAAAAATGATGCAGCAATCTCATCAGCGATGTTCAAGCCTTTTGCTGTCAAACGTAACATAGTTCCATCTTGCTCTAATTGTTGCTGGTTTAACCATTGCTCAATGCGTTGCGGGTATACTTGTTGCGGTGTTTGGGCAAAGCGTTGTTCAAACCAATGGGTATCTATGCCTTGGCTTTGGCGCAAGCCTAACCATATTGCTTCGCCCATCGCTTGTTGCACATCAAGACTTTCATCACTGCCCACAGCGGAACCATGTTGCAATGCGGCTTCGATATAGGTATTGGGTGAGCGCAGGTTGCTGTAGCGCAGCACACCACCATCTTTTAAGTCCCACTTGCCTGCAGCACCTGCACCAATGCCAATATAATCATCATATTGCCAATAACCAATATTATGCTGGCAACACTTGCCCCGTTGCGCGAAATTAGACACTTCATACGCCTCATAACCGGCATCTTGTAACTTTTGCCGTGTTTGCCAAAGGAAATCCAGTGCCAAATCATCGTTGGGCAAGGCTAGTGCTTGTTTTTTATGGGTGACGGCAAGCTGAGTATGGGGTTCAACTGTGAGTTGGTAACAAGACAGGTGTTCTGGTTGTAAATCAATGGCTTGTTGTAAGGATGAAAACCATGTTTCTAAGCTCTGATGCGGTAAGGCATACATCAAATCCAAGTTGATATTGTCAAAACCAGCTTGGCGGGCAATATGGTAAGCCTTGATGGCTTCATCAGCAGAATGAATACGCTCAAGCCAGCTTAATTCATCATTTTGAAAGCTTTGCACACCAATAGAAACACGATTAATGCCCGCTGCACGATACGCCTGAAAACGCTCAGCCTCACTGGCACCAGGGTTAGCTTCTAAACTTATTTCAACATCATCATTGAAAGAAAAGTAATGTTGTAAGCTGCTTAACACATCTTCAAACAACGTCGCGGGGGCTAAAGAGGGCGTGCCGCCGCCAAAAAAAACACTACTTATAGGGCGGTGAGCATATTGAGGTTGCTGGGCATAATGTTTGATTTCTTGTAACAATGCTTGTGTATACCGCGCCCAAGGTGGCGAACTAAAGACATGGGAGTTAAAGTCGCAATAATGACATTTATGCAAGCAAAATGGTGTGTGTACATAAATACGAAGCGGTTGGTGTTTGGGCATAAAAAGTAACCTCAAGGCAATAAAAACAAACAATACAGGCTGCTAAACTAACGATGAGGGGCTTAAAAAGTCCAATATTAAATTTTAATCTATGCACTTTGTTATGAATAAGATGCTGTTTTTATAGACGAACATCAATGTGAAACAACAACTTGAAATATTTTACTTG